>JAJFUM010000427.1 GCA_021372415.1 Deltaproteobacteria bacterium
GTCGGACGGGTCGTCTACTTCAGCACGATCGCCGTCTATGGGCCCTCTGCAGGCCGGATCCTGACGGAGGAGACGCCGCCTCAGCCCAGGACATTCTACGCCCGGACCAAACTGGCCGCCGAGAAGATCGTGCTGGAGGCCAGGAGGGGAGATGGCCGGCCGATCGGGACGGTCCTGCGCTTCGCTGCGGTCTACGGCCCGAGGATCAAGGGGAATTACCGGCGTCTGGTGCAGTCCCTGGCCAGGGGCCGTTTCGTTCCGGTGGGAAGCGGGGAAAACCGGCGCACACTGGTCTACGAAGGGGATGTGGCCCGGGCGGCCCTCCTGGCGGCCGGGCATCCAGCGGCGGCCGGCCGGATCTTCAACGTGACCGATGGCCGGGTCTATACCGTCGAGGCCATCATCGGGGCCCTCTGCGCAGCCCTTGATCGCAGGCCGCCGCGTCTGAGATTGCCCCTGGGCCCGGTCCGCGGCCTGGCGGGCATTCTCGAGAAAGGAGCCGGGATCTGTGGTGTTCGTCCCTCCGTGGCGCGGGCGATGATCGACACCTACACCGAGGATGTGGCTGTGGACGGGGGACTTTTTTGCAGACAGATCGGTTTTGTCCCACGATACGATTTGGTGGCGGGCTGGCGGGAGACCGTGGCCCAGATGAGGCTCTCAGGCGACCTATGATCCAGGATCCGACCTCGACTTTGACAGATCTCGTCGAGTTGATCGCCCAGCACCGGACGGTCCTGCTGTTCCTGTCCTGTACGGCCCTGGGGGCACTCGGGGCCTGGCTCATCGCCGGCATCGCCTTCAGGGAACACCTGCTCGATGTGCCAAACGAACGCAGTTCCCATAGCGTTCCGACCCCCCGCGGCGGCGGGGTGGGTATCCTGGCGGCCTTCATCCTGGCGGGGCTGACGCTTCGGATCCCGACCACCTTCCTGTTTGCCGGGATCCTTGTCTCCGCCGTGAGCCTTTACGGGGATTATCTCCGGATCTCGGTTGGGTTCCGTCTCCTCTTCCAGATCCTGGCCGCCCTGATGACCCTTTTCCCCCTCCTGCCCCGCCTGAGCATCCAGTATCGTTCCGTGGTTGGTTCCGACCCGCTCATTTTTTTGTTGATCCTGATGGGGATCTTTGTTTTCATGATCGGGACGGCGAATTTCTTCAATTTCATGGACGGGATCAACGGGATTGCCGGCCTCAGCGGAGCGATCGCCTTCGGATTCATGGGCGTCTACGCCCTGAACCGTGGACCCCAGGACGCGTTCCAGGTGCCGCTTTCGCTGCTCGCAGTCTGCATCTCCCTGGCCTGCCTGGGCTATCTCCCCTTCAACCTGCCCAGGGCGAAGGTCTTCATGGGGGACGTGGGCAGCATCCTTCTGGGTTTCATATTCGCCTGCCTGGTGGTGACGCTTTCCCGGGATTATCTGGAGATGGTCTGCCTGGCGGGCCTCCTCTTCCCCTTCTATGCCGACGAACTGACGACCATGGCCGTCCGCCTTCGGGATCGTGAGAACCTCACGCAGTCGCACCGCCGCCACCTCTACCAGTTGCTGGCCAATCAGTTCGGCGTCGCCCACTGGAAGGTCACCTTGCTGTATGGGGCCGTGCAGGTCGTCGTCGGGGCCTTGGTCCTGATCGCCTATCCTTACGGTCTCTGGTCGGTTCTGATTTTCTTGACGGTCTGTTTGGCCGGGTTCACAGGACTGGCCTCCCATGTCCGCAATAGGGTCAATCTGCAGCCTTCATAGGGTGGATCCGTCATGAGAGTGCAGCTGAAAAACATCCATTTTTACCTGATGCTCCTGAGCGATGCGCTCCTCTTTGCTGCCTCGTTGACCCTGGCCTACCTGTTCCGTTTCGAATTCTCCGTGGAGGAGCCGTTCCTCAGCCAGCTCAAGGTGCTGCTGATCGTCATTCCCCTCGTAAAGCTATGCGTCTTCTTCCCCTTCGGCCTCTATACGGGGATGTGGCGTTACACGAGCACCCGGGATTTTTGGCGGCTCCTGCAGGCCTCCGCCACATCGACGCTCCTGATCATGGCCTTCATCCTCATCACCTATCGTTTCCAGGGCTATTCGCGGGCCGTCTTTCTCATGGACGGCGGTCTCACCTTCCTTTTGATCGGCGGCCTGCGCATGGTCATCCGGACCTTCTACCGGCGACTGAATCGGAACGGCCATGTCATCTTCGTCCCGCCTGGCGGGCGCAAGCAGCGTATCCTGATCATCGGCGCCGGGGCCGCCGGCGAGAAGATCCTGCGGGAGATCATGGAAAACGACGATCTCCCCCATCAGGTCGTCGGGTTCATCGACGACGACCGGAAGAAACAGGGCCGCTCGATCCACGGCATCCCGATCCTAGGGCCGTTGAACCAACTGGCCAAGATCATCGAAGACGAAGCCGTCATGGAGATCCTGATTGCCATCCCCTCCGCCACGGGGGATCAGATGCGGCGGATCGTCGAGACCTGTAAGGCCTGTCGGATTCCTTACAAGACCCTGCCGGGCATCGGCGAGATCATCGACGGCCGGGTCAGCATCAAGGCCCTGCGGGATGTCAATTACGAGGACCTCCTGGGGCGGTCAACGGTGCAGCTCGACATGCAGGGGATTCAGGGGTATCTCGAAGGCAAGACCGTCCTGGTGACCGGTTGCGGGGGGTCGATCGGGGCCGAGCTCTGCCGGCAGATCGTCCGCTTTCAGCCGCAGACCCTGATCCTGGTCGATGCCAGCGAGGCCAACCTCTTCTATGTTGAACTGGCGCTCCGCAACGAGTTAAACTTCGACCGTTGCCGGGCCGTTCTGGGCCGCATCCAGGATGATAAACTCATGACCGACGTCTTCGAGAGATACCATCCCCAGGTGGTCTTCCATGCGGCAGCCTACAAGCATGTGCCCATGCTGGAGAACAATCCCTGGGAGGCGGTGTTCAACAACATCCTCGGAAGCCGCGTAATCATGGAGATGGCCCGCAGGAATGGGACAGAGCGGTTCGTCTTCGTTTCGACGGACAAGGCCGTCCGGCCGACCAACGTCATGGGGGCCAGCAAACGGGTAACGGAACTGTTCCTGCCGGCCTTGGAGGGGGCTGGTCCCACCCGCTTCATGGCCGTCCGGTTCGGGAACGTGGTGGGGTCCTCGGGCTCCGTGATCCCCGTCTTCCTGAAGCAGATCGAGCAGGGAGGCCCAGTGACAGTCACCCACCCGGAGGTTGCCCGCTACTTCATGACCATCCCCGAGGCCTGTCAACTGATCCTCCAGGCCGGTGCAATGGGGGAGGGAGGAGAGATCTTTATCCTCAAGATGGGAAAACCGGTCAGGATCGCCGATATGGCCAGGGATCTGATCCGGCTTTCCGGCAGGGAGCCCAATGACGTCAAGATCATCTTCACGGGCCTTAGGCAGGGAGAGAAGCTCTATGAGGAACTGATGACCTCAGGGGAAGGGGTGGTCCCGACGGGACACGACAAGATCATGGTCCTGCGCGCCGCTTCCCACACCGATGCCTGCTCCACCCCCGATGAACGGATAGCCCGGTTGGATGCGCAATTGACGGGGCTCTATGCCGCGGCCGAGCGCCTTGACGCCGAGGCCATCAAGAAGAAGCTTAATGAATTCGTTCCGGAGTATACGCCCCAGCCTCCGATTCCATGAAGTCGGACCATGCAGATCGCCAATCGCTTCGATAAACCGCGTCAGGTTGAACGGATCCTGATCATCCAGTTGGGGGACATCGGTGACGTGGTCTGGTCGCTGCCCACGCTCCAGGCCGTCCGCGACTCCTATCCCAGGGCGGCCCTCTCGGTCCTGCTCAGGAAGGGAAGCGGGTCTCTTCTTGCGGCGGATGTCCGGCCCTTGAAGGTCTTCGAGGTCCCAGGGGGGAAGGCCGGTTTCCTGAAGACCCTCTGGGCCTCGCTCGAACTCGTTTGGGCTCTCAGGCGGGAACGGTTCGACCTTGTCTTCGACCTTAGGGGAGATGAGCGGGGAGGGTACATGGCCTTCCTGACGGGTGCTCCGATTCGTGCCGCCCAGTATTACGCTTCTCTTCCCTGGCCGAGGAACCGCCTGTTCACCCACCTCGTACCGCCGCCCCCTCATGAGAAACGGGCCAAGGAGGCCGCCGAACAGTCCCTCCAGATCTTACGCGCCTTTGGGATCGAAACGGTTTCGGCGATCCCGCGGTTGCAGATCTCCGATGCCATTTTCAGCCGTGCCGCAGGGATTCTTTCCGCCGTGGGGATCACGACGGAAGCTCTGGGTCCTGCCGGCGCCGGCATCCAGGCGGTCGGAGGCGCAATCCCGTCCTGGGTGACGATCAACCCCTTTTCTCGCTGGTCTTACAAGGAGTGGGGGATGGAGAAGTGGGCGCAGGTCATCGACTGGCTGGGACGGACATACGGCATCTCCTCTGTCATCGTAGGGTCTCCGGCTGAGAGGTCTCGGGCCGATGCCCTTATCGGGGCCTGTTCGGCCGGGGCGTGCAACCTGGCCGGCAGAACCACGCTGGCGGAGTTGGCTGGCGTCCTGCGGCACAGCCCTCTCCACATCGGTGTCGACAGCGCCGCCCCACACATCGCCGCTGCCGTGGGGACGCCCACGGTAACCCTCTACGGCCCCTCGCCGTGGTATTACTGGGCCCCTCCCGGGGAGAAGCATCGCGTGGTCGCTTTATCGGACATGGACTGCATCCCCTGCGGGGAAAAAGGCTGCGATGGCCTCGGGGTGAGCCGCTGCCTCGAAAACCTGGGCACTGCCCAGGTTGAGGCGGTCCTGGGCGAGATCCTCTCCGGCTCGCCGGGATCCCCTTCTACTCCTTGAGGGGCTTTGCCTCTTCGATGAGCATGATCGGGATGTCGTCGCGTATCTCATAGATCAGGCGGCATCTCTCGCAGATCAGGCCGTCTCCGGCCTGGTTGAGCCGCAGGTCGCCCTTGCACTTCGGGCAGGCCAAGATTTCCAACAACTCCTTACTGATTCCCATCACCCACTCCTTTCCCACCTTGGCGGGTCTTCGAGCCCGTCTCCATCCCCTGTAAAAATCCCCCTTCGTTCAAGATCTCCTTGACGGCTGAAAAAACCGTCTCCACTGTGATGGCCCGCATGCAGTCCCCGGTTTCGCAACGTTTCCGGAAACAGGGGATGCAGGGCATCTCGCCGCGGATGATCCGGTGGCCGGGGCCGTAAGGCCCTGTCCGGACGGGATCCGTCGGTCCGAAGAGGGCGATGACCGGAGTGCCGACGGCAGCGGCCAGGTGCATGGGGCCCGAATCGGTCGTCACGAGGAGGGCCGCCTGCCGGTAGAGGCAGGCCAACTCCCGGAGGGACGTCTGTCCGCCCAGATTGACGGCCCGGGTCTCCATCCGCCGGACGATCCGCTCGATCCGTTCCGCATCGGAGCCTGTTATGACCACGCCGATCCTCAATTCCCGGCGGATTCTGTCCCCCAACTCGGCAAATCTCCCATCGTCCCACAATTTCGTCTCCCAGAAGGCGACGGGATTGATGGCTACGAAAGCTCCGACCGTCCCGGCCTCCCCATCCCGGATTTCAATGCCCAGGGTCCCCGCATGCCGTCTGAGGAGGGCCGCGGCATTGAGCCTCTCCTTCTCGCCGATGGCCAGCATGAATTCGGGGGGTCGCTCCGGAACAGGCTTCCGGTCCCCGCTCCCACGGCGGAGATAATGCACGAAGTCCAGGTAGCGGTCCACGGCGTGCTTCCCCATGTCCTCATGGATCTTTTCGTTGTAGAAGAGTCCGCTCAGCTCCTGCAGGCTGTCGTAGCCGAGCCTGCGCCGACCGCCGCTTGCCGCGACGATGACGGCGCTTTTCAGAAGACCGTGGAAATCGATGACCAGATCGTAGGGGCGTTCTCGCAGTTCCCGGAGAAAGGCCCTCAACTCCCGGAGCGGAGATGCGATCCGGCCACTTCGGAGCTGCTTCACCCAGGACTTGCGGCGGGAGACGATGACCCGGTCCAGGGCAGGGTGCCCGGCAAGCAGGTCGGCGGCGGCCTCCTCGACCACCCAGGTGATATGCGCGGCGGGATAGCATTGCCTCAGGGCGGCCAGGGACGGCAGGGTATGGACGACATCGCCGATGGCGCTCAGTTTGACGATCAGGATGTTCAAGACGCGTCCCTCTCCAGGATCCATTTTACGGCTTCGAGCAGATCGGCGGCGATATGGACGGGCCGGACCACCCTGGTCCCGCCGTTTGTCCCCGGAGCAGCGAGCGTCTCGGCGGCCGCGTTCCCATAGCCCGTTCGGACAAGGATTCCCCGTATGCCCGCCCTGGCCCCCGCCTCGATGTCGTAGAGCGTGTCTCCTACCATGTAAGAGCGGGTGGAATCAAGGCCCAGCTCTTCGCAGGCCCGGAGGAGAAGCCCCGGAGCCGGTTTCCGGCAGTCGCAACGGAGACGATAGGGCCCCTGTCCTTCCGTGGGATGATGGGGACAGTAGTAGATCCTGTCTAGGGAAGCCCCCTCCTGCTTGAGCATCGCTGTCAGGCGGGCATGCAGGGTCCCGATGAAGGCCTCGTCGAAGAATCCCCGGGCGACGCCGGACTGGTTGGTGACCACGACGACCTTCATTCCCCGACTGTTGAGCAGGCGGATCGCCTCGGCGGTCCCCGGGATCAGCGACAGCTTCTCCAGACGGTCGAGGTACCCCTTCTCCTCGTTGATCGTCCCGTCGCGATCTAAAAAGACGGCCGGCTGGCCTTTGCCCCGTTCCATCAATCGTTCCTCCCAAGGCGGCGTGTTGCTTCGTGAGGGGAAGTGACGGACACTTTCTCGGGAGAAGAAGCGCCTGTCAGGAGGTCCCGCGCGGTGCGGTAGACCTCGTCCACGCCGATGCCGTCCATGCAGTGGAAATCCGTGGGACAGACCGGCTTCAGGCAGGGGCCGCAGGCCACGGGGTGGTGGACGATGAGGCTCTTTTCACCTACGGGCGATGTGGTGACGGGATTGGTCGATCCGAAAATCGCGACCGTCGGGACGCCCAGGGCCCCGGCGATGTGCATCAGGCCGGAATCGTTCGAGAGGAAAAGATCGCAGCGGGCGATCAGGGCGATCGCCTCCCTCAGGTCCGTCTGTCCTGCCACATCGGTGAGGCCCCGCCGGCTGTGGCGGTTCACCTCGGCGGTGCTCTGGCGGTCCTGGCCGCTGCCGAAAAGGATTCCCCTGCCCCCGGTTTCGTCGATCAGGCGGTCGGCCACGGCGGCGAAGCGCTCCGGGAACCATCGCTTGGCCGGGCCGTAAGCCGCGCCGGGGGCGATGCCGATCAGCGGATGCCCCTCACGATCCCCTATTTCGAACTTCTCCAGAAGTCTGGCCGCCGTTTCGACGTATTCCGGACCGGGCCGGAGACGGACGTTGCGCCCTGCCGGCTCGCACCCCAGCGCCCGGACCATTTCGATGTAGTAATCGATCTGATGGACCCGACGGATCTCGCGCGTTCTCCGGACGGAGTGGGTCAGAAGGCATCCGCGACCGTCGGAGTTGTACCCGGCCCGCAGGGGAATGCCGGCCAGGCGGGCCAGGATCGCCGCCTCGATCGCGTTCTGCAGGAGGATCGCGGCATCGAAATCGCAGGCCCTCAGATCCCTGGCCAGGCGCCATCTTCCCAGTATCCCTTTGTGGCGACCCGGTTCGGCGAAGGAGATGACCTCATCCACATCGGGGCAGAGACTGTAGATCTCCGAGACCCAGGGTTTTGCCAGAACCGACAGCCTTGCCTCCGGCCATCTCTTCCGGATGGCGGCGACGGCGGGGAGCGTCATGACCACGTCCCCGATCCAGTTCGTCCCGCGGACCAGGATCCGTTCGATTCCTTCCTCAGGGAATCTTTTTCCCCCCCTGACGTTCAACGGCATCATCTTCCTCTATTCCAATTCCATTACCATACGCAGTGACGGAGTCCCGTTGATTTGTGGCGGTCGATTCGGGGATTTTCCGGTGCACCGTGTCGCCGCAAATCATTCCCCTTCACTCTTTTCGGGGGATCTGGCATCGCTTGGTCTTCCATCGCTGGTGGATCCAGAGCCACTGATCGGGATAGCGCCGGACCGTCTCCTCGATCACCTCGGTGAAGCGCTGGGTATTGGCCAGGACATCGGCGTCCTTGTCCCCGGTGCGGACGATCTCCACCTCCGGACCGATGACCAGACGGTACCGTCCGTCCGGGAGTCTCACCATGTATCCGGGCAGGACTGGGGCCTCCGTGTGGAGAGCCAGAAGGGCCAGTCCGTCCGTCGTACAGGCCGGACGGCCGAAGAAATCGACAAAGACCCCCTCGTACCAGTCGACGTTCTGGTCGATCAGGATACCCAGCATACCGTTCTGTTTGAGGGTCCGCAGCATATTCCGCATCGCGTGTTCCTTGGCGAGCGGCACGTTTCCGGTCCCGGAACGGACCTTGAAAACGAGGCGGTCAAGCAGGGCGCTGTCCAATGTCCGGTAGATGACGGTGAAGGGCTTGATCATGAGTGATGCCGCCGCTGCCTCCAATTCCCAGTTCCCGAAGTGGGCCCCGAAGAGCAGGACGCCCCGTCCTTTCTCTAGGGCCTTGAAGCAGTTCTCCAGCCCTTCCGCTTCGACCCACTGGCCGATGTTGTCCCGCGTCAGACGGGGGATGTCGAAGAATTCCGCGGCGACGGTCCCCAGACTCCGGTAGACCCCCCGGACGATCCCGAGGAGTTCCTCCAGCGGTTTTTCCGGGAAGGCGCACCGGAGATTGTGGAGGGCGATCATCCGCTGGCGGGGGACAAGATAGTAGAAGAGCTTGAAAATACCGATAAAAAGGGCCCGGCGCACCGATGTGGGCATCCGCCCGAAGCTAGCCAGGATGATATCGGCAAGACGCTCAGCGGTCATCTTCCAAAGACTCCTTCTCCTTCCCCAGTCATCCATCCGTTCCGGGGTCCCAAACCGCCTCTTCTTAATACGCAAGCTTCGAAAAAATCAACTCTGTAAATGCCCCGGCTGGCTGGATCTCCATACCGGTCCGGAGGAGAAAGGCCTTTGGCAGGAAATCCGGGAAATCGGCGAGTCGGACCCCGTCCTTCTCCGTGGTGAGAAGCCGATCAGTCCCGCTCTGGCTGGTGAGGCGGAGCAGGAAGTCAAGATCGGAACGGGAGTAGGGGTGATGATCGGGATAGGCCTTGAAGGCGACGATCTGAGCCCCCAGTTCCGTCAGGGTTTGGCGGAAGGCCTCGGGACGGCCGATGCCGGCGAAGGCGCAGATCCTCTGCCCCCGGAGTTCCGCGAGGGGACGCAGCCGTCCCGTATCGCCTTCAACCAGGGCCTCCGATCGATGGGTCCCCCTGAATCGGGGAACGGACAAGGTTTTGAGGAAGGGTGGTTCCGGGACCTCGCGGTCCGCGCCCGTCCGGATGATGAGATGGGCGCGGTGCATGGAATCCGGAGCTTCCCGAAGGGGGCCCCTCGGGAGGAGGAAGCCGTTGCCGAAGGGGCGCATTGCGTCGATCAGGAGGATGTTGAGGTCCCGGTGGAGTGCCCGGTGCTGGAAGGCGTCGTCGAGGACCAGGCAGTCTGCGCCAAACCTCTCCAGGGCCGCCGCCCCCGTGAGGCTTCTGCGCGCACCGGTCAGGACCGGGACGCCAGGTGACAGACGGGCGATGAGGACCGGTTCATCTCCGGCCTGCCGCCAATCCATAAGGATCCGCTGCCCGTCCGAGACGACGTTGACGGACGTCTTTGCGTTTCCCCCGTAGCCGCGGCTCAGAACGGCCGGCCGGAACCCTCGGTGCCTGAGGGCATTCGCCAGAAGGATCACTGTCGGGGTCTTGCCGGTTCCCCCGACGGTGAGGTTGCCGACGCCGATGACCGGACAGGGGAGACGCTCCTGTCGGAATACCCCTTTGTCGTAAAGCCGGTTTCTGGATGCGACGGCCAGACGGTAGGGAAGGGACAGGAGGGACAGAAAGGCGCTGAAGAAGGTCATCCGGCCCCCCGGCTGGTCCTCTTCCCAGATCCTCCTGATCCTTTCCTTGGCGGCCATGGGACGTCTCTACCTTTCCCTTTCCCGGGCAGTCTGGATATTGGGGACGGTCCTTCCGTCCGGGGCACGGGATGTCTATCCGTTTTGGGTCTTCTCCCAGTTATCCCGTGTGCCCTCCTTGAACTGCATGTTGTAGAGGCGGCAGTATTCCCCCTGGCAGGCCAGGAGATACTCGTGGGTCCCCTCCTCGATGATCTCCCCGTTGACCAGAACGAAAATCCGGTCGGCGTTGCGGATCGTGGAGAGCCGATGGGCGATGACCAGCGTTGTCCGGCCCTTCATGAGGTTCTCCAGGGCGTCCTGAACCTCGATCTCCGCCTCCGAGTCCAGGGAGGAGGTCGCCTCGTCGAGGATCAGGATCGGGGCGTCCTTGAGCAGGGCGCGGGCGATAGAGATCCGCTGCCGTTCGCCGCCGGAGAGCTTCGTCCCCTGCTCGCCGATGAGGGTGTCGTAGCCCATCGGCAGGCGCATGATGAAGTCGTGGGCATTGGCGGCCGTGGCCGCGGCCATGATTTCCGCCTCGGTCCTGGCGATGTCGCCGTAGGCGATGTTGTTCCTCACCGTGTCGTTGAAGAGGATCGTCTGCTGGGTCACGATCGCGATCTGTCCCCTCAGGGACCCGACGGTGACGTTGCGGATATCGTGGCCGTCGATCAGGATCTGTCCCTCGACCACGTCGTAGAACCGGGGGATCAGGTTGACGAGGGTCGTCTTGCCCCCGCCGCTCATCCCCACGAAGGCGATCACCTCGCCGGCCCGGATCGTGAGATTGATGTTCTTGAGGACCGGCGCCTCTTCGTAGCAGAAGGTGACGTTCCGGATGGCGATCTCCTTTTCGATCCGGGGGAGGGGAACGGAATCGGGACGGTTCCGGATCTCGGGGGTGAGGTCAATGATGGCGAAGACCCGTTCGGCCCCGGCGATCCCCTGCTGGATCGTGTTGTTTACGTTCGTCAGGCGCTTGACCGGCTCGTAGAGCATGATGAGCGCCGTCAGGAAGGAGAAGAAGGTCCCCGGCGTCGAATGGCCGTGGATCACCTGGTAACCGCCGTAGAAGATGATCGCCGCGATGCCGAGGCCTCCGAGGAATTCCATGAGGGGGCTGGAGACGGCGTTGATCGAAACGGCCTTGAGATTCAGGCGGAATAGGCGTTCATTTTCCCCTGAAAACCGTCTATTTTCATACTCCTCCATGGAAAAGGCCTTGACGATCCGGGTACCCGAGATCGTCTCCTGCAGGAGCGTGGTGAGGCTGCCCACGGTCACCTGGGTCCGCCGGGCGATCTGGCGCATCTTCTGGCCGAACTTGGCAATGGGGTAGACGGCGATGGGGAAGATCAGCATGGCGATGATGGCCAGTTGCCAATCCCTGTAGAAGATGACGAAGACGAGGCACACCAGGGTGGAGGTGTCCTTGAGCAGGGCCGTGACGGCCTCCGAGACGGCTCCTTGGACATAGGTCACGTCGTTGGTGATTCTGGACATGAGGATCCCCGTCGGGTTCTTCGTAAAAAAGGACAGGGACTGGGTCTGGATCGTCCGGTAGAGTTTCTCCCTGAGATCGGCGACGACCCGCTGGCCGATGAAATTCATCAGAACCGTCTGGAGATAGTTGCATCCTCCCTTCAGGAGATAGAGCCCGATGACCGCCAGGGGGATCCATTTGAGCATTTCGGCGTTTTGTTTCAGGAAAATCTCGTCGAGGGCCGGTTTGACCAGAAAGGCAAGGGCCGATGTGGTCGCCCCGACGACGATCATGCAGGTCATGGCGATCAAGAATTTGGCCGCATGGGGCTTGGCCAGTCTCAACAGCCGTTTGAAGATATCCAAGTCTCCGCTCCTCTTGGTTGTTTATGCGTTCTCCGACCAGCCGGAAAGAATCCGTGTCAGGGGTGCAGGGAAGATTCTCGAGACCTTTCTCAGTCGGCCCTGTTCCCAAGCATCCCGCAGGCAAGCCTCGCAGCCCTGTCCGAGGCCCCCGGCGTTCCCAGTTTTTCCCGGATCTGGGCCAGCGCGGCCTTCATCTCCCGCGCCTTTTGCCTCTGGACGATGATCTCCCTGACCTCGGCGGCGATCCTCTCCGGGGTGGCATCGGTCTGGATCAGCTCGGGAACGATGGTCCTGCCGGCAATGATGTTGGCCAGGGCGATGTGGTCCA
This sequence comes from Deltaproteobacteria bacterium, assembly GCA_021372415.1. GTDB lineage: Bacteria > Desulfobacterota > Syntrophia > Syntrophales > UBA5619 > JAKAFS01. Next base: position 12,174 of record JAJFUM010000427.1, read on the forward strand.
CCTGGACGAATCTCCGGCCAATGGCGTAGGAAAAGCCGGAAAGCCTGTAAACAACGACCATGGGGGTCTCCAGGAGGGCCGTCTCAAGAGTGGCCGTTCCCGAGGCGACGATGGCCACGTCCGACACACCGACCACGTCGTAGATCTCGTCCCGGATAACGTTAACCCTTCCGGGGAACTGCCGCAGCATATCCCCGACGAGATTCGGATCCAGCGTTCCGGCCAGCGGCAGGACGAACTGCAACGGGGAGAGCTTCTCCATCAGGATTCGACAGGCGCCGAGCATCTCCGGCAGGAGCCGCGCCGCCTCGGAGGGGCGGCTGCCGGGCAGAATAGCCACCGTGGTGGCTTCCTCCCTGAGGCCGAAGCGCTTCATGGCCTCGGGCCGCGCGTATCGTCTCTACACCTCGTCCAGCAGCGGGTGTCCGACAAAGGTCACGTTCACGCCGGCCTCCCGGTAGAAGGCCTCCTCGAAGGGCAGGATGACCGCCATCCGATCCACCACCCTCCTGATGGTCTTGATCCGTCCCTTCCGCCAGGCCCACACCTGGGGGCTGATGTAGTAGAGGACCTTGATTCCGCGCCGCTTGGCGGCACGGGCGAGGGGGAGGTTGAAGTCCGGGTAGTCGATGAGGATGGCCAGATCGGGCGATGCCTGGGAAAGGGATTGCTTCAGCCGGTGCATGACCCTAAGGATCGTCCAGAGTTTCCGGGCCACCTCGGTAAGCCCCACGACGGCCATGTCAGCGGCATCGGCCATCAGTTCGACCCCCGCCCCTTTCATCCTTCCACCCCCCACACCGTAGAAGGAAATATCGGGATCCAGGCGGTGCATGGCCCGGACGAGATTCCCGCCGTGCAGGTCGCCCGACGCCTCTCCGGCAACGATCATCACCCTCCGGCTCTTCACGGCCCCACCCGGTTCCCCTCAGGGGACCCGTTGAAGAGAGGAGCGGCGGGCAAAGAAGACGCCGCGAGGGTGTCCAGCGGTACCCTGATCCGGCTTTGATTGATCGCGGCGTTGATCCTCAGCGCCAGTTCCAGGGCGTCGCGACCTTCCCGTCCCGAGACCGAAGGAGCCGTTCGGTTGGCCACGGCCTGAACGAAGGCGCGGATCTCCTCTTCCAGCGGATCCTGTTCCTTGATCTCCACAGGGTTTTCCATGATCGTCACCTGTCCGTCGGCGTTGCTTTTCCGCCCCAGGGAGACAAGTTTTCGTTTCTGGTAGTCCACGGCATGGTATCCCTCGATACCGAAGAAGCGGGTCTTCTGCAGGGTCTTTCCGGTGACCCGGCTTGCGGTGATGTTCGCGACGCAGCCGCTGGCAAATCTCAGGCGCGCGTTGGCGATGTCCACCTTGTCCGAGAGGACCGATACCCCCACGGCATCGACCGATTCAACGGGTGAACGGACGAAATGGAGGAGGATATCCAGGTCGTGGACCATCAGGTCGAGGATGACGTCCACATCAGTTCCCCGTTCGAAAAAGGGGTGCAGGCGGTGGGATTCGATGAAGAGGGGGTGCCCCATCACGGCATGGAGGGCCACGATGGCCGGGTTGAACCGTTCAACAAATCCGATCTGGAGGATCAGCCCCTTTGCATCGGCCAGGGCGATCAATTCGTCGGCTTCGGCCAGGGTGGCGGCAATCGGTTTTTCCAAGAGGACGTCCACTCCTGCCTTGAGGAAAAGGGATGCCGTCTCGTGGTGGGCCCCGGTCGGGACGGCGATGGAAACGGCGTCCGCCAGGGTGGCCAGTTCCCGGCAGTCCACAGCACGGCACCCGTAAAGTCCAGCCGCCTTGCCTGCGCGCTCCGGGTCCGCGTCGGTGACGCCCACAATCCGGCAGCCCGGCATCTTCTGATACTTTTGGAGGTGGTAATTGCCGAGATGGCCGATCCCCACCACACCGATTCTGATCTCTTTCATATCTCCTTCTACCGGCAGATTCCCCGTTCGGATGTCTTGATAAAACTCAGGAAATGCCGGACCTCGGGCAGGTCTTCCACCTCCTGCTCGACTTTCTGGATTGCCGCGGACAGGAGCATCGAGGAACGGAAGACGATCTGATAGGTCTTGCGGAGTGCCTGGATCGTTTCTTCGGTGAAGCCCCGCCTCTTCAGGCCGATCATGTTGAGGCCGTAGAGCTTGGCGAAGTTGCCGGAGGCCGTGACATAGGGCGGGATGTCCTTGGCGACGGCGGAGGCGCCTCCGATAATGCAGTGGGCACCGATCCGGGTGAACTGGTGGATGCCCGTCATGCCCCCGATGATCGCGTAGTCCTCCACGTGGATGTGGCCGGCAAGATTCGATGCGTTGGAGATGATGACGTGGTTCCCCAGCTTGCAGTTGTGGGCCACGTGGCAATAGGCCATGATGAGGTTGTCATCGCCAAGAACAGTGACACCGATATCGGCCGTGGTCGACCGGTTGATCGTCACATATTCCTTGAGGATGTTTCGGTTTCCGATCACGACCCGCGTCGGCTCCCCCCGGTACTTGAGATCCTGGGGCGGGCCACCGATAGAGGCAAACTGGGAGATGCGGCAATCCTCGCCGATGTCGGTTTGGGACTCGATGACCACATGGGGACCGATCACGGTATTTCTCCCAATATGGCAATCGGGTCCGATGATGCTGTAAGGACCGATCTCGACCCCCTCGGCCAGCGTGGCCTCGGGGGAGATGATCGCGGTGGGGTGGATGTTCATGAAAGCTCCTTCAACGGTTTGACGCCGATTTATTTTTTCTCCTCCAGGGCCGCAATCCGACGCTGCAGGGCGGCAACGGTCTCACGCATCTCCGGCAGTTTCGAAAGCGCGGCCTCCAGTTTCAGCCATTCCCGGTGGGGTTTGTGGGGCGCGCCAGCCACGATCTGGTTCGGGGGGATGTCCTTGTGGATTCCGGAGCGGGCGGCCACCATGACATGGTCTCCAAGCCGGATGTGGCCCACAAGCCCTGCCTGGCCGCCGATGATGACCCCCTGGCCCAGCTGCGTGCTTCCCGAGATGCCGACTTGGGCGACGATCACCGACCGCTCGCCGACCACCACGTTGTGGGCGATCTGGACGAGGTTGTCGATTTTCACCCCCTGCTGGATCCAGGTCCTGCCGAGCGTGCCGCGGTCGATGGTCGTGTTGGCCCCGATTTCCACGTCGTCGTCGATCTGGACATAGCCGACCTGGGGGATCTTCTGGTTCTCCCGTCCCGGGACGGCAAATCCAAAACCGTCGCTTCCGACGACGACGCCGGCGTGGAGGATCACCCGTTTGCCGATCAGACAGCGTCGATAGACGGTCACATGGGGGTAGAGGATGGATCCTTCCCCGATGACGGCATCTCGGCCGATGAAAACCCCCGGGTAGAGGACGGCCCTGGCCTCCACACGCGCCCCTCGACAGATGTGGACGCCCGGATAGACCACGGCCTCGGGCGAGACATCGGCTCCTGCGTCGATGGAGACTTGTTCCCCGATTCCCGCCGTCTCCTCTTCCTCAGGATAGAAGAGGGCGAGCAGCCGGCCCAGCGCGCGATAGGGATCATCAACCAGAAGGAGGTTCTTGCCCTCGCAGGTCGTGTCCCTGGCGACAAGGATCGCGCTGGCCCCTGTGGTTTCCAGATTTTTCCGGTATTTGGGATTGGCCAGGAAGGTCATGTCCCCCTCGCCGGCCTCTTCGATCCCCCGGATCCGTTCGATGACGATCCCGCCGTCGCCGCTGACGTCACCGCCGAGAAAGGCGGCGATCTCACTGAGAGTCTTCTTCAACGCCCCGTTCCTGTCACTTCTTGGGTTTGTAGGTCTTGTTGAACTCCTCGATCACCCTTTTGGTCAGGTCGTTTTCCTTCGCATAGTAGACGACAGGGATCTGGCTGATGTCGATGATCATGCTGTACTTTTCCTTCTCTCCGATGGTCTGGAGCAACTTGAAGATATCGGGAAGAATCTTCTTGGAAAGATCCTGATCCTTGGCCTGAAACTCCTCGTTGGAATCCTTCACGAAGATCTGATAGTCACGAACTTTCTTTTGGTAGTTTAATTCCTTCTCTTTCAGGACTTCTTCCTTCAGAAGCGGCCGCTGTTTTTCCAGATCCTCCTTGAGTTTTTTCAGTTCAGCTTCCCGTTCCTGCATAACAGCCTTGGTCTTGTCGAAAGATTTCTTGAGTTCCTCGGCCGCTTTCTTGCCTGCGGCTGAGGAGAGCATGACCTCCCGGACATCCACAAAGCCCATCTTCTCGGCCGCTGCCGCCAATGATCCCGTAAGGACCAGGGCCATGATCACCACACCGGCAACGATCAAACCTTGTTTTTTCATTTTGCAATCCCTTTCCCTAAACGATAGATGTTTTTCCATCTCTTACGAAAGCCCCCGGGGCCTTCCATTTAAAGCGTATTCCACGGGAACCAGGAGGTTCTTGCTGATTTTCGCCTCTCCCTACATGAACATCCCGATGGTGAATTCCCAGCGGCTGGCCGCTTCGTCGTCCTTCCGGTCGAGGACATAGCCCCACTCCAGACGCAGGGGGCCGATCGGCGAGTACCATCTCACCCCCAAGCCGGCGGTTTTTCGCATGTCATCGAGATGATAGCCGCTCTCCCAGGTATTGCCCGTATCGAAGAAGATCAGACCCTTCAGCCCGGCTTTCTTGACGATGGGGAAGATGTATTCGGAATTGAAGAGGAGCATCGTAAGTCCGCCGATAACGTCTCCCGTGTCGGGATCCTTGGGGCCTACATCTCTCAGACCCCTTAAGGAGTTAATTCCGCCGACATAGTACCGCTCGTAGACGGGAACCTCCTTCCCCTCATTGCCGTACATATAGCCGATCTTTCCCCGGACGCCGAAGACCGTATCGAGGGGGAGCGGGAAAAACCAGGCGGAACTGGCCCCGTATCTGGTATAGCTCACGTCGCCCAGGAACGGGCCACCCGTGTACTCTGTCGAAACGCTGTTCTTTGACCCGGTGGATGGGAAAAAGGTGTCGTCTGTGGTATCCCGGGCCAATGTGAGGGTGACGCCGCTTGTCGTCGTTTTTCCTTCTTGTTTCTTGATATAGGTTGAAGCATCGTCCGAGATATCCCTGACATTATTAATCGACAGTCGGTACTCGATGTAGCCGTTTACACGCTCCCAGAGGGGGTAGCCCAGCATTGTTGCGAAGCCTTGGCTCTTCAGGTTATAGGTATCGTAGTCTCTGGAGGTGTTCCAGAGGTCTGACTTGCTCGAGAGGGGCATGTCGAAGAGCCACGGTTCCAGGAAGGAGATGTCGTAGAGGGTGCTTCTGCCACTGAAGCTGGCCTTGAGGGTCAGCGTCTGGCCCCGGCCGAAGAGGTTCTGCTGGGTGACCGAGCCCGTGAAAATGGCGTTATCCTGGGCACTGTAGCCGGCACCGACACTGAACATGCCCGTCGTCTTTTCCTTGACCCGGATGTTCACGTCGGTCAGGGATTCATTGGGTCCTTTCTCTGTCTGGAAGTCAATCTCCTCGAAGTAGCGCAGCCGGTTCAAGGCCATGTAGCTGTTCTTGAGCTTGGTCCGGCTGTAGAGATCTCCCTCCACGAAGGAGAGTTCCCGGCGGATGACCTTGTCGCGGGTCTTGCTGTTGCCGGAGATGCTGATCCGGTTGAAATAGACCAGCTTGGCCTTGCTGACCTCGTAAGTGACATCGATTGTCTGGGTCTTTTCCTGCGGCGCGGTCCGGGGGACGACGTCGGCATTGGCGTAACCTTCGTCGTTGCAGGCCTGAGTCAGGTAGTCCATGTCCTTCATGACTGCTTCCCGGTCGTAGAAGTCCTTCTTGGTGATCTGGAGTTTCGCATAGAGATCCGCCCGGGGGGTCTTGAGCTCGTCCCCGATGATTTCCACCTTTCCCACGCGGAACTGCTTTCCCTCCGAGATGGGAATCTTTACGTTGATTCCGTTCCGGTCATAGGTGATCTCAGGGTCGCCAACCTTGGCGTTGACGAAACCGTTGTTCAGGTAGAAGGCGTTGAGCTTGCCCACATCCTGTTTGAGCTGCTCCTTCTTGAGGACGCCGGAATCGGTGAAGAAGTGGAAAAGACCTTTTTCGTTGGTGGTCATCATGTTCTTCAGCTCCTTCGCCGTGAAGGAGCGGTTCCCCTCAAAGGTGATGAGCTGGATCAGAAGCTTCTCGTTCTCCACGATGTTGACCACCAGATGGACATCCCGCTCTCCGGCCCTTTCGAGCTCGTATCGGATCTCGGCGTTGTAGTAGCCCTTGCTGTCGTAGAGGGTCTTGATCTTCTCCATGTCGGCCACGAGTCTTTCCTGGTTGACGACCTGCTTGACCCGGGTGCTCATCGCCGTTTCGATGTCGTCCCGCTTGACGGCCTTGTTCCCCTTGATCAGGATCTCAGTGATCGTCGGTTTTTCCACGACCGTGAAGGTAATCACTTTCCCCTCGGGGGTATCGGTCACCTCGGCCGTCACATCTTCAAAGTGGCCCTGCTTGAAGATGGCCTTGATGTCGTTGGACAGGTCCGTGTCGGTGAAGACATTCCCCACTGCGCTGGTCAGGGCCTGGCGGATGACGCTCTCCTCAATCTTCCGATTCCCCTTGAATTCGATCCGGGCGATCTTCTGGTCGGTTGCGATCCGGGCCAGGATGTCCATCCGGAGTTGGGCGAGAATGGCGCCCAGGTTTTCCCTGCCCCTGCCCTGAACGAATACCCCCGGCTGAACCTTCGCTGCGGCGATATCGATCAGCCGCACGTCCACGCTGATCCGCTCCCCGAATTCGGTCAGGCTCCCCGTGACGGCGTAGGCGGCGCCGGTTTGTTGTCCCACTTCCAGGGCCAGGGCATCATTCAGGCGTTTTCCGGCGAGGGCGCTCAGGATTTTCTCCCGCTCGACAAGCCGGATGTTCTTCGATTTCAGAAGCTCTGCAGCGACCTTCTGATACAACGTTTCTCTGAGTTCGGAGACACCCTCCTGGGCGGTGCTGTGAACTTCAAAAGGGAAGAGGGCAAGGGTTCTGACGGTTTCCGCCGCAAGTCCCCAGGTCGGCCAACAGAGAATCGTAAACAGAAACGGAGCGATGCGTGCTGATAACCTTTTTTTATTCACGGCTGTCAATCCTTCCGTCACGCAGACCGATGGAATGGGACATCCGTTCGGCCAGTGACTGATTGTGGGTGACTACGATCAGCGTTATCCGCTTGGTCCTGTTTAAGGCGACTAGGATCTCTTCTATCTTCTTTCCGGTTTCCGTGTCAAGGTTTCCTGTGGGTTCGTCAGCCAGAACGAGCTCCGGTTCGAGGATGAGCGCCCTGGCGATGGCGACCCGCTGCTGTTCCCCTCCCGAGAGTTCTCCGGGTTTGTGGTTCATCCGTTCCCCGAGCCCCACCTCGGTGAGAATCGCCTCTGCCCGCCTTTTGGCCTCGCCTTTGGACATCCTCTGGATCAGGGCGGGCATTACGGTATTCTCCAGGGCTGTGAACTCCGGAAGGAGGTTGTGAAATTGAAAGACGAAGCCGATCTTCCGGTTCCGGAAAGCGGCCAGTCTCTGTTCCGGCCAGGTGAAGACGTCGATCCCGTCGAACAGGACGGTTCCTGATGTTGGGCGGTCGAGGGTGCCGAGGATGTGGATCAGGGTGCTTTTTCCCGATCCGGATGCCCCCACGATCGCCAGGGAGTCCCCATTCTCGATCTGGAGGTTCAGTCCCCTGAGCGCCTCGATCTTGAGTCCGTCTTTCAGGAAGGTTTTGTTAAGGTCCTGAATCTGTATCATCGCTTTCCTACCGTCGCATCCCTTGACCGCTTTCGCCCGTCTTCCCACTCCCCCTACTCGTAGCGCAACGACTCCGCCGGATCAAGGCGGGAAGCCCGCCAGGAAGGATAGATCGTGGAGAGGAAACTGATCAGCATGGTCCCCACGATGATGATGCCCACATCGCCGAAGTTGACCTGCGAGGGCAATTCGCTCAGATAGTAGACGTCACCGGGGAGGATCTTGAATCCGAAGAGCTTTTCCACGAAACGGGAGATCGCCTCCAGGTTGAAGGCGACCAGGAGCCCTGCCAGACATCCCAGCACGGTGCCGATGGCCCCCACGATGAGCCCCTGGTAGATGAAGATCTTCATGATGCCCAGCCGGGTGGCCCCCATCGTCTTCAAAATAGCGATGTCCTTGTTCTTTTCCATGACGATCATGATGAGCGCGCTGATGATGTTGAAGGCAGCGACCAGGACGATCAGGGACAGAATAATGAACATGACGCGCTTTTCGAGCCTCAGAGCGGAAAAGAGGTTCTTGTTCATCTCCATCCAGTGGCGGCCCCAGTAAGGGTAGCCCAGCTTCTGTTCGATCGCCTTGGCGATCCGGTCGGCCTGGTAGATGTCGGTGACGCGGATCTCGATCCCCGTCACCGTATCGCCCATGTTGAGGAATTCCTGGCATTCCTTCAGGGAGATGTAGGCGAGGGTCGAATCATACTCGTAGAAACCGGATTCGAAGATGCCGACCACGACGAAAGACTTCATCCTCGGGACGAGCCCCATCGGCGTCGAGATCCCGGCAGGGGAGAGGACATGGACCGGTTCGTAGAGGAAGAGTCCCAGGTTCTTGGCCAACTCCCGGCCGATGAGAATCCCCGGCAGCGTAGCGATATCCGGTTTCAGACCGGGGACTTTCTGGATGCCGTCCCTGAGCGCATCGACGCTCCCCTCGCGGATTTTTCCCAGATTGATTACCTTCAGGGCGTCCTCGGTGGAAAGGCCCCGCAGCACGACGCCTGTGACGCTGTTTCGGTTTTTCAGCATGGCTTGGCTGTAGATGAAGGGGGTGGCCGCCATCACGCCGGGGACTTGGGTGACCTCCCCCATCACCCGGGAATAATCCTTCATGGGCCCCGTGTACTGCATGAGGATGACATGGGAATTGATCCCAAGGATCTTGTTGCGCAGGTCTGTCTCGAAGCCGTTCATCACGGCGATGACGATGATCAGGGCCGCGACGCCCAGAAAGATCCCGGCGATCGAGATGGAGGTGATGATGGAAACGAAGACCTGTTTCCGTCTCGCCCGGAGGTAGCGCAGGCTGATGAAGAATTCATAGGATGTCACGGGGCCTTTTCCACCGCCTTCAGGTTTGCCGTCTCCTCGCGGGAGGCGTCGCGGGGCCTCAGCGATGGGAAGAGGATCACGTCCCGGATCGACGCGGAGTCGGTGAAGAGCATGGCCAGACGGTCGATCCCGATCCCCTCGCCGGCCGTCGGCGGCATCCCGCACTCCAGGGCGCCGATGTAGTCCTCGTCCATCTCATGGGCCTCCAGATCGCCGGCCTCCCTCTCCTTCAACTGCATCTCGAAGCGCTGGCGCTGATCCACGGGATCGTTCAGCTCGGAGAAGGCGTTGGCGATCTCTTTGCCCGAGATGTAGAGCTCGAACCGGTCGGCCAGCGAAGGCTCCCGGGCGTTCCTCCTGGAAAGCGGGGAGACGTCAGTGGGGTGATGGGTGATAAAGGTCGGCTG
>JAJFUM010000428.1 GCA_021372415.1 Deltaproteobacteria bacterium
TCGCCCGTCGGGGCAAACCGGCCGAGATCGATCCCGACGGGGTGGTAATGGATCTTCTCCGGATCGGCCCCAAAACGGATGAGGTGCTCGCGGTTCGCCTGGGAGATCGCCAGGAAACAGTCGCCCCGGCGGAAGAGGGGATGATAGATCTGCCCTCCTTCCCGGAGCCCGCGGCGGATATCGTAACCGTGGAACATGGTGACCAGTCGGCCGGGTACTCCCAGCGCCTTCAGGGAGGCCCCGATCAGACCGTTCCTCCCGAAATGGCATTGCAGGATATCGAAGGGCCCCCTCCTCAGAAAGAGGGATGTCCGGAAGTAGGGACGAAGGGAAAGGGCCTCGCGGCCGAGGCGAAAGCCGTCGACGGCCCTCAGCGACAGGGCCGGATGGCGGCACAGATCCCCCGTGAAGAGGGGAAGGAATTTCACGAAACGGCGGAGGCGGTTCTCTGGAATCTCGTGGTAGTAGTGTGTGCGGTCCAGGAGCCCGTAGGCCTTCACCTCCTCCTGGACCACGTCCAGGGGCCCCCGGAGGGCCGCGAAGATCTCCACGTCGTGACCCAGGTCGATCAGTCCCGTCACTTGATTCAGGATGAAGGTCTCGGACAGGGAAGGGAAGGCATCGACCAGAAAGGCGATCCTCACGGACCCGCTCCCTCCTGCCCGGCAAGCCAGATCGCCGTGGAAAGGATGCGCCACAACTTCACGGGATCCCGCTCCAGGAGGTTTTGGTAGGAGCCCGTTCCCTCCGTCAGCACCTGCCGCTCATGGAACCGGTCCCACCGGGGTTGGAAGACATCGGCGTGCTCGCCGAAATACAGCCGGTAGGGGAAGGTGAACCCCATCTTCTTGCGACGCCACAGGATCCGGTCGGGCAGATAGGGCTCCATGGCCTTTCTTAGGAGGTACTTGGTCCACCCGCCTCTGAAGAGATAGGGGATCGGCATCTGCAGGCCCAGTTCGACCATCCGGTAATCCAGGAGCGGGAACCGGTGTTCGATCGGGATGGACATGGTGAAATGGTCGCTGCTCCTCATATAGAAGGGGACCAGGGCGACTCGGAAGTGGTAGAGGGCCTGTTCGTGGAAGGACAGGCGTCCATAGGATTTCCGATACTCCCCGGCTGCCGTCACGGTACCGCCGGCCGATAGGGGCTTTGGGCGGACCAGGCGACGCCGGAGGTAACCGGGAATGTCCGCGAGATAGTGGGCCAGGGTCTCCCGGGTCTTCCGCAGCGTCATGAAGCGGCGGCAGAATTCGTACCACTCCGCCGTCCAGAAGAAGCCGTTTCTCCGCAGTTCCTCGTAGGCCTTCGGCCAGAAGCTTGCCTCGTATCCGGCAAGGACCTCGTCGCCCCCGGCGCCGGTGACGACCACGGAGACTCCTTCGGCCTTCATGCGGCGGAGCATGCAGTGGTGGCTGTAGGCGTTGGGGTTGTCGTACGGCTCCTCCATGATCCTGGCGAAGGCCCCGCATTCGGACTTGAAATCCCCTTCGAGATATTTGAGGACCCGATAGTCGAGGGGGTAACGTTCCAGCATCGCCCTGGCGTAGGGCTCCTCGTCGGCCCCCCGGATGCTGACCGTGTAGGTCGTGATGTCCTTCCTCGTCATGGCGGCCGCAGCCACCACGGAGGAGCTGTCCAGCCCGCCGCTCAACTCGAAGGCGACCTTGACGTCGGCCCTCAGCCGAAGGTCCACGGCATTGAAGAAGATGTCCCGGTAACGCTGGACCGCCTCCTCGAAGGAAAGGTCCCCGGGCTTAAGCCTCGCGGCAGGGAAGTCCCAGTATCGTTTGGCTGTCCCCTCGCTCAGTCGCCAGCCCCCTCTCGGGAGGGTGACGGTCGTCAGGGAGGGGAGACTCCGGATCTGTCTGTAGAAGGTGGACTGATCGTGGTCCTTGATCCCGGTCTGCACAAATCCCTCGACGACGTCCCGGTCCATCTCCACATCACCGGGGGAGATGTCGATCAGGCTCTGGATCAGGCTGGCAAAGAAAAATCCCTCCGGCAGTTCCCGATAGTAGAGGGGGGCCACGCCGATCCGATCCCGGGAGAAGACCATCTCGTCGCTCCGGACATCGTACAGGGCCACGGCCCAGAAGCCGTTCATCCGGTTCCAGAGATCATGGCCCCAGAGCCGGTATCCCTCGACGAGGACCTCCGTATCGGAGAGGGTGCGGAACGCCACACCCTGGGCGCTGAGTTCCTCCCGAAGCTCCAGGTAATTGTAGATCTCGCCGTTGAAGACGGCGGTAATCGTCCCGTCGGAGCTGACGAAGGGCTGATGTCCCCCTTCGGTCAGGTCGATGATCGAGTAGCGGGTGTGGATGAGGGCCGCATCGTGGAGGGGGAGACTGAGCTCCTTGCCGAGGGGCGGCAGGTGGGACAGCTTGAGGGAGGTCTGATCGGTCCGGAAGGCCCGGACGGACCGCTTCTGGCGGTTGATGAGGCTCAGTCCCTCGTCGTCGGGCCCGCGCTGGCGGATCGGCCCCAGGAGGGCATCAATGTACCGCGCGGCCTGATGCCCTGTCGGCGCCCTAAGAATGTATCCTGCGATCCCGCACATCTTTAATCACGGCTTACACAAGCGATTGATACAGCTCATCGAGTTTCCGAATCTGTTTCGAGATGTGATAGCTCTCTTCAATCCGTTCCCTGGCTGCCGGGCCGACGGTCCGTGAATCGAGGGCCAATCCGATCTTATCGGCTGCATCGTCGAGGGAGTCGGGGTGATAGAGGAATCCCGCGTCGGTCCCGGCAAGGACGTCCCTGGGGCCCGAGTGATCAGGAGCAACGACGGGCTTGCCTAACGCCATGGATTCCAAGAGCGTGTAGGGCATGGATTCCCGTTTGCTCGTCATCACATACGCCCTGGCCGCTGCCATGGCATCCAGGACATCGGGATACCGGATTGCCCCGATCAGATGAAGGTTCTTTGGGATATCACACTGATAGGCCGATCGGAAGGACGCCTCGTTCAGTCTCTCACCGACCATCACGAACCGATGATCGGGCATCCGCTCCGCCAATCGCTTGAAGAAGAGCGGGTTCTTGACCTCCCGGATTCCACCCACGTAGAGAATAAAACGATCCATCCCATACCGTCGGACAAATCGATCGGCCTTCGCCATTGCATGGATCGCCGGATCGATGCCATTTTCGATGACGTGCGTGGAAATCTGATATTTCTTCTGGAGAAACTCGTGCAGCCATGGTGACACGCAGATCCTAAGGTCAGCCTGGGAACACCATTCGATGAGGGCTTGATTCTCCTCGATCTGCCAATCTACCAGGCCGCCTTCATAGTCCTCGGCAAAGAAAAGGGAATGGAAGGTGTGGACCCACTTGCAGGATTGCGATCGGGAGGCACGGCAGACCCGTTCGAACCAGGGATCGGCGTGGGAATGGAGGATGTCGTACCTCTCCAGCCGGGATTGTTCGATGAACCGTTTGTAGTGCGGCTTCACCCATCGGCAGCGGTTCAGGAGAATGCGCACCGGCCTGGACGGCACGATGGAGACCCGATGGGAAGAGTAGCGCCGGATGTTGCGGATGTGACGGCTGACCCCGCCGTACTCCTCAAAGATCGTGCCCACTGCAATCTTCATAAATCCTCGCCGTCATCACTCGGGTGGTCCCAGGGGGTCCTTTTCCTGGGACGAGGCCTTTAATCGAACGGATCAAGGCCGGCTGCTCAGACCGGCCCCTCATCGATCCCCTCTTGGAAGGGGTCCAGCTTATCCGCCTTCTTCACCCACAGGGGGCACAGGGGAGCTATTCAGGTCAACGGGCCCGGAATAGGTCGATCTGAGGCGATTGCGAAAGGAATCCATGATCGCCCAGATCATGGCCCTTGCCTCATCTTTATAGCCATGACGCAGATACCACCGACATTCCCCCAGAATGGAGTTCTTCACATAGAAGGGGATGAAATAAAGCCAATCGAAAAGGGATGCGTGCTTGCGCATCAATATCCATCTCGCCCTCGTGATGTGATAGACATGAAAAGGAGATTTCGCCGTACTGCCACGGACGTGATGTCGGACAATGGAAGATGCCACGCAGACGAGCTTGTATTGGTGCTTCATGATCCTCGTGCTTAAATCAACATCCTCGCCATAAAAGTAATAGTCTTCATCCAGCATCCCGACCCGTTCAGCAACGGCTTTCTTGAGCATCAGCACTGCGCCGGACAGGAATTTCACCTCTTGGTTTATGACAGGTCTATTTTCACACTGGACGACAATGCCTCTTTTCCAGTCAAAATAGCCCCCGGCAGAAATAATCTGTGTCGGATCGCTGTATTTAAGCTGAACCGGCCCCAGGGCTCCTATGGACGGATCCCTTTCGCCTGCCTCGACCAATTCCGAGATGGCGTTGGGCTCAAGGACCACATCGTTGTTAACGAGGATCAGGTAATCGGCACCCTCGGACAGCGCCCGTTTCATCGCAAGATTGTTCGGGGCATCGAAACCTTGATTCTTGTCCAGAACGATCGTCTCGACCCAGGGAAAATGTTTCCGGACATGGTATTGGGAACCATCACTGGAGCCGTTATCCACGAAGATAACCGTTAACGGATGGTGGTTCTGCCCCTGCAGCGATCCGAGGCATTCATCGATATACTTCATGCCATTCCAATTCAGTACAATGGCGGTGACTTTCTTATCAGGCATCATGATGGATCGGAGACCCTTTTTCGCTCATCCCATTTTAATTTCGGTCTGATTAATCCGGGCAGACCCTCCCGATAGTTTTCATGCCGTGTTGCTGAATGGATGGTGTCCATCATTTTGAGCCGAACGATCCGTCTCTCATGAAACAGAATGATGAAGGGATTGTAGCGCATGCATGCGAAACTGAACTCGAAATCGCCGTCTTGCAGCAAATCGGCCGGCAACCAGACGATGGTCCGATAACGGCCTCTCTTGATCTCTGCGGATCTTTCATAGGCATGATCATCGTGGGAGGTGAACAGATGTACCTCCGTCTCGTTGAACACATTGATGCTATGCGTAAAGAACGGAATATCGTCGAGGACTTCATATTCCACACAAAAACCGATCTCCTGGTTGATGAACGCCATGGCGAGCTTGTTACCATGGGAATCAACGAAATAGGCCTGTCTCAGCTTAATCTGTTCATTGCCAGGAGGATTGCGATCATCCCATATCCTTTCGGACGAAAGTTCTTCGTTAAATGACAGATAATCCCGTACCACGGTCTTGGCATCGTCATATTGGACAAGCTGTCCATTCTGAAGGAGAATGGCCTTCTGACAAAGGTCCGTGACCGCTGTCATGTTGTGGCTGACAAACAGAACGGTCCTGCCTTCCTGCGCCACATGCTCCATCTTTCCCAGACATTTCCTTTGAAACGCGGCATCCCCTACCGCCAGGACTTCATCCACCAGAAGGATCTCGGGCTCCAGATGAGCCGCCACGGCAAAGGCCAGACGCATGTACATACCGCTGGAATAGTGTTTGACAGGGGTATTGATGAACCGTTCCATCTCCGAAAAGGCCACGATCTCGTCAAACTTGCGGCTGATCTCTTGGCTGCTCATCCCGAGGATCGTGCCGCTCAGATAGATGTTCTCCTCGCCGGTCAGTTCGGAATGAAAACCCGTTCCAACCTCCAAGAGGGACCCGACCCGCCCGCGCAGGACGATCCGTCCTTCCGTGGGCTCCGTAATCCGGGAAAGGATCTTCAGGAGCGTACTTTTGCCAGCGCCGTTACGGCCGATGATTCCCACCGCCTCGCCGCGCCGGACCTCAAAGGACACATCCTTCAGGGCCCAGATGAGATCCGGCGATCCATTTCCGGCCGTCGCCTTCCCCTGAAACTGTCTTCTCAGCGACCGCCAGGGGGCCGCAATCGTCTTCGTCAAAGCCTCGCGGAAGGTCCTGTTGCGTTCCCTGGCCGAACCGATCCGGTAGCGTTTACTGACCCGGTCGGCCTGAATGGCTAGATTGTTCATAGGTTGCAAGAGACAGCTCCGCCCTCTGGATTCCATAAGTCCCATCCAGGGTGTGACGACCGAACCGCTTCGGCGGCCGGATGCGCCTTCATCCGGCAGGCCGGGAGCACGCCGGCCTGCCCCCCTCAGATGATATCGGCAAAGCGACGTTCCATCTTCCTGAAATAGACGATGCCGATCACAAACAGGACCACACTGACCGCCCCGGAGATCGCCATGTCGGCCCAGGGCATGGGCTGATTCAAAAGGGAAGAACGGATGCCGGTAATGAGGCCCGCCATAGGGTTGAAATTGATCAGCCAACGCCATTGGTTCGGCACGATGCTCGCCGGATAGATCACCGGGGTCGCAAAAAGCCAGAACTGGACGAGGAAGGGGATGACATAACGGAAATCGCGATAGGCCACATTCAGGGCGGCCAGGATCATGCCGGTCCCCAGGGCGGCCAGGGCCACCAGGATCATCAGAAGGGGGAACATGAGGATCCCGGGGCCCGGGCAGATGCCGTAGTAGACCATCATCAGGACCAGGAGAAGGAAAGCGATCAGGAAGTCCAGGCATCCCGCGCCCAGGGATGCGGCCGGGATGATCATCCGCGGGAAATAGACCTTGGAAATCAGATGGCTGTTGGCCACCAGGCTGTTTCCGGAGCTGCCGATCCCGCTGCTGAAGAACTGCCACGGCAGGA
The DNA here is from genome assembly GCA_021372415.1 of Deltaproteobacteria bacterium. Lineage (GTDB taxonomy): Bacteria > Desulfobacterota > Syntrophia > Syntrophales > UBA5619 > JAKAFS01. The sequence goes on from JAJFUM010000428.1 coordinate 6,669, forward strand.
GAGCCGTGTAGACAAAAATGGGATAGGGGAGCTGATCGGAGGGAATCTTGGCCAGATGACCGAAAAAGATCGTAAAGACGATCATGCTCATGAAGGGCTGCAGGATCGCCCAGAGGCCTCCCAGCACGGTCTGCTTATAGCGGACCTTGATGTCGCGGACCACCAGAAAACGAAGGAGCTCTCGGTAGTCCCACAGTTCCCGAAACTGGAAGCCTCCCAGTCTGCCCTTCGGTTCGATGATGATCTCCTGGATGGTCCCGCCGTTCATATCGGTCTCGTCAATCTCTGATTTATCCGGATCTTGTCCGGATCAAAGGAGGGATCAATTTGGGGGATCATGATGATGATCGCCGTGAGAAACCAGAAAGGCTCCATGATGCGGACGATGATGAAGGTGTT
>JAJFUM010000453.1 GCA_021372415.1 Deltaproteobacteria bacterium
GCGAGTTCTTCCGTCAGGCGGGCGCCTCAGGGTGCCCGCCTGACTTCATTTCTGGAGGAGCCTCAGGATCGCCAGGGCCGCATCCTTCGCCCGGGGGCCGACCTCGAGGGTCGGGCCCACGCAGGAGGGGCAGCCGCAGGCACAGGGGCAGCCCCTGATGAGTTGCCGGGCCGAATTCAATAGCGCGTCGTGGCGCTCGAAGAGGAGGTCCGAGAAGCCGATCCCGCCCGGATAGGCGTCGAAGAGGAAGATCGTCGGATCGAAGGCCTCCGTCGTGGGAGCCGAACCCTCCCCGGCCCCGGGCGACGTGGTGATCGTCCGCCAGTTCCTGTCCTTCCTGACGAACCATTCGCCGCTCTTGTCTCCGATCGCCCGATCGATGTCGTGAAGGTCCGCCATCAGCATCATCGCCGCCAAGTGGTGAAGGGCATAGGCGAGCCCGGCCAAGCCGTCGATGATCTCCTCCTGGCTGTAGGAAAGACCCGCCAGGCGGTCCCGGGGGATCGTGAACCAGTAGCTCGTGGTGTGCATGTCCTTCTCGGGCAAATTCACGTCGCCGTAGCCAAGGTTCTCCGAAGTGTAGAACTTGATCTTCTTGTACCCCACCACCTTGCTCACCACCTGGACCTCGCCGTGTTCGACGAGGGCCTCCTTGCCCGGCTTCTTGGCGAATGCGTCGATCACCCGGACGTTGGTGTAGGTCATGGCGTCGGTGTAGTACTCCGCCTCGACCCGGTGAACATAGGCGGTCTTCCGCTCCAGATCGAGCTTGTCCACGTAGTACTGCTGGGACTCGACCATGTAGATCGCGTCGGTGTGGACGGCCGTGAAGGCACTGTCCCAGTCCACCTCGGCGATGACCCGGTGGTTTCCCGCCTCGGTGGCGTCCACGACCACGACATTCTCGGGGTTGATGCTCCTGAGGCTCACCTCGTCGGCGGGGTAACTCTCGGCCGACCAGTGCCAGCGGGCGTCGACGCGGTGGAGAACGCCTTTCCTCTCGAGGTAATCCAGGAGCTCCTCCAGGTTCTCGCCGCCGAACTGTTCCCCCTTCTCGAAGGGGAGCTCGAAGGCCGCGCTCTTGATGTGGTGCATCAGGATCAGGAGGTTGTCCGGGTTGACCCGGCAGTACTCGGGCGAGCGGGAGAAGAAGTAGTCCGGGTTCTCGACGATGAACTGGTCCAGCGGCGAGCTCCGGGCCACGAGCAGGGCCAGGCTCTGGCCGGTCCGCCGGCCGGCCCGGCCGGCCTGCTGCCAGGTGCTGGCGATGGAACCGGGATAGCCGCAGAGGATTGCCGCCTCCAGATCGCCGATGTCGATCCCCAGCTCCAGGGCGTTGGTCGCCACGACCCCCATGACCTCGCGGCTCCGCAGGCCCGCCTCGATCTGGCGGCGGAGGTTCGGCAGATAACCGCCCCGGTAGCCGGTGACGAACTGGGTGTCCACGGGCTTGCCTTTCGCGAACTGGTCCTTGAGGTACTTGGTCAGGACCTCGACGTTGAGCCGGCTCGTGGCAAAGACGATCGTCTGGACCGCGTTTTCGATCAGCTCCGCGGCGACCTTGCGGACCGGGGTCAGGGCCGACTGGCGGATCCCCAGCTCCCGGTTGACGATCGGGGGATTGTAGAGGATGACGGTCTTGGCCGCGGCCGGGGCCCCGCTTTCGGCGATGAGCGCCACCGAGCGCTCCAGGAGCCTTTCAGCATGTTCCCTGGGGTTGGCCACCGTGGCCGAGCAGCAGACGAAGACCGGGTCCCGGCCGTAGAAGCGGCAGATCCGGACCAGACGCCTGAGGACGTTCGTCAGGTGGCTTCCGAA
>JAJFUM010000018.1 GCA_021372415.1 Deltaproteobacteria bacterium
GTGGATATCCTCGCCAAAGGTGCGCAGGACAGGCTCCTCGTCCCAGAAGAAGCGGGCCCACTCCCGGCGGAAGAACCAGCTGTGGCCTACGAGATCCACGAAGGCAAGCTCCCCGTTCATCCCCTCCCAGCCCATCCGGGGCTTCTCGGTTCTCAGCTCCGCCCTGGAGAGATATCGCAACCCGATCGTCCCGCACAGAGTCTTTTCCGCATCGACATAGTTCAGACAGTTCTCGAACCAGCGCTCGCCGGGCATGGTGTCGTCATCGAAGATGCATACATACGCCCCCTCGAGGCAGGAGGCCAGGGTGAACCGGGGGATGATTCCGAAGTTGTGGTCGCAGACGATCTTCTTTACGAACCGGTCGTTCTTGAACGAGACGTGCTGCTTGCGCTCAACAAACCCCAACTTTTTCGGCGGGGCATTGTACCACAGGACGATCTCGTGAGGAGGAATCGACTGATTCAGTACGCGCTCCACCTGCTCCTCCAGGTACTGCGGCCGCATCCAGGCGGTGAGGATGACGGAAATGGCTGGCTTCATGGCGTCCTAGCCGTCCCGAAGAGGTAATGGTTTCCCGGCATGTGGGCGATCTCGGAGTCGCACCAGCCGACGTCAGGTCTTTGTGCACACCATCTCAGGAAAAAATCCATGTTGTCGATTCCCTCAAAATACTTCTGGTAGGCGATGAGATAGGCTCGGGCCGATCGGACCATGGGTATTGAAATGATCTCTTCCCGGAAGGATGGCTTCGTTTCGCTGAGGGACCACGTCGCGATGAAAAGCGGTCCGCCTGCGGCATGACTCTCCATCCGCCGCAGCAGGTTGATGTCCGACGTGCAAAAAATACCACCATGCTGTCCGGTTCGGTCAGGTTTGTCATTCACCCCGATGAAGGGCATCGACAGGGACCGCAGGTAGAACTTTTGAAGGGCCACAAGCTCCGGGAGATCATAGATGACGTAAAGGCCGGTGAAGCCGAGTTTGTGAATCAGCCGGCAGAGACTTCCATATCCACCTCCGAATTCCACGATGAACCGGGACTCTCTCAGCGATAGCCCCGTCTGCTCCTCAAAACGGGCGAGGTGATAGGCGGTATGGATCCGGTTGCCAGAGCTTCTCTTGTCCCGATTGTATCGCTTTGGGGTGCCAACGGGGTCCTCCTGAATGACCTGCTCCCAGACCGTCTTCCAGTTCTGGCGTTTCATCAGGTAATCGAGTTCACTGTCAACAAAGAGTCGGTCTCCGACAAACATGCTGCCGGTTACCACATCCCACGTAAGGAACTCCCGCGGATCATCTTTCAAGATTTGCACCCGCAGCTCCTTGCGGTTATTCAGCCATATTGCTTCAGCCTCCGAATCGGTCGATGCATCGATCTCGGGGAGGGACATTATTTCGCTTCTCAGTGCAGTGATCAGCGCCGCCTGTCTCGATGTTGTCCGTCTCCAGCCCAGCATAGTGCCTACTACGATAATCCTTTGGCCATTATAGCGAACAACGATGTTAGAGCGTCATCCAGTTGTTCGGGTAGATTTGAACAGAGTGACGATCATTGCATGATTATGTGGAAAACAGGTGAATAACCCAAATTACATATGCGCGAGCAGGCGTTAATGGGTTCACGTCGAACAGGCCCTTTCATGCCTTGCAACGTCATTTGCTTTGTCTTCTCTTTGAAACCTCCAGAAGACAGTGACCAATGCCAAAAGAGTATAGAATACGATAGCCGGCGGGCCGCTATGAACATTTTCGAACATGCCTTGGATTATGAAGGCGATAAAAGTGCAGAGGAATGTCAGCCCCCAATCCCTGTAGCCAATATTTCTATCATCTTTCACAAGGCCGACGATCATTACGAGAGCCCTGTATAAGGCATAAAGATATAATGCTAAACCGACGATTCCTAATCTTACCAGAATATCGATAATGAAATTATGTGGAGCCCTGTAGAGTCTAATGGTCCGTCGCGCGGGGTCGGTCCGTTCGAGATAAACTCTCGTAAATTTGTCATCAGCGTACGACTGCATTCCGAAACCAATGCCTTGGATCGGGAAATCCTTGATGACTTCGATATACATGAAAGCAATTCTTAGTCTGTCGTCATCTTTAACTTTAATCATGATGTTTTCCGGCATCAGTCGACTTTTTATGGGAAGGAGAGAAACACAGATTATGATGGCGATGATGAATATGAGGATTTTCCTGTTTCGAAATGAAAGGATGATCAGTACACAAAACATGGCGATAATGGCGCCCCGCGTCTGCGTCAACAGGGTCGTGAGTGTCATTAAGATGATCATAGCCGAGAGAGTGTATCTGAGCCACCCCGTCGTTTCCATGTTAAGCTTTTGCAGAGAAAGCAAGATTCCGAACACCGTCACGATCCCAATGGTATTCGTCGTGATTTCCTTGAACACCGCAGCACCTAGTTGTTCGCTAATCGGGTGACCGAGGATGAGATAATAATAAATAACACTCCAGATGCAGAAGCTGGATACCGAGATGATAATTGTCCAGAGCAGAGCGTTCAATTTGTGGCTGGAATGGAAATAATTCATGATCATGAAATAAATGACAAAATATTTGATTAAATGAGCGTAAATGTCATGCAGAGTATTATCTCTGTTTATGGCAAGGGGAAGACAGATAACGGCCCACAGAAAAATGAACAGAAAGGGCCGACTCAAAGGGGAGTCAAAAGAAAAGGATCCCTTCTTGAGCACCAGGGAAACCCCAATCAACCCGATCGCAAGATAGAAACTGATTTCCTTAAGAGCCGTGGTGTGGGGAAAGGGATTGAAAAAAATATACGTTCCGATGAGAACAACGATGAGGTTGCTCAGAACGGGTGCCGCTTTTTCAAGCTTGTTGTGAAGAGAAAGCAGGATACTCATACGCAGAGGTGTCCATCAAATTCTTTTGGTGGGATATTCAAGAAACAGTCTCTGGAACCGGAGATTGACGCATTTCGAACAAAGGGTATCCGTGCACGAGGATAGACCGGTTGTCTCAGGAAAAACGAGATAATGGGATTAAGGGGAGGGGGTATAGTCCGGGACGATTTCCCGGAGTATTTTCTTGATGGAATCGGCCTCGCCCTGACGGGCAACGACCATGAGCCGTTCGATTGCGGCCAGGAGGGCAGCAGTGTCCCGGGACTTGCCACGCAGCACCATGATTTTGTTATGCCCCGTTGAAACAATCCCCTCGCCGACGGTGATCAGCTCCTCGTGCAGCTTTTCCCCGGGCCGCAGGCCGATGAAATCGATCGGGATGTCCTTTTCCGGTTCCAGGCCGTGCAGCCGGATGAGATCCCAGGCCATGTCGACAATCCGGATGGGCTCGCCCATGTCGAGGATGAAGATCTCGCCGCCCTCCCCCATGGCTCCCGCCTGGAGGATCAATTGGGCTGCCTCGGGGATGCTCATGAAGTATCTTCTGACATCAGGGTGGGTCACCGTAACAGGGCCACCCCTAGCAATCTGCTCCTGAAACAGTGGGATCACCGAGCCCGAGCTGCCGAGTACGTTGCCGAACCGGACAGCCATGAATCGCGTATGATGCAACCCATTGACGCCCTCGATGAACATTTCGGCCACGCGCTTGGTGGCTCCCATCACATTGGTCGGACGGACGGCCTTGTCCGTGGATACCAGAACGAAACGATCGATCTCGTAGTTCAGTGCAGCCTCAACCACGTTGCGCGTTCCAAGGACATTCGTGTGAAACGCCTCATGCGGGTGGTGTTCCTGCATGGGAACGTGCTTGTAGGCGGCGGCGTGAAACACCACATGAGGGCGGAAGCCGGAGAATATCCGATCGATCATCTCGTGATCCCGGATGTCTGCAAGATAGGTGCGGACGGTCGCATGAACGTTCCTCCGGCAGTCCATCTCGATCTGATACAGGTTGTATTCGCTGAAATCGAGCAACCCGATTGCCTCAGGACGGAAGCGGCCAATCTGACGGACCAGTTCGGAACCGATCGAACCGCCGGCGCCGGTCACCAGGATTCGTTTGCCGCTGATGAATCGCGACACTTTCTCCTGATCCAGGTTGATCTCCTCGCGGCCAAGGAGATCCTCGAGGGTGACCTCCCGAATGGCGTTTACAGAGACCCGTCCCTCGATGAGCTCCCCGTTGCTGGGCAAAGGGCGGAAGCGCTTCCCCGTCCGCTTGCAGAGGTCCACGATTCTTCGCATTTCGCTGCCCCGGGCGGAGGGGATGGCGATTAGGATTTCGTCATATTCATCGGGGAGTTTCGGGAGATCCTCTATAATCCCGAGCACTCGTACGCCATGGATCGTCTGGCCCAGCTTTTCCCGCGCGTCGTCGAGAAGGCCAAAGGGTTCCATTCGGACGCCAGGGTTGTCGTGGATTTCGCGCAGGACTTTCTCCCCGGCATCGCCGGCACCGATGATGAGCAGCTTTTTGGCGGCGCCGCTGACAGGGTACTTGCGAAGCGAGAAGAGGGTCGACACGTGATTGGTCAGAATCAGCCGTATCCCGAATCGGATGCCGCCGACCAGGAAAACGGTTAGACCCCAGTCGATGATGAACACGGAGCGCGGGAACCCCATAACGTGATACGTGTAAAGGATTCCCAGGACGATGACGGCCGAGGATACCGTGCAGGCTTTGATGACGTTGAGGAGATCAATGAGGCTCGTATACCGCCACATGCCCCTGTAGAGGTTAAAGAAGAAAAACGCGACAAGTTTGACGGGGACGATCAGGGGGAGGGTCCGCTCGATATTGATCCATACCTCGGCGGGGATCCCTTCCTCGAAACGAAGCCAGTACGCCAGGAGATAGGCGGCCGTCACGAGGAGCGCATCTACGAGAACCATGACGTAGAAATGTCTGTTTCGCACGATTTGTTTCATCGACCTTCTACCTCGGATACGGCAAAGAGGACCCGGTATTGCCTGTCGGGCTGGTCGGCGGCAATCGGCTGGGGTGTCGAATAGGAAAAACGATCCGCTCCGATCTCGGGCGGTATCGGCAGAAGCTCCCCATAGATCATGCGCTTGAGACGTTCTCTCCCCTTGAGGGTCCGCGGCATCAAATTCATCCGTACAATCGTTTTTTTGACAAAACTGAGCACCTTGCTCTTAAGGGACGTGTAATCAACGGGGGCGTCCCCGAAAAAGTATGTCCGGGCGCCGATCGGTGTCAACATTTCTGCCAGTTCGGGTGGCGTGAAGTAGCGAAAGCTGTGCGGGCTGGGGTGGAAATCGGGGAGGCTTTTGTTGGGTTGGCAGATGAGCACATATCCGCCAGGCCGCAAGATTCTTTTGCATTCTGACACAAAACGTGCCGGTTCTTCAAGATAGTAGATCGCCTCGTAGAGGATAACGACGTCGAACGTTCCGCGTCTGAACGGGAGCGTCTGGGCATCCAGGCGGATCAGCGGTATCCTGGAACCGAAATGAGATTGGGCCCTGCGAAGGAGATTCTCCATGTAATCCCCGCCGACGACCTTTCTGGCCGACTCGGCCAAGGGCCCCAGTCCCTGGCCCGATCCGCAGGCAACCTCCAGGACATCCTTTCCGCGGCAGTAATCCCGGGCAAAGCGGTAACGGGTGACCATGCGCTGGATCTGCTCGGACGAGGCCAGGCTGCCGGGAACTTCCGTCAGCAAGCTGTAATCGATATCCATAGGACTTTCTGTTCCTTCAAGGGATGGTCTGCCGGATCGCTGTCCTCTAGAGGCCCTGAAGCCTCTTGCACGCATCTTCGAGGACGTCGTCCTCCTTGGCGAAGCAGAACCGGGCAAGATTCTCTCCGCCGTCCCCGTCATAGAAGGCTTCACCCGGTACGGACGCCACACCGGTCCGCTCGAGCAGGTACATGGCCCTTTCCTTGCTGTTCTTTCCAGGCAGGCCGGATATGTCGGCGAGAATGTAATAGGCGCCCTGCGGGACGTGGGGATTGAGCCCGGCCTTTTTCAGGGCACGGCAGACCCTGTCCCTTTTTGAGGCATACTCCCGGGAGAGGCTTTCATAGTAGTCGGCGCCGAGGGCCTCCAGACCCCTGGCCACACCCATCTGGAGCGGCGCCGGCGCGCATACATAGACCAGATCGTTGAAGTAACCGATGGTCTGGGCCCAGCGGGCGTCACAAAGGCAGTACCCGATGCGCCATCCCGTAATGCTGAAGGTCTTCGAAAGGCCGGAGATGGTGATCGTCCGCTCCCTCATTCCCGGCAAGGTTGCAGGGGGGATGTGCCTGTATCCGTCGTAAAGGAAATGTTCGTAAATCTCGTCGGTGAAAATGAAAAGGTCGTGCTTCGAGGCAAAGGTGGCAATGTGTTCCAGCTCCTCGCGGCTGAAGACCTTCCCCGAGGGGTTGGCCGGCGTGTTGATGAGGATGGCCTTTGTACGGGACGTCACGGCCTTTTCCAACGATGCGAATTCGAATGACCATGCCGGCGGGTGTAACTGGACATAGACGGGGACGGCCTGGGTCGCCACCAGCGTGCTGATGTGGTAGCCGTAATAGGGTTCGAAAACAATCACTTCGTCCCCGGGGTTCAGAAGGGCAAGGCATGCACAGTACAGGGCTCCCGTAGCACCTGAACTGACAATGACCTCTCTCTCCGGGTCCATCTCGAGGCCCGTAAAGATTTTCTGCTTGGCGGCAATCGCTTTCCGAAGCTCTTCCAGGCCGTCATAACGGGTGTATATATTGATCCCCTCATCGATAGCCGACTGGGCCCCCTGGCGGACTGCCGGAGGAACTTCCGTGTCGCAGACACCCTGGGAGAGGTTGATGCCGCCGACACGGTCGCATTCGATCGACATGTTGCGGATTTCGGACTGCAGTACCCATTCATGACGGGCGCTTAGTTCAAGGGCCATGGTTCACTCCACCCTCCGCCGTTACTTTCCATAAAATGCCCTGACCGTCCTGATGACATAATCCACCTCTGCATCTTCCAGCTCCACGTTCATGGGCAGGGAGCATACCTCCCGGCTTAAGGCCTCCGTTTCGGGGAATCCGCTGTCTTCCAGCTTTAAGGCCTCATGCCGGTAGTATGGCTTCCGGAACTGGATCAGGACCTCGATTCCGTTTTCCTTCAGGTAATCGGAAAATGCATCCCCCTGCTTCGATCGGACAACGTAATTCTGGTAGACGTGGTCCCTTCTTGGATCGTTGTAGTGGGGGAGCAGGAGATCGGGGAGATCGGAGAGACCTGCCCGGTAGCGCTCGGCGATTTCCTTCCGCCGCACGATCCAGCGAGGCAGGTGAGCGAGCTTGATGTCGAGGAAAGCCGCCTGCAGGTTGTCCAGGAGGCACGTGAACCCATGGCCGTGGTATTCGCCGGACTGCCGGTCTTCACCGTTGTAGCGCATCCGGGTGGCGAAGAGGGCCACCTCGGGATCGTTGGTGGTGATCGCGCCGCCGTCGCCGTATCCGCCCAGGATCTTGAAAGGATAAAAACTCCAGCAGCCTGTGAGCCCCCAGCTTCCGGCTCTCCTGCCGAGCATGCTGGAGCCGAGGCTCTGGCAGGCATCCTCCACGACGACGAGCCGGTATTTTTCCGCGATGTTCATGACCCGCACCATGTCAGCCATGTAACCGCTGAGATGGACAGGCATGATGCCCCTGGTTTTCGGGGTAATTGCCGATTCGATTTTTTCCACGTCGATGTTGAAATCCTTTCCCACATCGACGAGGACCGGCCTGGCCCCTACGTTGACGATGGCCGAAGCGGAGGCGACGAAGGTGTGGGAGGGGACGATGACTTCGTCTCCGGCACCGATTCCGGCCGCCCGGAGAGACATGTGGAGGGCGTCGTATCCACTGTTGAGGCCGACGGCGTATTTCACCCCCACGAATGCGGCAAGATTCTCCTCGAAGCGCTTGAGCTGTCCGCGATCGATCAGGTCGCCCTTGGACATGACCTCGAAATAGGCGGCATCGATTTCATCCTTGATCATCCGGTAGTTTTTTGCCGGATCCACAAATCGAACTTTGTAGGCCATACGCTTATCCCATGATGTTATTTTTTTGCGGTCACTTGTCTTACCGCGGACACAATGTCGCGGCTGTCCCTGTAAAATGCTTTTTCCAGAATGGCACTGGCCGGTGCCGGGCAATCCGGCAGGGTCACCCGACGGATGGGCGCTTTGAGGTATTCGAAGGCATTCTCCGAGACCAGGGCGGACACTTCCGCAGCCACGCCGCAGGTCTTCCAACCCACGTCGGCCACCACCAGCCGCCCCGTCTTTTTCACCGAAGCCAGCAGGAGCTCTTCATCGAGAGGCTTGACGGTTCGAAGATCGAGCAGCTCTGCATCGATCCCTGCCCCGGCCAGCTCCATCACCGCTTTTTGTGCTTCCGAAACCATGTAGGAGACCGCCACCACGGTGACATCCTTTCCCTCCTTCAGGATGTTTCCCTTGCCGATCTCCACTTCGTAAATTTCTTCGGGCACCTCACCCTCCTGCCGATAAAGCAGCCGGTCGTCGATGTAGATGACCGGGTTGGGGTCCCGGATCGCGGCGATCATCAGGCCTTTGGCATCGTGGGGGGTGGCGGGCATGACCACCTTGAGTCCCGGCACATGGGCGAATATGGAATGAAGGGCCTGCGAGTGCTGGGCCGCCTGCTCGCCGCCGCGGTTGATGATACCCCAGATCACGACCGGCACGGAGGCTTTCCCCCCGTTCATGTAATACCAGTTGGCGGCTTCGTTGATGATCGGATCGAAAGCGTAGAACATGAAATCCATCCGGGGATGGACCACGACAGGTCTCATGCCTGCGATGGCCGCACCG
>JAJFUM010000021.1 GCA_021372415.1 Deltaproteobacteria bacterium
GATGAAGCCCTGCTCCAGGTGAAAAGGCTCTTCGGCGTACTTTTCCAGTCCGGTGCGCTGATCGGGTCCATGACCCTTGCGGAAAACATCGCGTTGCCGCTCACGGAGCACACGGATCTCGATCCGGGCTTCATCGACGAGGTCGTCCGGATGAAGCTCCGCCTGGTCAACCTGGCCGGCTACGAGGACGCCTTTCCATCGGAGCTCTCGGGGGGGATGAAAAAGCGCGCAGGCATCGCGCGGGCCCTTGCGCTCGATCCGCAGATCCTGTTTCTGGACGAGCTGTCGGCGGGCCTGGACCCGGTGACCTCGGCAGGGCTGGATCAGCTCGTAAAGGTCATCAATGCGGGCATGGGAACGACCATGGTCATCGTGAGTCATGAATTGAACTCCATCATGACGATCGCCGACCGGATCATCATGCTGGACAAGAAAGCCAGGGGGATCATCGCGGAAGGCAACCCCCGGGAGATCAGTGAAAACGCCTCCGACCCGAGGGTTCACCGGTTTTTCAACCGAATCCCCCCGAAAGGTTTCTGAGACATGGCCAAGAAAAAGACATCCAAGATCTGGATCGGGTTATTCGTGATCATCGGATCCGTCATCGGCGTCGGCTCGATCGTGTGGCTCGGCGCCTCGAAATGCTTCGAAGGCGGAAAGTCCTACGTGGCCTATTTCGACGAATCCATCCAGGGCCTGCACCCCGATTCCAGCGTGAAATTGAGAGGAGTCAATATCGGGCGAGTGGAACGAATCGGCGTGGAGCCGGCGACGGCCATGGTGGAAGTCGTCATGAAACTGAAAGTCGACGAGCGCCTCAGAGAGGATCTCTGCGCTGAGTTGAAACTGGCGGGGCTCACCGGGATTGTCTACATCGATCTGGATCGAAAACGGGACGGGGAAACCCTGGAAGCGCTACCCCCGGGACGCAATCCGCCCTACCCCCTGATCCCCTCCCGGCCGTCCAGGACCAAGCAGCTGCTCGACAGGCTGGAGTCCGCAACGGCCCATGTGGACGGCACCTTCCACCACACGGACCGGCTGCTTGCCGGGGGAAGTGTCGATCACGTCCTGAACGGCACGAAAGACACCATTGCGGAAGCCCGCGCGACCCTCAAAAGCATCCGGACCGAGATGGAGGCCATGAAGCTGCAGGAAACGTCGGGTCAGGCGCAGAGACTCCTGGAAAGCCTGGAAGGGGATTCACGCAGGATCTCGGCCGATCTGAAAGAGACCGCGGGGAATCTCCGCCAGGTCTCGGAAAATCTCGAGGGGCTCGTTGACAGGGTACAGGCCGACCCGTCTGAAATCCTCTTCAGCAGCGCATCTTCGCCCAGGCCCCGTCAGGAGATCAAGCCATGAGAACGAAACCCCGCAAACCGAGTTTCCGCACCCGTTTATTCATGATTTGCCTTGCCCTGGGCCTGTGGGCCGTGGCGCTCCTCCTGGGCGGGTGCGCGGCAGGCGCGAAGACCTCCGCCGCCGCCGTCCGTCAATATGCCCTCGAATATCCGTCCCCTGCATTCGGGAACCTTGAACGGGTGCCTGGCTCGATCCGGGTGGAACCGCTTTCCATCGCCCGGACCTTCAGCACCGCGTCCATGGTCTACCGCTCGAGGCCTTTCGTGTATGGCGATGATGCCTACAACCGCTGGAAGATCAAACCGTCGGTGATGATATCGGACATGCTCCTTCGCGACATGAAGTCTGCGGGCCTGTTCGGCGGCGTGTTTTCCAGCAGCGACGCAGAAAGCGGGGATTATGCCCTCGGCGGGGTGATCGAGGAG
>JAJFUM010000078.1 GCA_021372415.1 Deltaproteobacteria bacterium
AAGACGCGGCACATAGCCCTCATAGCGTTTGTTGAGATAGTGATAGGTGGGAATGGACACCAGTGGAGGTTCCCTCATCTGGACCCCCTCTACGTTCATCCGCTTCATTTCGAACCAGACATCCCGTGGCTCCACCACCACATCCGCTCTGTCGGCCATCAGCATCCTGAATGCCTGTTCGGGGGAGGTGACTGTTTTTGCATCCATCCCTGCCGTCTTCTGCTCCGCCAGTTTGTTGCCCCGCATATAAACGATTCGGTAGGGACGCAGGCTCTCCCATCCTGAAACCTTTAAATCCGGGTTCCGCGTGAAGGCCATCATATCGAGATAGGAAACCGGAACAGGAACCCGCACCAGGTTTGGATAAAACTTTTCCAAGCCCTCCATGCGGGTCAGAACCCCCGCCGTCGCGCCGCTGTTCGCAACCACAGCCGCCCGTTCGGCCGGATAGCTCTGAACCTCGATCTTCATTCCCATTTCCTGATATGCCACGCGCAGGAAACGGAAGGCGATCGTCTGGCCCACGAATTCGACCCCGCCCGATTGTGAAATAATCAGGCGTTCCTGGGCATAGGCGGCGGACCCATAGAAAAGGCACAGGACAACTCCGATCAGGGCCATCCGTTTTTGCTTTGCCTTCATGATCATTCCCCTGATACCCGATCCTCGGAAAGATGGTCATGCCGAACCGGGCAGATCCGCGCAGACTGCCCTATTTCGCCGCAAAGGGGTTGAAGTTGGTCTCGTAATCGTAGACATCCTCGCCCTCTGCCCTTTTCAAAAAGCCGACCGCCCAATAGGTCACGGGCGTGAGGAGTGCCTCATAGAGGGATTTGGCGAGCCACTGGGTCAGGATCATGTTGCCCAGGACCGAGGTGGGGATGACCCCGTAAAAGGCCAAGGAGATGAAGACGGCCGAATCGGCGAGCTGTCCCAGAAGCGTCGAAGCAATCGTCCGGACCCAGAGGTGGCGCCCCTTCATCGCCACCTTGATCTTCGCCAGGACAGAGGCGTTGAGAAACTCCCCGACCAGATAGGCCAGCAGGGAAGCGGCCAGCAGCCTCGGGGTGAAACCGAAGAGGGCGGCGTAGGCCTCCTGGGCCTTTTCGGGAGAGCCGAAGCCGAGGGTCCAGAAAGGGGCCGGGGGGATGGCGATGCTGAGCCAGATGGCCGCCACGGACAGGGCGTTGAAGGCAAAGCCGATCCAGATGACCTGCCGCGCCCGGCTGTAGCCGTACACCTCCGTGAGGATGTCCCCGAAGAGATAGGAGAGGGGGAAGATGATGACGGCCACCGGGAGGAAAAAGGGCCCCACCGAGATGGCCTTGACGGCGATGATGTTCGAGACGATCAGGCAGGTCACAAACCCCGCCGTAACGATGTGAAAAAACCGGTACTGCAAATCCTCTTCCCCCTTGTTCTTTGATCGACTTCCCGGGTCCCGGGCGGCGCTATCGCCTGTATTCCGACTCTACGGAGATGGCGATCCCGCCGCGGACGGCGAATTCGGCGGTGATCTTGCACCAGCGCGGTGCGAGGACGGCAACGATCTCCTCGAGCATGGCGTTGGTCACGTGCTCGTGGAAGGCCCCCTCGTTCCGGAAGGACTGCAGATAGAGTTTGAGGGACTTCGATTCGAGTATCTTTTGATCCGGGATGTACTGGATTGAGATCTTTCCGAAGTCCGGCTGGCCCGTGAGGGGGCAGACGCAGGTGAACTCCTCCGTCCGCAGGGTCACCACGTAATCGTACTGGGGGTGGTGGTTGGGAAAGGTCTCCAGATTCCTTCCCGGCCCGCCCCCTTTGCCCAGGAGGGTCAGTCCCTCCAGGTCCGCCTTGGTGGTCAGCCTCTTTTTCCTCATCCGTCCTCCTGAAACGGTCGTACCCGGGGATTGCCCCGGTCGCCACGACCCTTATACCACATTTTGGGAGCGGGTTTTTGAAAAACCTTTGACGGGGATCCGATTTATTGATGAAAAACCTGGACAAACCGGCCTATAATGGCCGCACTCGATCAAGAGATCGATTTTGATGGAATTACTCAATCGATTCTGTAAAATAATCCAGGAGGAAATCGGCGAGTTTTTGGGAGGACCCGACTGCGGAGCAGTGAGTTTGGGCAAAAAATGCCTTCATAAAAAACCGAGAGAGAACCGGAATGGGTGAGTAATTTGATCAGATTCGGAAGAAATTGGTCAAATATCAAGAGGAAAGATTTGACCCTCATCCTGCTGCTGCTGATTCCGGGGGTGCCGATTCCGGGGTGCAACGCCGCACCCAGTTCCACGGCGCTGCCCGCTATCCGATTCAGTTATCCCGCCGTCGAAGACCCCACCGTCACGTTGGGAAAGTATCAGCCGATCCTGGACGCCATGGCCGCGGCGGTCGGTCGCCCGGTGTCGATCGTCCTCCGGAATACCTACGGCGAGATCGTGCAGGACCTGGGGCGCGGCGATGCCGACGTGGGAATCCTCAACGCTTTCTCCTACGTAGACATCGTCTCCCGCGCCAAGTTGTCGCCCCTGGTCAGGCGTGTCCAGGCAGGCCGCGACACCTACCAGAGCTACCTCATCGTCCGCGAGAACGCCGGGATCAAGCGTTATCAGGATCTTCGCGGGAAGGTGATCGTCTTTCCCGATTCCCGTTCCACGACGGGCTACCTGATGCCGCGGCTGATGCTCCGCCGTCACCACCTGGAGATGAGCCGGGACTTTGCGCGCGTCCTCCTCGTGGGGTCCCACGAATCGACGGCCCTGGCGGTGGCCAACGGCACCGCCCATGCCGGCGCCGTGGCCTCTTATATCTACGAGAGACTCGATCCGGCCGTTCAGGCAAAGCTGGACATCCTGGATCTCTCCGAACCGATTCCCTTCGGGCCGATCGTGGCCCGGGCGGCTCTGGGAGACCGCCTCCTGGAACGCATCCGGCTTTTCTTCGTCGACCTGAACCGTAGCCCCCAGGGGGTGTCCCTCCTGAGAGACGCCGGGCTGAGCGGCTTCACCGTTGCGACCGACAAGGACTATGTCTCGATCCGTGAACTGGTGCGCCGCCTCCGCGAGGCCGGCCCATGAACCTGTCCACCAAATTCGCCATTGCCGCAACGGCACTCACCGCCTTTATCGTGGGCGGGGTCACCCTGATCGCCGTGCAGCGTGAGCAGCGGATGATCGCCCAGGAGATCGAGCGCAAGGGGACGGTGCTGGCCGACACCCTCGCCATGTCATCCGTCAGCGCGCTGATGAGCTACGACTATGCAACGCTGAAGCGCTTCCTCGAGGCGGCGAAGAAGGACCCGGGCATCACCTATGCCATGGTCCTCGATTCGACCGGCTTGATCAAGATGCATACCGATCTCAAAGAGATCGGCCGTTACGTCAGCGACGACATCAGCGCGCGGGCGCTCGATACGGACGAGGTGCTCGTGCAGCGTCTGCCCGAGGGATCGGGTGGAATGCTCTACGATGTGGCGGCGCCGATGGTGGCCGCCGGCCGGCGCGTGGGCGTGCTTCGGCTGGGGCTTTCCACCCGCGGCATGCAGACCGCCCTGCAGCGCTCCCGCAACCAGATCGCCTTGATCGGCCTGGCGGCCCTCGTCCTGGGGATCGGCGGCGCCGTCACCATGGCCCGTCGCATCTCCCGGCCCCTTCGGGAATTGGTGGTCGGGGCCAAGGCCGTGGCGCGCGGCGACCTCACCTGGCGTGCGCGAGTCCGCGCCCGCGACGAAGTCGGCGAAGTGGCGTCGGCCTTCGGTTTCATGGCGGAGAACCTGCAGAATCACATCGATGAAAAGGTCAGGGCCGACCGCCTGGTCACGCTCGGAACGCTGGCGGCCGGCATTGCCCACGAAGTCCGCAATCCCCTGGAGGCCATCAAAGGGGCGGCGCAGGTCATTGAGAAGAGCGGCACCGATCCCACGGTCCAGAAGTTCACCCGGATCATCAAGGACGAGGTCACGGAACTGGACGGCTTCCTCGAGGGGTTCCTGCGGTTCGCGCGTCCCGCCCCTCTGGCGCTGGAGTCCCTGGACGTCGGCGAGTTGGCCGAGGACACGCTGGTGCTTCTGGAACCGCTGTGCAGCGACCACGAAATCACCCTGATGCGGGAGCTGGCCGATCCGCTGCCAACCGTCACGGCCGACCCCCACCAGCTCAAACAGGTCCTGATGAATCTCTGCCTGAACGCCATTCAGGCCATGCCCGGCGGCGGAACCCTGACCGTGGCCAGCCGGCCGGCGGTCCAGGACGGCCGGAATGGCGTGGAACTCCAGGTCCGCGACACCGGAACGGGAATGACGGAGAGCATCCGCCGTGAAGTCTTCGAACCCTTCTTCACCACCAAGGCGGGCGGGAGCGGCCTGGGTCTGGCCGTCAGCCGGAGTATCGTCGAGCGACACGGCGGGCGGATCTCGATGACCACGAAAGAGGGTCGGGGCACGGCGATGACTGTCTGGCTGCCGGCAACCGGCATCGGTACAGAAGTTGCTTCGTTTTCCGAGGAGGTGTCATGATGGCCGAAACGATCCTGCTGGTAGACGACAAGCCGAACAACCTGGAGGTACTCGGAGAGCTTCTGCGGCAGGAGGGCTACGAGGTCCGCACGGCCCGCTCCGGCCAGGAGGCGCTGGCCGTGGCCGCCGCCTCGCTGCCCGACGTGGTCGTCACGGATTTCAAGATGCCCCGGATGAACGGGTTGGAGCTCCATCAGGCCCTCCACGCCATCGATGCGGACCTCCCCACCATCATCATCACCGCCTTCGGCACCGTGGAATCGGCCGTGGCCGCCATCAAGCTGGGCGCCTACGACTATCTCACCAAGCCCCTGGATCATGAAAAACTCAAGCTGGTCCTGCGGCGCGCCATGGATCAGCGGCGCATCCTCCGCGAGAACCGCGATCTTCGCGCGGCACTCCGGACACAAAAGGCCTTTGACCGGATCATGGGGAACAGCCCGAAGATGCAGCAACTGCTGCAACTGGTCCGGACGCTGGCCCCGTCCACGGCCAACGTCCTGCTCCAAGGAGAGAGCGGAACGGGAAAGGAACTGGTGGCCCAGGCCATTCACGAGGCGAGTCCGCGCCACGAACGGCGCCTGGTGGTCGTGAACTGCTCGGCCCTCAGCGAGAGCCTGCTGGAGAGCGAACTCTTCGGCCACGAGAAAGGCGCCTTCACCGGTGCGGCGGGGCGCAAGCTGGGGTGGTTTGAAGTGGCCGACGGCGGCACACTCCTGCTGGACGAGATCGGAGAGATGTCGCCCCGCCTCCAGGTCAAGCTCCTGCGGGTCATCCAGGAAAGAGCCCTCGAACGCGTCGGAGGGACGGATCCGGTCCGGGTGGACTTCCGCCTCATCGCCGCAACCAACCGGGACCTCAAGGCGGAAGTGGCGGCTGGCCGGTTCCGCGAGGACCTCTACTACCGGCTGGCCGTCTTCAGTCTGAAAATACCCCCCCTTCGGGAGCGGCGGGAGGACATTCCCCTCCTGGTGAGCCACTTCATCCGGGAATGCAGCCGGCGAGAGGGCAAGAAGGTCAGCTCCGTCAGCCCAGAGGCCATGGAGCGGCTGGTTCAGTATCCTTGGCCCGGGAACGTCCGGGAACTGGAAAACGCCCTGGAGCGGGCGGTCGTCGTGGCCCAGTCGGACCAGTTGACCCTGGACGTTCTTCCTGAGGAGATCCAGGAGTGGTCCTCCGCCGGGCGGCCTCCGGCGCGGCCGCTGGAGGAGCTGACCCTGGAAGAGATGGAGCGCCTGCTCATCGCCAAGACCCTGGAACGCACCGGGGGGAACAAGAGCCAGGCCGCCCGGCTGCTCAACATCCATCGCCGGAGCATCTACAACCGTCTGAAAAAGTACAACCTGGCCGGGAGCTGAAGACCGTCCTTCCGGCTCGTTGCACAGAGCCCTTCATACAACCCCTTTGTGAAGCCCCTCCCTTCCGTCGTACTGTCTTGCCCTAGTTCCGGACATTTGACGTCTCGAGCCATCCCCCCTGTCCCACCAACAGCAGGTGATCCTCCCAGCACACTGATCGGGATTCACTGGTCACAACCAGCACACCCGGATACCGGTCCTCCCTCCCCTTTCCCGCACGAATGCCCACCCAGACTTGATTCGCCGCTGTGGCACAGGATGTGCTTCGACTGGACAGCGGTATCCGGTTGTAGAACCGGGTGTATCGCCGGTAAGAATAGAGCTATCGGCATTTATTGGACATTGAAGGGAGGGTGCCATGAAGAGATGGATTTCCGGAGTCTTTGCGTTCCTTTCGGTTTGGCTTTTGGCGGGTCTTCAAACAGCGGCGTTCGCCGGCGAAAAGCTCATGGTCTATACCTCGATGAAGGAGAGCCTGATCGGTGAGCTGCGGGATGCCTTCGTCAAAAAGCATCCCGATATCGCCTTCGACTACTACTCGGCGGGGGCGGGGAAGCTCATGGCCAAGGTGGCTGCCGAGCGCCAGTCTGGGAAACTGACCGTGGACGTTCTCTGGCACAGCGAGGTGCCGGATTTCTACAAACTCAAGACAGAGGGCATGTGGGAGAAGTACATCTCTCCCGAGTCCAAGGCCGTCCAGAGCACGGTGAAGGATCCCGAGGGTTCCTTCACACCGGCCCGCCTGGGGACACTGGGTGTCGCCTACAACACCAAGAAGGTCGCCGTACCGCCCAAGAGCTGGGCGGACATGCTCGATCCGCGCTTCAAGGACGGCTTCGCGATCGCCAACCCGGCCCTGTCTGGAACGGCCATGATGAGCGTGGCGCTGATCACCAACACCTTCGGCTGGGATTACATCGAAAAACTCAAGCAAAACGGGGCAAAAATCGGCGCGGGGTCAGGCCAGGTGGTCGATGACACGGCCTCCGGGGACTTCAAGGCGTCCCTGGCGCCGGACTACATCGCCATCGACAAGATCAAGAAGGGGGCCAACATGGGACTGGCCTACTTCAAAGAGGTTCTCGTCGTGCCGAGCCCCATCGCCATCTTCAAGGGCACCCCGAACCTCAAGGCCGCCAAGACCTTCGTCGATTTCCTGCTCTCCAAGGAGGGTCAGAGCATCGTGGCCAAGGAGGGAACCCTGCCGGTCCGGGCCGATGTGGCCGTGGACACCAAGTATGGCCTCATGAAGGCCGACGAGGCTGTCAGCCGGGCCATGAAGGCCGACTATCAGAAGGTGATGGCCGAGAAGGAAGCCATTATCCAGAAATTCACCAAAATCATGCGTTGACGGACATGCCGTTCAAAGGCGGGTGAAGGGCCGGCGGGACCTGCCGCCCTCCCTTCCCTTTGAATCCGCCTGCAAACGCTGTCCCCACGGCCTGCCGCAGGGACAGCGGACAGAAATGGAATGGTTGTTCTGATCAGGGATCGGAGATCTTCCGCAGCCTGCTGCGGAGAGTTTCAATTCGTCTGCTCGTCGTAAAGGAGGGTCTGCATGGCCGACGTGCGGCTGGAAAATCTGACGGCGGTTTTCGGGACCCACCGTGTCTTCGAAGGGTTTTCCCTGACGATCCGGGACGGGGAGTGCTTCACGCTGCTGGGTCCGTCTGGGTGCGGCAAGACCGTGGTGGGAAGGATGATTGCGGGGTTCGAACATCCCGGCAGGGGTGACATCTTCATCGGGGATCAGATGGTTTCCAGCGCCTCCCAAGATGTCCACGTTCCGACGGAACAGCGGGGCATCGGTGTGGTCTTTCAGGACTATGCCGTCTGGCCCCACAAGACGGTGTATCAGAACGTGGCCTATCCGCTGGAGATCCAGGGCGTCGACGCCACAGATGCGGCGGCGCGCTGCCGGGAGGGCATCTCCCTCGTCCACCTGGACGGCCTCGAGGACCGTTACCCGTCCCAGCTTTCGGGCGGGCAGCAGCAGAGGGTGGCCCTGGCGCGGGCCCTGGTTTCCCGCCCCCGGCTCCTGCTCCTGGACGAGCCGCTCACCAACCTGGATGCGAACCTGCGGGAGGAGATGCGGTTCGAGATCAAGGACCTCCAAAAACAGACCGGCGTGACCATCCTCTACGTGACCCACGACCAGGAGATCGCCCTGGCCATCTCCGACCGGATGGGCATCATGGGAAAAGACGGAGCGCTCCGACAGATCGGCACTCCCCACGAGGTCTACACCCATCCCGACGACGCGTTCGTCTTCAACTTCCTGGGGGTGGCAAACTTCATTCCCGTGGAACTCATCAACGATGCGGTCCGAATCCCGGGAAGCGATGTACCGCTCCAGGTCGAGGTATCGGCTGAAACGAGGGAACGCATTGCCCGGGGCGAGGTCGTGGCCGCCTGCCGGCCCTTCGAGATCGATCTGGTCCGCCAGGGCGGCGCGACACGCGGCATCGTGCGGCGGCGCGTGTTCCTGGGTCCGATCGTGATCTATTTCATCCGGGTGGGCGACGTCGAGATCCGGGCGCAGCAGGAAGCGGCGGAAGCCTTCCTGGACGGCCGCGCCCTGGAGGAAGGGGAGGCCTGCGGCCTCGAGTTCCAGACGCTGCGCTGGTACGACCGAAACAGCGTCGGAAAGGAGGCCTGACCATGACCCTCTTCGGTCGCAAATACGGCATCGCGGAGCTCCTGCTCCTGTTTTCGGTCCTGATTCTGGTGGTGGTCGTCGCCGTCCCGATCCTGCTCATCCTCTGGACCTCATTCGTGGTGGACGGGACGCTCAACATTGCGGGCATCATCGATGTCCTGCGGCAACCCGACGTTTTTCAGGCCATCGTGAACTCCCTGATCATCGCCGCGGCGGTCACGCTGGTAAGCACCATCCTGGGCGTCTTCTTCGCCTGGCTCGTCTCCCGGACGGATCTGCCCTTCAAAGGGGCGATGAAGCTGCTCTTTCTGGTCCCCTTCATGCTGCCCTCGTTCATCGGGGCCATCGCCTGGAAGATCCTGCTCTCGCCCCGGTCCGGCCTCATCAACAAGTGGCTCATGGACCTCTTCGGCACCGATCAGCCCTTTTTCAACATCTACAGCCTCTGGGGCATCGTCGCCGTCGAAAGCATGTACCTGTTCCCCTTCGTTTTCATCCAGGTCTCCGGGGCCCTGGAGCGGATGGATCCCACCCTGGAGGAATCGGCACGGATCTCGGGGGCGGGACTGCTCACCATCACGCGCCGCATCACACTGCCCCTGATGCGGCCGAGCATCGCCGCGGGGGCGCTCCTGGTCGCCCTCTATTCTCTGGCCCATTTCGGCGTTCCCGCCGTCCTGGGAACCGAGAGCGGCATCTTCAACGTCCCGACGCTGATCTATCAGAAGATCTACGCCAGCGCAGGCAAGTTCGACGCCATCCGGGAGGGGACGATCCTCTCCTCGCTCCTGGTGCTCTCGGCGGCCCTGATCCTCTACTCCCAGAACAAGATTCTCACGGCGGGCCGGTTCCAGGTCATCGCGGGCAAGAGCGTACGGCCCATGCTTCTGAAGCTCCGCGGGCTCCGGTACCCCCTCTTGATCCTGAGCGTCCTGTATATCGGCGTCACCGTGCTGTTGCCTACCGTCACCATCTTCTTGGTCTCCATGCTCAAGACCTATGGGCTCAGTTTCACGCCCGAGAACATGACCTGGCACAATTTCGAATACATCCTGTTCAAGATGAAGCTGACCAAGGATGCCATCTGGAACAGCTTCTACCTTTCCCTGACGGCGGGACTGGTCACGATGCTGGTGGGGACCCTGATCTCCTACGTGATCGTGAAGATGAAGGTCCGGGGGAAGTTCGTCCTGGAGTTCCTGGGGCTTCTGCCCTTCTCGGTTCCCGGCACGGTCATCGCCCTGGGCGTGATCCTCATGTGGAGCGGGAAGTTCGGGGTGAACCTCTACAATACGGCCTGGATCATCTTCGTGGCCTACATCGCCCGCTACATGGCCTTTGCATTGAAATCCACCTCAGCGGCCCTGGAACAGGTCGGCGACTCACTGGAGGAGGCGGCGCGGGCCTGCGGGGCCACGCACTGGCAGTCCATGAAGGACATCGTCCTGCCGCTGATCAAGCCGGGAATGGTGGCGGCCTTTTTTCTGATCTTCCTGCCGGCGCTGCGTGAGCTGACCACCTCGGTCCTGCTCTACGGCCCGAAGACCCGGACCATCGGGGTGGCAATCTATGCGCTCAACGAGGATGGCGAGACGGTG
This sequence comes from Deltaproteobacteria bacterium, assembly GCA_021372415.1. Lineage (GTDB taxonomy): Bacteria > Desulfobacterota > Syntrophia > Syntrophales > UBA5619 > JAKAFS01. The sequence continues at coordinate 10,123 of JAJFUM010000078.1, forward strand.
CTGGCCGCCGCCCTTTCGGCGGTGGCGCTGGTCATCATCATCGTCGGGCAGTGGGTGATCAAGCGCATCACCGGCACCACCAAGATCACAGGGGGAGGTTGACAGCCATGGCACACGTGACTCTCAAGGACATCACCAAACGGTTCGGGGACGTCGTGGCCGTAGACCGGCTGAATCTCGAGATCGCGCGCGGCGAGTGCATCTCCTTCCTCGGCCCTTCCGGCTGCGGCAAGACCACGACGCTACGAATGCTGGCCGGCTTCGAGGACCTGGACGAGGGAGAGATCCTGGTCGGGGACCGGGTCATCTCCTCGAGCTTCAAGAAGTATTACCTGCCGCCGGAGAAGCGGGACTTCGGGATGGTCTTCCAGGCCTTCGCCGTCTGGCCCCACCTGACGGTCTTCGATAACGTGGCCTTTGCGCTCCAGATCCGCGGGCTTTCCAAGGCCGAGATCGAGGAGAAGACCTCCCAGGCCCTGAAGTACACCGGGCTTCTCGACGTGCGGGACAGTTACCCCAACGAGCTTTCGGGCGGCCAGAAGCAGCGCATCGCCCTGGCCCGATCCATTTCCTTCAACCCGACGGTCATGCTCCTGGACGAACCCCTTTCCAACCTCGATCCCAAGATGCGCGAAGTCATGCGCTTCGAGATCAAGGAGCTGCAGAAGCGGTTCAACTTCACCATCATCTACGTGACCCACGACCAGGCCGAGGCCATGGCCCTTTCCGACCGGATCGTCATCATGGACTTCGGCGCCCGGGTACAGCAGGACGACACGCCCGTGAACGTCTACCTCAAGCCGGCCAACAAATTCGTCTTTAGCTTCATCGGCCTGTCGAATTTCCTGGAGGTCGAGTGCGAAGGGGAGAGGGTCTACCTGGCCGGCGCCCGTGACGCGGGACCGCTGACGCTCAACGTGCCGCCGCCGCGAACCTCGGCCAAACTGCCCACCCTGGCCTGCCGGCCGGGCGAGATCGGCCTGGTGCAGGAGGGGGGGGTCAGGGGGATCATCCACCGCCGGACCCTGCTGGGCGACATCATCGATTACCGTGTGAAGGTGGGCAGCCAGGAGATCCGAGTGCAGGCGAGCGTCCGCAAGCCGCTTTTCGAACAAGGTCAGCCCTGCGGCCTGGTTTTTCCCCAGGTGCACTGGTACGCCGATTAGGCCGGGAGGAGCCGTTCCTGTCTTGCCGGCCCTGTGTCCATATCTCCACGAAGGATTCCACTTCCCATTGGCCTTCAGGATGATCCGGCAGTCGGCGACGGTCGTCCTCTTTTATACAGGACAATCGGCTAAGACCATCGAGGAGGCAATAGGCTCCCAAAGGTCAGCAGCGGAGAAAAACGACTTCCTGTCGCTAACCCATTCCGGCGCGCCCAAATCGTTGTTTGGAAGGCCATCATCCAAAGGCATTGTTTTGGTTAACCGGGACCGGTGTTGGGCCTCTCCTCATCCCGGTTCGCGAACGAGATATCTTTTATCGATGCTGGCCACCAGGGAATAGGTCGTGTCCACCATATTCCCAACATACATGCCACCGACCTGGGTCAGGAGCTCATAGGCCTCCCACCGGGTGAAACCAAATTCCTCCTCCAGCCAGAGACAGAGCTCCACATTGGCGATCCGCGCGGCGTCCTCCATTGGCCTCGCGCTTCCGATCGTCATGATCTTATTATGCGCAAGGATCCGCGGCCAGGCGATCGACTTTTTCTTGATCACTTCGAAGACAAGAGTCACCTTGGCCGTGATCTCCAGGGCGACCCCGCAAACCTCACCTTGTCCTTGATGTCCATGGCTGTCGCCCGTGTAAAAGAGGGCACCCGGATTAAATACCGGCAAATGGATCGTATTGCCAGGCCTCACATCTGGGACATCCTGATTGCCGCCGAACGGTCCCGGAGAGAGTGATGAAATGGCTTCCAGATCGGGAGCGACGGCAAAGGTTCCCACGAAAGGCTCCCACGGAACTTTTACCCGAATCTCATCATTGATGAAATATTTCCCCTCGGGACCGTCCTTGAGCGACCATATCCAGGTTTTTTCATTCAACGGCTCCTGGAGAAAGCGCGTAAATGGTGTGGAGGAGAGGCCGCCGAAGTAATTGATAAAACAACTCACAGCAAAATCCCTGGTAGGCTCGATGCTGACAATGTGGACCGCCAGAGTATCGCCCGGCTCCGCCCCATCAATGTAAATGGGGCCCGTCTGGGGATTCAAGAATTTTGCCGTGGCGAGGGCCTTGCTGGGTAGATCCTCCTTATGCTGGATCCGGCTTTCGAAGGCGTCATCGGTATACAGGATCACCGTATCACCCGGCATAACTCTTGCCACTGGTTTCAGATAAGGACTGAATACATAACTGTACTTCTCCGGTTTCACCTCGATGGTAGCCATATTGTTTACCCCTTTCTATTGAGAATGAACCATTCCTTGCGATGCATTATGTTGACGAATCATCTTGGGCATCGCTTAGACGGCCAAGCATCTTCGCACAACCGCATCGTTTGCTAACTGTCCCGGCAACACTTCATCGATGATCCTGCCCTTGTCCATCACATAACACCGCTGGGCCATGGCGATGATCATATCAATATTCTGCTCGACGAACAGGATTGTAAGCCCCATTTCAGCATTGAGTCTTTTCATGTTCTGCCCGATGTCGTGAACAATCGAAGGCTGGATCCCCTCGGATGGCTCATCCAGCAAAACCAAATCTGGATTGCCCACGAGGGCCCGTCCGATCGCCAGTTGCTGTTGTTCCCCGCCGCTCATGGTTCCGGCTCTCTGACCACTACGGTTTTTCAGGACCGGGAAATACCGGTCGACCAGATCCGAGAGCTTATCCTTCTTGAGCGAGTTAATCGAATGCCCCATAATCAAATTCTCCGCTACTGTCAGCCGCTGGAAGATCCCTCGTCCCTGCGGGATGTATCCGATTCCGAGACGGGCCCTTTCATGAGCATCGAGACCTGACATGGCCTTGCCTTTGTAGAGGATTGTGCCGGCCGTTGTCTGGAGAAGCCCGATGATCGTCTTCATGAGTGTACTCTTCCCGACGCCGTTGCGCCCGATAATGGCAACGATTTCCGCTTCATGAACGGTCAGTTCCACCCCCTGAAGGATGGGCGTCCCCCCGTATCCGGCCACAAGACCTTGAATCTTCAATAACGGATCGTTCATTACGCCTTCCCCAGATAGATACGGACGACATCCTCATTCCGCATGATTTCGTCCAGTGTCCCTTCGACGAAGATTTTCCCGAAATGAAGGACGGTCACCTTACTGGCAATTTGCCGGATGAAGGTCATGTCGTGTTCAATGATAACCACTGTCATTCGGTCGGCATTGAGTCTCTTGACGAGTTCGCCTGTCTTGTATGTCTCTTCGACAGACATGCCTGCGGTCGGCTCGTCGAGCAGCAGGATGCTGGGGTTGACGCCGAGAGCCATGCCGATCTCGAGCCATTGCTGCTGGCCATGAGAGAGATTGCCGGCCAGATGACGGCGATGGGACTGCAGGCCCAGCAGATCGAGCAGACTTTCCACTCGCTCTGTGAGTTCGTCCCCTTGATATGCACGGTGCAGCGCCACCCGCAAGTTTTCCTCCGAGGACAACTCACGGAATACTCCGGGAACCTGAAACTTCATGCTTATCCCGTTTTGCACCCGGCGATAGGGTTGAAGCCGCGTGATGTCCTCGTCCTTGAAGATAATTCGCCCCTGCGACGGTTCATAGGTGCCGATAATGAGTTTGAAGAGCGAGCTCTTACCGGCACCATTCGGACCGATCAGGCAACGCAATTCACCCGCTTCGACCCGGAAGTCCACGCCGTCGATAGCGTGCAACCCGCCGAAGTATTTTTTTAATCCCCTCGTTTCCAAAATAGTTTTCATGATTCACCGTGATGATCAAATCGAATCCAGATGGTTGGGGATCAGGCTGTTTGGTTCTTCCTGGCCAATCTCCTCTTGAACCACGCCACCAGACTGACCACAAAGCCTTCCGGGGCGCCCATCACGACACATATCAGCAGAAAGCCCATCAGAATCAGCGCATATTGGCTACCGTAAACGGCAAGCTGCTGGGAAACCCATGTCAGCGCAAGGGTCGCCACCAGTACGGCGGTCAAATCCTTCCGTCCCCCTGCGGCAACCCAGATAATCGGCAGTGACGCGGCATTGAGACTCATCGAAGACGGCGTGATATAGGAACCCCAGAGCGTGTACATCACGCCGCTGAGACCAGCCAATCCCCCCCCTATCGTAAAGGTGATCAACTGGTGCAGCCGCACGTTGTAACCGAGCATCTCGACACGATCAGGATTGCCCTGAATAGCCACCAGAACTCGCCCGAAGCTTGAATTCACCAACAGACGAAGTCCCAGGTAAGTCAGGATTACCAGAGCCAATACAAGCCAGTAGAAGGGAGTACCGTCAAAACTGACGCCTCTCTCCCCGATAATGATGCTGAGGAGAGGCATTCCGGACATCCCGTTGAAACCATTCAGCCGTGCCTCCCCGATCGCCCATTCCGGTCCTGCTGTTTGCGCCATGAAGGTCTCGAACACCAATGTGACCGACAGCGTGACGATGCCCACAAACACATCGCGAATTCCGCCGTAGAAGATGAAGTAACCCAGAACCAGGGCCAATAAGACCGGCGCCAAGAGGGCAACAAACAGGGAAACCCATACTAAAACGGGTGTATCACCGGCGTTGAGGCTGAAGATCCCATAGGTGTACCCAGCCAATCCAAAAAAAGCCGTCTGCCCGAAGCTAAGAATGCCTCCGTATCCCCACATCAACGACAGCCCCAGCGCCATGAATGTCCAGACCAGAAAAAAAGTGACATTCGAAACGGCAAACGAACCTAAGAACACCGGCATGCAGGCTGCGACGCCGACAAGAACCCAGAAGCTCAACCAAAACAGAGGACCATTGCCCAAGGTCCGGGGGCCATTCAGCCCGCTCAGAATTTTTTGCATGTCAACTACCCCTGCTTTCGTCCGGAGCGACGTAAGAAGTAGCCGCTCACGCCGGTAGGAAGTGTTCTGATCACGATGATCACGGTGACCAACAGGCCGATCTGACCGATCAATTGGCCATAATAGCCGGTCAGAGCCGATTGAATGAAAGCTAAGATGGATGCAGCCGGGGCAAGACCGAGCATTACATCCGCACCGCTGACCACGACCGTCACGAAGGATTGAACCATGAAGGCCACCCCCATGGTCGGTACGGCCGTCATCGTCGGCGCATACAAAGCACCCGTGAGGCCCGCCAGCGCGGCGCCCAGGACAAACGTCCTACTGTAAATGTCGCGGACATCGATGCCGAGAGACTTGGCCATCCGAGCATCTTCGATCGTGGCCCGCGAGTGAACACCGAAACGAGTCCGCATAAACAACCAGTATAGCCCGGCCAAGAGTCCAAGGGCAATCAACGGCAAAACAGCTCGATAGAGCGAGAAAGAAAGGCCGCCCAGTTCAAAACTGCCCATGGGCGTCTTGATGCCCTCGATCGATGGCCCGGCGAGGATCAGAACGGCCTGAGTGGTCAGAATGCTGATACCCCAGGTTGCAACGATGGAGTCGGACAGGCGTTCATACAGCCGGCTGATGATGAAACGCTCAAGCAAGAAACCAACCAAGCCTGCGGAAAGGGTTCCCGCGAGCATCGCCAAGGGCAGTGCCAGACCGGCCCGGGCAGAAATCACGGTGACATAGGCACCACACATAATGAATTCACCATGGGCAAGATTGATCACGCCCATCATGCCGAAGATGATGGCCAGGCCCAGCCCGCTGAGGGTGAGAAACGCAAATGCGTCGGCGAACTGGTAAAATATCGCGTAGGCTTGAGAAAGATAATCCATGGCCCTACCTCCTGACTCCCGATTCGGCGAATCCCCTGTGTGGGGACCGGACCGGGACGGAGCCCGACCCGGTCCTTTTCAAACACTATTTTGTCTTAGGGAGCTTGCTGGGTGTGTATTGATTCTGATCCGACTTCTTGCTTAGGTCACACCCGACCTGGCCAAGCCAATAAGGCTGAATGTCATCCCATACTTTCGGGATTTCCACAGAGTGGTCGGCCTTGACATGAACCAGATAGATCGTGTGGCTTAGATGCTGGCTCTTCGGGTCAATGCACACCTTTCCGGAAGGCCCCGTCGTGCAGATGCCGGTGCGAAGCGCCGCGGCCACTTTCTTCTGATCGGTCGAGCCTGCTTTTTCGACGGCTGCCTTGTAAAGATAAACGGCATCATAAGCATTGGCTGCTTCCTGGTTGATGTATGGCTCATTGGGAAACTTGGCGTGGAAGCGTTTCTTGAAATCGTTGCTTGCCGGAGTATTGACCTCCTCGACATAGTTGGCCGTCACGTACATGTCTTTTAGTGCCGGGGCCTTGAACCGGCGATGTTCATATGCCTGTCCTACGTTTACGGAACTGGCCATGGGGATGCCGAGGCTGGCCGCCACCTGCTGCTCATAGAACGACGCTTGATTCGCGCCCACAAGCAACGTCACCAGGACGTCCGGCTTTGCCTTCTGTATGTTCTGAATCGTCTGGCTGAATTGGGAAACGCTCAGAGGAATGAATTCCTCCCCCACCATCGTCCCACCTTTTTCTTTGACAATCATGCGTACCCACTCGGCCGATAGCTGACCGAAGTTGTAGTCCGCAGCGATGGTATAAACCTTCTTGCCATACTTCTCCATCATCCACGGAATCAACGTCGAAAATTGCTGCTCGGGCACTGCGCCGGTCACGAACACGTTGGAGTCGCAGACGCCACCTTCGTACTGGTTGTTATAAAAATAGAGCTGCTTGTAGCGGTCCATGATCGGGCGGATGGCCTCGCGGGACGCACTCGAAAAGGCGCCGAGAATCACATCCACCTTGTCTTGCTGAATCAGACGGCGGGCGAATTCCTGAAACCGCGTGTTATCTGATTGGGTATCGTAGTGGATGATCTGGATTTGCCTCCCAAGCACGCCGCCTTTCTTATTGATCTCTTCAACCGCCAGCTCAGTGGCGTGAATTTTGGGAATAACGGCAATGGCAAAATTTCCCGATTGATCCTCGAGCAGACCAAGTTTGATCGGGTTCGCTGCTCCGGCTACCGGTGGAATAAAGGTTACGGTGGCGATGAGAATTAAAATAAGGCAGCATGCCTTAATCGTTGCGACAATGACAGATTTCATCGTGGATCTCCTTTCCCATGGTTGAGGACAGCAGAAGAGGTCTTCCCGCTGTCCAACATACTGGATTGACTATTACTTCTCTGTTACATGTGCAGACATACGACTCGACTCGCGAGGCCCCACAGCGAACGAATCTGCGATTTACGTGAAGAGCAATAAATCTGCCAACACAGGGGTTATGTTTTAATCTTTTGTATTAATGGGATAATTTGTAACTGTGACGTAAATGGGACGCATCGGCAGGGCAAACAATATTGTGTCCCGGGAAATATTCGACACAAAAGTGTATGAACTGGTTTATCTCTGTTGTGGTGAACCCCCCAAAAAAAGGGGGCCTTTCGGCCCCCTGTCCGCATCCTTTTCTCCGGATTCTACTTTCCCTTGGCCTTCAAGATGATCCGGCAGTCGGCGACGGTCGCCCCCTTCCCCTCCTCGTGGACCAGCAGGGGGTTGACGTCGAGCTCGACGATCTCGGGGTGATTGACGACCATCTCTGAGAGCCTGACCATGTTCATCTCGATGATCTCCACGTCCGACTTCGGCCGTCCCCTGAATCCGGTGAACATCTTGTAGCCCTTGATCTCCCGGACCATCCGGTGCGCCTCGTCCCGGTCGATGGGGGCCAGGCGGAAAACCACGTCCTTGAAGATCTCGACGAAGATCCCGCCGAGGCCGAACATGATGAGCGGCCCCACGGCATAGCGGTTCATCCCGAGGATCACCTCGTCACCCGGCACGGCCATCTTCTGGACCAGGACCCCCTCGAGATGGGCCTTGGGGTCGTAGCGCCGGGCATTGTCCATGATCCGGGCAAAGGCGCTTTTCGCCTCGGCCTCGGTCTTGACGCCCACGACCACGCCGCCCGCATCGGATTTATGGAGGATCTGCGGAGAGACGATTTTCATGACGACGGGGAAGCCGATTTCCGTCCCGATGCGCATCGCCTCGGCTTCCTCCCTGGCCAGCTTTGTCGGCAGGGTGCTGAATCCATAGCAGTCCAGGAGCTCCAGGCCGTCCAATTCACCCAGACGGGTCTTCCCGGTGGCCAGGCATCTCTCGATGACCTTCGCGGCCCGGTCCCGGTCATAGGTGAGCCTGAAGGGCGGAAGATGTTCGCGGTTGAGCCAGTTGGAGTACCTGTAGAGGGCCCCAAGGGCCTTGGCTGCGTCTTCGGGGAACTTGTAGACCGGGTAGCCGTGCTCCTGGAGGTACTTCACGCCCGCGGAGACGTCGACCACCCCCATGAAGCAACAGAGGATCGGCTTGGGGGAGCGCCGGGCGACCCGGACGACCGCCTCGGCCGTTCCCAGGGCGTTGGTCATAGACTGGGGGGTCAGGATGACCAGGGCCCCGTCCACCCCCTCGTCCTTGATGACCGCCGAGAGGGCCTTCTCGTACCGATCCGACGGGGCGTCCCCGATGACATCCACGGGGTTGTGGATGTTGGCCGTGGTGGGCAGGTGGCTTGCCAGCTCGTCGATCGTCTCCTGATTGAACGTGGCCAATTCAAGATCCGAGGAAACGGTCATGTCGGTGGCCAGGATGCCGGGGCCTCCGGCGTTGGTCACAATGGCCACCCTCTTGCCGCTGGGGATCTTCCGCTTCGTCTTTCCGAGGGCGCTCTCGTGCTTGTAGGCGAAAGCGTTGGCAAAATCGAAGAGCTCGGAGATGGAATCGGCCCGGATGATCCCGGCCTGCTTGAAGATGGCGTCGTAGACCGCCTCGGTCCCCGCCAACGCGCCGGTATGGGAGGCCGCCGCCTGGGCGCCGGCGCTGGTGCGGCCCGATTTGATGATCAGGACCGGCGTCGGCCGGTGTCCGGAGGTGATCTCCTTGACCGCCTCGATGAATTCCTGCCCCTTGCGAAGCTCCTCGAGGTAGAGGATGATTACCGCCGTGTTGAGGTCATTGTGCAGGTAGAGGAGCAAGTCCAGCTCGTCCACGTCCGCCTTGTTGCCGATGGAGATGAATTTCGAGAAACCGAAATCCCGGTCCGCGGCAAAATCGAGGACCGCCGTGCAGAGGGCCCCGCTCTGGGAGATGAAGGAGATGTTGCCGGGGATGGGCATCCGCTTGGAAAAGCTCGCGTTCAGGCTGATGTCTGGAATCGGGTTGATCACCCCCAGGCAGTTGGGACCGACGAGACGGACCCCGGCCTTCCTGCAGAGGGAAACGATCCGGTCTTCGATCTCCACCCCCTCCCCGCCGACCTCGCGGAAGCCGGCCGAGACAATGACAATCCCCTTGACCCCCTTGGCGATGGATTCCTCGACGGCCTGGACGCAGAGCTTGGGCGGCAGGATGATGATGGACTGATCGACCTTGTCGGATATCGCGGCGATCGAGGGAAAGGTTTTGACGCTCAGGATCGACTTGGCCTTGGGATTGACCGGGTAAAGGGTCCCCTGGAAACCGCCCCGGAGGATGTTGGAGAAGATATCGTGGCCCACCTTTCCCGGCGTGTTGGACGCGCCGATGATGGCCACGGATTCCGGGGAAAAGATTGCATCGAGACTTTTCATGGTTATCCTCTCTTCTCTTCCTTCACTACCCAATCTAAATAAATCCGCCCCTGATGGACAGGGGCTTCCGTAAAAAAACTCACTCATCCCACGGGTCCGCACCGAATCTCCGGCCCCGCAACTTCCTGTCTCCCAAGGGCCTTCACCGGGCCATGGGTCGGACAGGCGGCGCAATTATTAAACAATGACGGCCGAGTGTCAAGAAAAACCGTGCTCGCCAAGATAACTATTGATGCCCCTTCGAAAAGCCGCTAACATAAATTTCTAGGACCCGTCAGGGCCATCCGGCGATCCCAGTCTGAATAGACAGGCTTGAATCGTTTTGGTCTTGCCCAAAGGGAGAAGATGCCTTTGCCGGATCGGGATTTTCAACGGGCCATCGAATTGGCCCACAGGATCGCCTCGGAGGTCGGGACCCCCCGATTCTATCTCGAACAGGACCGGGAGGTGACGCTCTCGCGGGACCTCTTTGCCTCCGAACCACTGGTTGCAGAGGGCTTGAGGATCGTGGGACGACAGAGGGAATGCCCCGGTCATGGACGGCTCCATATCGAAAAGGTGGCCATCGATCTGGGGGCTCTGATCCTCATTGAGGAGGAAACCCCTGCGGAAGGCGTCCGGCGTCGGGTCCTGCTCGCCCACCTGGCCGGCATCTTCCACGACATCTGCAGGACGGAAAGAGACCATGCGGAACGGGGCGCCCGGGAGGCCCGAAGGCTCCTGGCCGCCTTTTCGCTCCGGGACGACGAATTGGATGAGATCGCCCAGGCCATCGGCAGCCATGAGGCCTTCCGTCCGGAACGGGCCGCGGCCAGCCCCGCCGCGCAGCTCCTCGCGGACGCCCTTTACGACGCGGACAAATTCCGCTGGGGTCCGGACAATTTCACCGATACCCTCTGGGCGATGGTCGCCCCGCTGGGGGTCCGTCTGGAAGCGCTTCTTCCCAAATTCCTTCCAGGTCTCGAGGGGATCCGGAAGATCCGGGAGAGCTTCCGGACGCCGACGGGGCGAAAGTATGGCCCGGATTTCATCGACCGCGGTCTGGCGATCGGCCAGAGGCTCTATGCGGAACTGACCCGCGATGGGAAAAAATGAAGGAGGCCCCGATGAAACCATTCACGGTCAAGACCAACGCCCGGTTCGAGATGATCGACATCACCGGCCAGGTGGCCGCCGAGGTGCGGCAAAGCGGGATTCGGGACGGGATCTGCCATGTCTTTGTCCCCCATACCACCGCCGCTGTCACGATCAACGAGAACGCCGACCCCGATGTCCCACGGGACATCCTGGCAGCCCTCGACCGGATCGTCCCCTATGCCGGTCCCTATCGTCATACGGAGGGCAATGCCGCCGCCCACATCAAGGCCTCGCTATTCGGCGTCTGCCAGGCGGTCTTCGTCGAGGAGGGCCGGCTCGTCCTGGGCACCTGGCAATCCCTTTTCTTCTGCGAATTCGACGGGCCGCGAACGAGAAAGGTGCTGGTCAAGGTAAGCGCCGGTTGAGGGAATAAAAAAACCCCGGGGTAATGCCCCGGGGTGAACGGTCCGTCTATTCCATCCGGACCGTGATCCTCTTGGCCTCGGCGACCGGGGCCCTATGAAGGGTCAGCTTCAGGACGCCGTTTTTTACGACCGCATCGATGCGGTCACGATCCACCTCGTCGGAGATGGTGAAGGCCCGCTCGTAATCGCCGACGTCATATTCGGAATAGCTGAGGCTTCGCCCCGGGAACTCCTGGTCCGCGACCTTTCCGGTGATGGTCAGGACGTTCTTCTCCAACGTCACCTCGACCGACTTCTCGTCGGCCCCGGGGATGTCGGCGTAAATCACCATCGCCCCTCCGGTCTCCACGATATCCACTTTGGGCACGTAGACCCTCCTGTTCCGGGTCCGCTCCGTCTCTACCGGACTCTGGGCCGGTTTTTTCTGATATTCCACTTTGCCATCCATCGCTGCACCCCCTATTGAACCTGGACCGCGATCTTTCGCGGTTTATCCGCCTCGGCCCGCGGCAGGGTAATCCTCAGGACCCCCCTTTCGTATCTCGCCTCGACCTTGCCCGCCTCGACGTGGAATGGAAGCTGGAGGCTCCTCGAAAACCGTCCGTAGTGCCTCTCCTGGCGGTGATAGCTTTCCCCTTCCTTGAGGGGATCCGCATCGCGCGTGCCGCTGATCGTCAGGGTGTTCCCCACCACCGAAATGTCCACCTTGGCGGGGTCGACACCGGGCAATTCGGCCGTGACGACCACATCCCCCTCCCCCACCCAGGCGTTGACCAGGGGAACCTCCTGACTCAGAGGCTGTTCCAGTCCGGTAAAGACCCGATTCATCTCCCTCTGCAGACGCTGCATCTCGCGCAGAGGATCCGTCATTCCACCCAATCTCCATAACCCTGTTCCAAACATACGCTCCACCTCCCAAGCAGCATGGCTTCCTGCCGAAAGAATCATCGACCCTGGTACCGTCCCGCACCCGAACGGGATGGACCAATACAACTATTTGTTATCGTTAAGCTTAACCGGGCTTTTCCTTAATATAGGCACCAACTGAGGGTTGTCAAGTCACTCGGGGCAGCCGCAGGCCGGTGCACAAGGGGGGATGGGCAGGCTGCGTGACGAATCCAGGGAGGGAAAACGGAAAGGCCGGGAACGGGACACCCGGCCGCCGGAAGCGCCGCAGGGGGGAATCGGCAGGGCCCGACGGACCGGAATTGCACCCCAGGAACGACTAAACGGGGTCGAAGGGGTCCGTTCTGGCCAGCACGCGGAGCATCTGGTCGTGGATAAGACCGTTGGACGCCAGGATATGGGGGGAACGCAGATGATAGGGGCCTCCCTCGATATCCGTCACGGTCCCCCCCGCCTCGGTCACCAAGAGCCAGCCCGCGGCAGTGTCCCAGGGCATCAGCTTCAGTTCCCAGAATCCGTCGAAACAGCCCGCGGCGGTATAAGCCATGTCGAGAGCCGCGGCGCCGGCACGCCGGATCGCCTGGGCGTTCAGGGCCATCGACCGGTAATAGTTCATGTTGTTGTTCCGGTCGACTCGGAGGTCGTAGGGAAATCCCGTCGCCAGGAGCCCCCGGCCGAGTTCGGCCGTCGGGGAAACGGCAAGGCGCTTGCCGTTGCGAAAGGCCCCCTGTCCTTTCTCCGCCGTAAACATCTCGTCCGTCATCGGGTTATAGACCGCAGCTACGCGGACCTCCACCTCCACCTCCAGGGCGATGGAAACGCAGAAGATGGGGTAGCCGTGGGCGTAATTCGTCGTTCCGTCGAGCGGATCGATGACCCATCGAAATTCTGACCCGTTAAGGGTTTCGGGGGACTCCTCCGCCAGGATGTCGTGGCCGGGAAACGTCCGGCGGATCCGGTCGAGGATCAAAGCCTCAGAGAGGCGATCCGCCTCCGTGACCAGATTGATCTCCCCTTTGTAACCGATCGTATGGCGATCGTGCAGCCTTTCCCTCAGCAGGGACCCGGCTTCGCGGGCAACCGTCTCTATGAATTTTCGGTAATGGTCCATCATTGATTCCCTACTCCTCCGCATCGGACTTCGGCGGCCATCCCAGCACAAAGGGGGATAAAACACCAGCGGAAACTTCGGACGCCAGCCCTCGCGCCCCCGTCATCCCACCGCATCTTTAAGGTTGCATGCCCGGAAAATCAATGCTAATCTCTCCTCACTTCGCGGGGGGATCCTAACGCTATGACTGAGAAAAGTGAATTGCCGGCCGATGACAACAAGACACCCGAACAGCCGCAGGAGTCCGGCCAGGACCTGAGAACCATCCGGGAGGCCCGGGGCCTCTCCCCGGAAGACATCTTCAAGGCCACCCGGGTCAGCATGATCAACATCATGGCCGTAGAAAACGAGGACTTCGACCGGCTCCCTCCTCCCGTCTACGCGCGGAATTTCATCCGGAAATACGCCAAGGCCGTCGGCATCGACGAAAAGCCGCTTCTGAACCGCTATGAGAAACACCTGGAGCGCCTCAACCCGCCCCGAGAGGAAACGGAGATCCGAAAACCCTGGCCGGAGAACGGACGCCGCTATCGGTTCCTGTTCCTGAGCCTCGCCGCCGTGATCTTCGCAGGCGTCCTGGTTTATGCTTTTTTCCTCTACGATCAGTCCAGCCAGAGAGGTCAGACTCCTCCAGCGCAGGAGAGCCCCCAGGCCCAGGTGGAACCCGCCGCGCCCGCCCAGACGGCCCCGGCAGGCACCGCAGAGGCCCCCCCGACTGTCCAACCCCAGACCGCCGCGGCTCCGGCCAAGCCATCGGAAGTCCCGGCCAAACCCGCTGCGGTGGTGACCCCGACGGTCCCGCAGGGGGGCCAGGCAGTGCCGGCACCCACCGCCACCCGGCCCACGGCGGTACCTGAAAAGAAAGAGGCCCAAACCAAACCACCAGCGGCTGGGACCACTCCTCCCCAAGGGAGTCCGGCTGCTACGGCGTCCCTCCCCCAATCCCGGTCCACGGCGGAACGGGCCAAGCCGGAAACGGTCCCATTACCGACCGCCGCCGCACCGGCAGGGACGGCGGGCAGTCCTGCACCAGCCACAACGACCGCCCAACCCGTTGCCGCGCCAGGGAAGGACTATCAACTGATCATCGAGACCCATGAACTCACCTGGGTCCGGATCACGCCCGACCGGAACCCCTCCTCCCAGGCCCTCCTCAAGCCCGGCGACCGGATCGAGCGAACGGCCAAAGAGCAGTTTCTCCTCGATATCGGCAACGCAGGGGGGATCAACCTCATCTTTCAGGGTAAATCCCTGGGAACTTTGGGAAAACCAGGGCAGACCCTCCACCTGCGCCTGTCGGAAAAAGGGGTGGAGAGACAGGGACCCTACTAGCAACTTCCCGTTTGACAACATCCGGATGATGGGCTAGGATCATCGGTGAAATAACGAGAGCGAGGTTATACGATCATGTTTGGAATAGGCATGCCAGAATTGCTGGTCATCCTGGTGATCATCCTGATCATCTTCGGCGCCGGCAAACTCCCCGAGATCGGTAGTGCACTCGGACGGGGCATCAAGAATTTCAAGAAGGCGAGCCGGGAGCCCAACGAAATCGATGTGACGCCGCCCCCCGCCGAGAAGAAGCCAGAAGAGAAGCAATCCTGATCCCCTGTTAGAAGGGGACGTCATCGTCGGGGAGGGGACCGTCGGCACCGGGATGGGGCAGAGGCGGTTCTTCCTGCGATGATTCGGGCCCCCTCTGGCCCTTTGAATCAAGCATCTGCATGTTCGACGCCACAATCTCGGTGGTGGAGCGTTTGTTGCCTTCCTTATCCTCCCAGACCCGCGTCTGGATCCGTCCCTCCAGATAGACCAGTTTCCCCTTGCCCAGGTAACGGCCGCAGATCTCCGCCAGTTTCCCAAAGGTTACGATCCGATGCCATTCGGTCTTCTGCACCTTCTCGCCGTTCTTGTCCTTCCACTGCTCGTCGGTGGCTATCCGAAAGTTGGTCACCATCGCACCGTCCGGCGTGTATCTCACCTCCGGGTCGGCTCCCAGTCTGCCCACCAGGATCGCCTTGTTGATCATGCCTTTCCCCTTTCCTTGAAACGAAATGATGGTCGATCATACACAAGTTGCCGGACGGCCGCAATGCAAAATTGGCGGCCCTTTCCCTGCCGCTTCCGGAGGGGCCGCCTCAATTCGTGCTTGACTAATATCCAAAAAAAATATAGTCAAATTCGCTTTATATCGAAACAAAAACGGAGCGGTCACCTATGGAAGAAAGCGAACTCCTCAAAAGGCGCCTGGAAAAGATCGATTCATTGAAGACCGACGGGATCGACCTGTATCCCAACGACGCCCGAGTGGGAGCGACCACGGCATCGATCAGCGCGCGCTACGGGCAGATGACCCCGGAAGAGCTTGAAAAAATTACGGATATATTCACCATTGCCGGAAGGATGATGGCCGTCCGCGATTTCGGCAAGGGGGCCTTTGTCAGCATCCAGGACCGCACGGGCCGGCTTCAGGTCTTCCTCCGGAAGAACCAGTTGGGAGAGGCAGGTTTTGCCCTCTTCAAAAGGCTCGACATCGGCGACATCGTCTGGGTCGCCGGACGGGTTTTCAAGACCCGGACGGGCGAGCTTACGCTGGATGCCGAGCCGAACGGCCTGCGGCTCCTGTCCAAGTCTTTGCGTCCCCTGCCCGAGAAGTGGCACGGCCTAACGGACGTCGAGATCCGCTACCGACAGCGGCACCTCGACCTGATCGTCAACCCCGAGGTCCGCGACGTTTTCCGCAGGCGGAGCCGGATCATCAGCCTGATCCGCCGGTTCATGGAGGATCGGGACTTCCTGGAGGTTGAAACCCCGATGATGCAGCCCAGGGCCGGCGGCGCCGTGGCCCGGCCCTTCAAGACCTACCACAACGCCCTGGGAATGAACCTCTTTCTTAGGATCGCCCCCGAGCTCTACCTGAAGAGGCTGATCACCGGCGGCATGGAGAGGGTCTTCGAGATCAACCGGAACTTCCGGAACGAGGGGATCTCCACCTTCCACAACCCCGAGTTCACCATGATGGAATTCTACCAGGCCTATGCGACCTACGAGGACCTCATGACGATGACGGAGGAGCTGTTCAACTCCCTCGCCCGCGACCTCTTCGGATCGCCCCGTTTCACCTATCAGGGCCAGGAGATCGACCTGACCCCGCCCTGGAAGCGGATCACGGTCCGGGACGCCATCGTCCAGATCGGCGGTATTGAGGCGGCAATCCTGGACGATCCCGCCCGGATGGCCGATGCGGCCCGGAAACTTGGCATCGAAGTCAAACCCAGCGACCCGCCCGGCAAGGTCATGATGGCCCTCTTCGACGAGACGGTCGAGGCGAAGCTCGTCCAGCCGACCTTTATCACCCATCACCCCACTGACGTCTCCCCGCTTTCCAGGAGGAACGCCCGGGAGCCTTCGCTGGCCGACCGGTTCGAGCTCTACATCTCGGGCAAAGAGATCGCCAACGCCTTCTCCGAGCTCAACGATCCCGTGGATCAGCGCCAGCGCTTCGAGATG
>JAJFUM010000081.1 GCA_021372415.1 Deltaproteobacteria bacterium
CCTCCTGGGCTGGCCGCTGGAATGGACGGAGATCATCATCATCTTCATGCCGATCTTCCTCCCGCTCCTGCCGCACTTCAACGTCGATCCGCTCTTCTTCGGGCTGATCGTCGCGCTGAACCTCCAGACGGCGTTTCTCTCGCCGCCGGTGGCGATGGCCGCGTTCTATCTGAAGGGTGTTGCGCCGCCCCATGTGACGCTCAACCAGATCTTCCTGGGCATGATGCCCTTCATGGCCATCCAGGTCGTGGCGATCTTTATGCTCTACCTGTTCCCGGCGATTGGGCTGTGGCTGCCGAGCCTCGTGTACGGCGGTTGAGGACAGCGGCCCTGATCGCGACGTTCTCGAAGGACAAACCTGCCCGGAGGATGAGGGCAAAGAAAGAGAGGGGGGGAGGGCACTCCCCCCCTCTCCTTACATGGTTCATGGCCGACCCCAATGAGGGCCGGTCAGCATCCCTCTGGGATCCCGGTTTTGGCCCCATCATGGCGAGTTATTCTTTAACAATTGGATAATCGGTAATATTTTTCCCACTTGCCGGAACGATCCGGATATGGCATACTGCCGCCGATTTCACATCGAGAAACGCCTTGTATCACCGCTAACCGTCCGTTCAATCTGGAGAAAGACGATGATCAAGCTGGTTTTGCTTCGTCATGGGGAGAGCACCTGGAATCTGGAGAACCGCTTTACCGGTTGGAACGATGTCGATCTGACCGAGCAAGGCATCCGCGAGGCCCATCAGGCGGGGAAGCTCCTGAGGGAAGGGGGATACCTCTTCGACTTGGCACACACCTCGGTCCTCAAAAGGGCGATCCGAACCCTCTGGATCACCCTCGAGGAGATGGACCTGATGTGGATCCCCGTCCGCCGCTCCTGGAGGCTCAACGAGCGTCACTACGGCGCCCTGCAGGGGCTCAACAAGAGGGACACGGCCGAGAAGTACGGCATGGAGCAGGTCCACATCTGGCGCCGGAGCTACGACATCCCGCCCCCGGCGCTCGATGAGACGGACCCCCGCTTCCCGGGCCGGGACCCGCGCTATGCGGGGCTGAAACCCGAGGAACTGCCCCGGAGCGAATCGCTCAAGGACACCCTCCAAAGGGTCCTTCCATACTGGCATGAGGCAATCGCGCCGGATCTCAAGGCGGGCAGAAAGCTCCTCATCGCGGCCCATGGGAATTCCATCCGGGCCCTGGTGAAGTATCTGGACGAGATCCCCGATGCGGTGATCACGGAGCTCAACATCCCGACCGGGATTCCCCTCGTCTATGAGCTGGACGAACACCTGCGCGCCCTCAACCACTACTACCTGGGAGACCAGGAGGCCGTCGCAAAGGCCACTGCATCGGTGGCCTCACAGCTGTCGAAGAAGTGAGAGGTCCTCGGGAGGACCCCCGATCTGAATACCAAAGGAAGGAGTGCATAGATGGTCAGCGAAAACCCCATTTCGGTCCGTGAATCCTCCGATCAGTACGAAACCACCCTGCAAAGCTGGATCAACGACACCAAGGTTGCCAACGAGCTCATCGAAGTGGCCGGCCGGCTCTGGTACGACAAGGGCATCGAACTGATCATCTACCGCCGACAGCTCCTCGACCGGGGGGCCAGCTCCATCCTTCATAAACACACCTATGCGGCGAACATCGTCAACAGGCCCCTCAAGATCGCCGATTCCCTCCTCCTGGCCAAGACCATGCTGGAGCTGGACATCGCCCCGGCCCGGATCGACATCGGCCGGCTCAACACCGAGTGGCTGGAGGAGAACGGACGTTTCAACGGGGATGCCAGGGCCTTCGTGACGGCCAAGCTCGGCCATTTCATCGACGTCAAACCCCGCAGCGATCACCACACCGACGTGATCCTCTACGGCTTCGGCCGGATCGGCCGGATCGTCGCCCGCGAACTGATCAACCAGGCCGGCAACGGGAGTCAACTCCGCCTCAAGGCGATCGTGACCCGGCCCGGCAAACCCGAGGACATCCGGAAAAGGGCCTCCCTCTTCCGGAAGGACTCGGTCCACGGCCCTTTCCCGGGGATCGCCATCGAGGATGTGGAGAAGGGACAGATGTACGTCAACGGCCACGTGGTCAAGTTCATCTCGGCCGCCCAACCCGAGGAACCCGATTACGAGTCCTACGGGATCAAGGACGCCCTCCTGATCGACAACGCCGGCAAGTGGCGCGACCGGGAGGGGCTCGGCCGGCACCTCAAGGCCAAGGGGGTCCAGCGGGTCCTCCTGACCGCGCCCGGCAAGGGGGACGTCCCCAACATCGTCTACGGCGTCAACCAGGAGACCTGCAACCTCGATGCCGCCCAGGAACGGCTCTTCTCGGCCGCCTCCTGCACGACCAACGCGGTCGTGCCGGTCCTGAGCGTCATCAACCGTGAGTTGGGCATCGTCCGCGGCCACATCGAGACGATCCACTCCTACACCAACGACCAGAACCTCCTGGACAATTTCCACAAGAAGATGCGCCGGGGCCGTTCCGCTCCGCTCAACATGGTGATCACCGAGACGGGGGCCGCCTCCGCCGCGGTCAAGGCGATCCCCAGCCTGAAGGGTAAATTGACGGCCAACGCCGTCCGGGTTCCCACGCCCAACGTGTCGCTGGCGATCCTGTCGCTCAGCGTCGCCCGGGACGTTACCCGGGAAGAGGTCAACGAGATCATGCGGATCGCCTCCCTGCGGGGGACCCTGATCGAGCAGATCCGTTACTCCACTTCGACGGAGCTGGTTTCCACCGACGTCATCGGCGACTCCTGCGCCTGCGTCTACGATTCGGAGGCCACGGTCGTCTCCAACGACCGCCGGAACATCGTTCTGTATGCCTGGTACGACAACGAGTTCGGCTACTGCATGCAGGTGCTGCGTCTGGCAAAGCACATCTCGCAGGTGAAGAGCTACCGGTACTATTGATTTATTGGTTGGCCGGGCCGCGGCCGTACCGGTCCTGCGGCCGGGAACAGGGAAAACGAAAGGCCTCCCGATGATCTGGGGAGGCCTTTTTTTGTCGAAGGTCGTCGGGGTGGCGGGGCTACTCCAGAAGCGGGGCCTCTTTGTCTTCCCGGTCCGCCCCAAGGGCCTGGGTCCGTTCGATCTCTTTGAGCTTCATCCGGATGATGACAACAAGGCCGATGATCGCGGCCCAGAAGACGACCAGGCTCTCATAGACGAGGTAGCCGTCGTAGGGCACCTCCGGGAAGACGGCGATCTTCTCCGCTGCTGCTGCGGCCCCAAAAGGGGTCGTCCAGAAGAGGAGGGCGGCCGCGGCTGCAAGACGCGTGCGATTCAGGAGCCTTTTCAGGCAGTTTTGGATATGTCTGGTTCGCATAGGCCCTCCCTCAGCTCAGAAAACCCACCGCCGTCATCACGAGGAAATAGATCAGGTAGAGGATGCCGATCCAGGTGAACAGGGGGCTCCTCTCGCCACGACTGGATTTGCGGTCCAGGAAGGGGATCAGGAAGAAGAAGAGGATCGCCCCGGACACGGTCAGGATGGCGATGGTCTCGCCGTTCATCCCCAGGATGGAGCCGGGGAAAAGTTTCAGGGTCTGCAGGAGGAAGAGGAAGTACCACTCGGGCTTGATGTTCTCCGGCGGCGGGGCCAGGGGATCGGCCTTCACGCCGATCTCTGGGGGGAAGAAAACCGCCAGCGTCACGACCACTCCCAGGACGACCAGCCAGATCATCAGGTCTTTGTAGAAGACGTTCGGGAAGAAGGGGACCTCCCGGAGCTTCTCCTTTTCCATGGAGGGCGGGACACTCATCCCGTGGAACTGGACGAGCAGGAGATGCAGGCCGATCAGGGCCAGGGTGACCAGCGGCAGGATCGCCACGTGGAAGGCATAGAAGCGCAGGAGCGTCTCGCCCGTCACGTCGACGCTCCCCCTGAGGAAGGCCTTGATGAACCCCCCGACGACGGGAAAGGCGCCTGCCCCGCCCGTGGCCACCCGCACCGCGGCGAAGGCCCGCTCGTCCCAGAGGAGCAGGTAGCCGCTCAGACCGAAGAAGATAGAGATCCCCAAGAGGATAAAGCCGGTCACCCAGGCCAGTTCCCGGGGCTTGCGGTAGGACTTCATCAGGAGCGTACCGAAGAGGTGGACGAAGAGGAACAGGATCGCCAACTGCGCCCCCCAGTGGTGCAGGGACTTGAAGAACCAGCCCATGCGCAGCTTGGTGACGATCTCGATGATGCTCTTGTAGGCGAAGTCCACGTGGGGGACGTAGTAGAAGGCCATGAGCATTCCCGTGAGGAACTGCAGGAGGAAGAGAAACAGGGTGATCCCGCCGGTGTAGTACCAGATGTCGTGGCGGTGCTCAGGGACGAACTTGCCCCGGGCGATTCCCTTGATCCCCGCGAGGTCGTATCGCTCCTCCAGCCAGTCTCTAAGCCTTGGGCAGTTCAACCTTGACCCCCTTCCTGGCGATGATCAGCTTCTCCCCCTCCTTGGTGATCGCGAAGGACTCCAGGGGTTTGGGCGGCGGTCCGGAGATGTTGCGGCCATCGGCGTCGAACCATCCCTGGTGGCAGGCGCAGTAGAAGCGCCTCTCCGCCGGTTTGTAGGCCACGTTGCATTCCATGTGGGTGCAGACCCCCTTCAGGGCGATCATGCTGCCGTCGTCCTTCTTGTAGTAGAGCCCCACGGTGCCCCCCCAGGGGAAGGGTTTCACCGAATTGGGGGGGATGTCGACGAAGTCCTTCCAGTTCAGGACGACGAAGTCGGGCTCCTTTCCCAGCGTGGGGAAGGCGAACCGCATGAGGGCGTAGACGGTCCCAGAGAAGAAGGCCGCGAGCCAGCCGAAGAAGAGGGTGTTGAGGAAGGTCCTCCTCGTGACGAGGGAGAATTTCAGTTTCACGGTTTCCCTCCCAGGAGTCTCTTGAAACGGTTCTTCACCAGCGCCTTGCGCAAGCCCACGATGGCGTCGGTGGGCCGGACGTCCTTCGGGCAGGCGTCAATGCAGCGGAAAACCGTGTCACAGGCCCAGACCCCCTTTTCGTCGTTGAATCGCTCCAGGACCTCGGCAGGCCTCTCGTCGCGGGAATCGAGGGCGAAGCGTTCGAGTTTGGCCGCCGCCGCCGGCCCGACGTAGTCGGGTTCCCTCGCCAGGACCGGACAGGCCCCGTAGCAGCAGGCGCAGAGGATGCAGTTGACGAACTGGTCGATCCGGTTGCGCTCCTCCACGCTCTGGGGGATCTCCTTCTCGGGGGCGGGGCTTTCCCGGATCAGGTAGGGCTTGACCTTCTCGTACATCCGCCAGAAGGGGGTCATGTCCACGACCAGGTCCTTCATGACCTCGAAGTTGGGCAGGGGTTCCAGGACGATCGTGTCGGTGTTGAAGGCGGCGACCTGGGTCCGGCAGGCGAGATCGATCTTGCCGTTGATCACCATCGCGCAGGAGCCGCAGACGGCGGAGCGGCAGGAACTGCGAAAGGCGAGCGTCCCGTCGATCTCGTCGCGGATCCGCAGCAGGACCGCCAGGACCGTGAGTCCAGGGATGACGCTGATCCGGTAGGTCGCGAAGCGGGGTTCCGCCTTCGGCTCCCGGGCGTCGTAGCGGAGGATCTTGAAGGTGTATGCGCTGGCCTTGATCAATACTTTCTCTCCATGGGCTGGTA
>JAJFUM010000088.1 GCA_021372415.1 Deltaproteobacteria bacterium
TGACCGTCACCCAGCGGGAACTGGCCGGCATGGTCGGCGCCACGCGGGAGAGCGTCAACAAGGCGTTGCGCACCTTCCGCGAAAAGAAACTGATCAGCCTGTCGGGAAACACCCTTCAGATTCACGATGTCGATGCCCTGAGGAAAAAAATCCGCTAAGAGCCAAAAGTAGGCCTTCTCCAAAACAATGGCCAGGTCTGGGAGATGGGCGAAAGCCCTGGCCTGACCAACCGCCACAGCGGAGGATTTTCGGAAGATCTAGCAGGTCTTTTTGAATAACTCTAGGAATTCCAACAACTTAGCTGCGTGCTTTTCCGCGAAGCGAGATTTCTCTTGACATCTCACCGCGACGTGTTAGTGTCTTCGTCGACGGTATACGGAAGACGGTATTCTAAATCATGCCAATAGGGGTCTATCGTGGAAGAAAACGTTCTTAAAAAGATGGCCGAACAGCCCCCGCTTACTGCCGATTTGCTGGTCCGCAAGATCTACGCCCGCCTTGAAGAAAATATCATAAGCATGAACCTCCCGCCGGGGAGCAAGCTTGTCGAAGACAATATCGCCCAGGTTTTGGGGGTAAGCCGCTCTCCGGTTCGCGAGGCCCTGCTGCAACTGGAGAATGCCGGCCTAGTCGTGCGGCAGGCCGGTAAGGGGCGGGTCGTGGCAGGCTTTTCCGAGCAGGAGATCGTCGACAATTACCAAGTCTGGGAGATGATCGAAAGCTATGCCGGCGGTATCGCCTGCCTCACCGCCGATGAGAGCGACTTTTCCAAGGTTGAAGAGATCATCAAGCAGATGTTGAATCTTTCCAATGAAGACGGATACCTCCCTGAATATCGGCGGCTCAACTACAGCTTTCATTACTGTATGGTTGCGCCCTGCCGCAACAAGATGCTCATCCGGATGTACGAGACTGCCCTCAAGCCGATCCGGTTGTGCTGGAATCTCAGCATTCTCTGGAAGCACGACCTCTCCCGCTCCTACGGTGAACATCGGCAGATTCTGGAGGCCTACCGCGGGAGGGACCGCGCCGCGTTCGAGCATCTGGCGAGGAACCACATCAAGAAGGCCGGGGAGCGCATGTGGACGGAATATGTCAGGAGAACGAAGAGCGGTGAAGTATCCGCCTCTCCGGAATTGAAATAGAGGGGAAGAAGCGGTGCAGGAAGCGGCTTTCCTGCGCCGCGCTGCCCCGGAATAGGCAGTGAGAATACACGGTATTAAGGAGTAGGGTATGGCATATCCGGTAACCGTTATTGACGGCGACGGCATCGGCCGGGAGATTGTTCCCGCGACGATGCGGGTGGTGGACGCCACTGGTGTCTCGGTTGAGTGGGAGGAGAAGCTGGCGGGTGAACTGGCCGTCGAGCAATTGGGGGAGGCGGTTCCCGATGAGACTGTCGCCTCAATCAGAAAGAACAAGGTCGCCATCAAGGGCCCCCTGACCAATCTGGTCGCCCGGGGGTGGGCGAGCCCCAACGTGACCCTGCGGAGCAAGCTGGGGCTCTTTGCCCAGGTCCGGCGGGCGCGGACCTTCGAGGGGGTCCCCTCCCCCTACCGGGGGGTGGATGTCGTTGTCGTCCGCGAGGCCACGGAGGATACCTACGCCGGGGTCGAGCAGTGGGTCGGACCGGACGCCTCGATCGCGATCAAGTTCGTTACCCGGGCGACCGCGGAGAACGTCGCCCGCTTCAGCATGAACTATGCCCGGAAAACGGGCCGCAGGAAGATCACCGTCGCCCACAAGGCGAACATCCTGAAGCTCACAGACGGCTTGTTCCTCCAGAGCGCTAGGAACGTGGGCAAGGAGTTTCCGGAGCTGACGGTCAACGATCACATGATCGACAACATTGCCTATCAGCTCGTCAAGAATCCCCGAGAGTACGACATCATCCTCGCCCCCAACATCTACGGGGACATCCTGGCGGACCTGACCGCCGGCGTGGTGGGGAGCCTCGGCCTGGGATTCGGCGGGAATTTCGGCCCTGACATCGCCCTGTTCGAGGCAGTCCATGGCACGGCCCCCGGCCGCGCCGGCAAGGGGATCGCGAATCCCATCGCCATGATCCTCTCCGGGGCGATGATGCTGACCCATCTGGGTGAGACGGCCGCGGCCTCCTCCATCGAGCGGGCCATCGAAGCGGTGCTGAAGGAAGGAAAGGTCCTGACGAGCGATCTGGGCGGACGGGCCACCACTAAAGAAATCACCGAGGCGATCATCGCCGCAATGCGATAACGCATCACGAGCAGCGAATGTTTGGAGGATAGCACTATGAAACTTGTCATGTACCAATATGCGGAACGAGGGTATCGCCTCGGGGCAATGACAGATGGGGAACGGGTCGTCGATCTGAACTACGCCTATGAGAACCGGCTCGCCGCTGAAGGCGAGCCCGGCTACGAGGCTCTGGCGGCCGCCGTGGTCCCGGCCGACACCGTCGCATTCCTGGTGGGAGGCAAACGGTCCTGGGCAGGTGCCGCCGCGGCCCTCGAAGGCGCCAAGGGTAGCCGCTGCCCCGATCTGGCGGCCTGTGGAAAACGGTTTGTTTTCGACAGGAAAGAGATCCATCTCGGCGCGCCGGTGCAGAACCCCGTGCGGATCATCTGCTTGAGCCACAACTACCACGACTTTCTCAAGGAAACGGGATTGCCGAAGCCGGAGGCCCCCAGGATCTTCTCGAAGTACAACAACGCCCTCTGCGGTCCCGATGATCCCATCATCTACCCGAAGATGACGAAGACCTTGGGCTACGAGGTCGAGTTGGCTTTCGTGATCGGAAAGCGCGGCCGGCACGTTCCCAAGGAACGGGCGATGGAATATATCGGTGGCTACATGGTCCTCAACGACGTGAGCGCCAGCGACCTTACCGAACGGGACAAACAGGTGCTCAGGGGAAAGACCTTCGACAACTTCGCCCCCTGTGGCCCCTATCTCCTGTCGGCCGACGAACTCCCCGATCCGGGAAACCTGGACGTGAAGCTCTGGGTGAACGACCGTCTGCTTCAGAGCTCCAACACGCGGGAGTTGGTCTACGACTGCCCGACGCTGGTCTCCTTCCTCTCGGAGGTCTTCACCCTGGAGCCGGGGGACATCGTGGCGACGGGCACTCCCGGAGGGTTGGCGAAGTTCCGCAAACCGACGACCTTCATGCAGGTCGGTGATGTCTGTACCCTCGAGATCGATCGGCTCGGGAGGCTTTCTAACCGGATCGTGGCCGAAGAAGAACGTTCATTCTAACCGTTCCTGCCAGGGGGCGTCTTCCCGGTTGCCGGGATCGGGCCCTCTGCCCCTGCCTGGTGGCGGGAACCTCGAAAATACTCTTTTAAGGAGAGAGAACCATGATGTTTCAGAATATCCTCTTTCAGACGCCGACCATCCTCTTCGGCATCGATTCCATCAAGCAGATCGGCGAGCAGGCCGCGAAGCTCGGTGCCGGCAAGGCGCTTCTGATCTCCGGTCCCCAGGTTCAGAAGGCGGGGGTCCTGGACAAGGTGAAGGCGTACCTGGATGCC
>JAJFUM010000091.1 GCA_021372415.1 Deltaproteobacteria bacterium
TTTCGACCCTGCACGTCCTCGCTGCGCTGCCGGGAAAAAACTCGCACCTTCGGTGCTCAGACAGTTTTCCCGGCTGGCGCTTCGCTCAGGACGGCAGGGACCCCGAAAAAATCTCCAATGTGCCCCTGCGAAACCCCATCCCCTCGACAGGGAGTTGGGTTGACGGGAAAGGAACATGCTTTATACGGGAATATCCGCGGCTGTTTTTCAGGAAGGTGCATCTGAAGATTCAGAGGGCAGAGGCGGAAAATGTCCAGCGCGCGGAGGGATCGCGTTTCCCGGTCAGGACGATGATGGGTTATGACTCAGGGGCTTAAGAGCGAAAGATATATCCGGAAGCCCGAGTGGCTCCGGCGGGGGATTCCCGACGATCCGGCTTTCGCCAGGATGGGGACCCTGCTGGGCGAGGGGCGCCTCCACACGGTCTGTCAGGAGGCCCGCTGCCCCAACGCCGGCGAGTGCTTCTCCCGGGGCACGGCGACCTTCCTCATCCTGGGCGATGTCTGCACGCGCCGCTGCCGGTTCTGCGCCGTCACCCAGGGGACGCCGGCCCCCCCTGACTTCGACGAGCCCCGCCGCCTCGCCGAGGCGGCCGCCCGGCTGGCCCTGGATTACGTTGTCGTCACCTCGGTGACCCGCGACGACCTCGCCGACGGCGGGGCAGGCGCCTTTGCCGCGACGATCGTCGCTGTCCGCAAACAGCTTCCCAAGGCCCGGATCGAGGTCCTCATCCCCGATTTCCTGGGGGATGCGGACGCCCTGGCCAGAGTGGCCGCCGCCCGGCCCGACGTGATCAATCACAACCTCGAGACCGTGGCGCGCCTCTACCCGGAGGTCCGTCCCCAGGCGGATTACGGCCGTTCCCTGGAACTCCTGGCCCGGGTCTCCCGCGCCAACCCCGGGATCGGCGTCAAGTCCGGGATGATGCTGGGTCTCGGCGAGGAGGCGGAGGAGGTGGAAACGGCGCTTGCGGACCTCCTCCGGTCCGGCTGCCGGATCCTCACGCTCGGACAGTACATCCAGCCCCGGAGGACGGCCCTGCCGGTCGCACGCTACCTCCTGCCCGGAGAGTTCGAGGCCTGGCGGGACAAGGCCCTGGCAATGGGCTTCGACCGCGTGGCCAGCGGGCCCTTTGTCCGCAGTTCCTACCATGCCGAGGCCTGCTTCACCGGGCCTCCCCGGGAGCTTCCGCAGGAGCAGGGCGACAGTCCGGCCGGCTCCGCGAGTCCGGTCCCCTGACGACCGGGGCGGCTCTGAAAGGCGTCCGCTTTATGGGAGGAATGCCTGGATGAACCCCGGTTTCCCGATCCCTTTTCAAGGGTTTACTTTCCTGCCAGGATCGTCTATAAACGCCCAGAAGAGGAGGCGGAAATGCTTTTTCCGTGAGTCCGATGGATGCGCCCCAAGCCGCCGCACGTTTGTTGGGCGCTCATCGGTCTTTCCTCTGCAATAGACGGCATCGGGAGGGCGTCATGGGGTTGTTCGCGGACAGGGCGGGACGGATCGACAGCGAGAATGCATTCAAGGTGGGGCCCTATATCCGGGCCGTGGAGGCCCAGGGGCACGACGTGGTCCGGTGCAATCTGGGCGAGCCCGACTTCCCGATCCCGTCCTTCATCAAGGAGGAGGTCAAGCGCCAGATCGATCTGGACAACACCCACTACTGCGATCCCCAGGGGATCCCCTCCCTCAGGACGGCGATCGCCAGGCAGATCTCCGAGACGCGGGGAGTCCCGGCGGATCCGGAGCGCATCGTGGTCTTTCCGGGGGCCAAACCCCCCATCGGCTTCTGCCAGCAGACTTACTGCGATTCCGGGGACGAGGTGGTCTATCCCAGCCCCGGCTTTCCGATCTACGAGTCCTTTATCCCCTATGTGGGGGCCCGGCCGGTCCCGGTCCACCTGAAGGAGGAGAACGCCTTCTCCCTTTCCGGGGCGGAGCTTGCCCCCTGCCTGAGCGATAAGACGAAGCTCATCTTTTTGAACTTTCCCTCCAACCCAACCGGAGGGGTCGCCTCGCCCGAGCAGCTCCAGGAGCTTGCCGACGTGATCCGCAGCCGGTGCCGCGACGACGTCCGGGTCTTTTCCGACGAGGTCTACGAGCACATCGTCTTCGACGGCTATCGCCACCACAGCATTCTGGCCTGTCCGGGGATGGAGCGAAACACGATCCTGGTGGGAGGCGCCTCCAAGAGCTTCTCCTGGACCGGCGGCCGGATCGGCTGGGCCCTCTTCCCCACGCGGGAGGAGGCGGAGGTCTTCAAGAACCTCAACATCAACTATTTCTCCTGCACGGCCGCCTACAACCAGGAGGGGGTCCGGCTGGGGCTGGAATCTCCGGAGACTCCGGCGGCGATCCGGGCCATGGTGGACACCTTCCGGCTGCGCCGCGACCTGGTCGTGGACGGCCTCAACGCCATCCCCGGGATCCGCTGCCTGAAGCCGAAAGGAACCTTCTATGTCTTTCCCAACGTGGAGGGCATCTGCCGGAACCTGGGGATCTTTGATGCCTTCGCGAGCCTTCCCCCAGAGTCCCGCCAGAGCACCAGCCCCTCCACGCTGCTGCAGATGTTCCTCCTGTTCGTCCATTTCGTGGCGACCATGGACCGCAAGTCCTTCGGCCGGATCGGCGCCGAGCCTTACCATTACCTTCGGCTGTCGATCGCCACGGAAACGGAGGCTCTCAAGAAAGGGGTGGCGCGGATCGCTGCTGCCGCCAAGGACCGGGAGGGATTCAGGCGTTTCTTCGAGAAGGGCGAGCATCTCTACTGAGGGGCTGCACGGGTCTGCGCCGTTCCGGGTTCTGCGAGCGAGCGGGCATCTCCTGATGAGCGGCGGTCGGCGGCAACGGTTCGCGGAGTGCGGGTTGCGGCGGGGCGTTGGATGCAGTGGTGCGGCCGGGGTCAGGCCTTGGTCCCGTCGTCCGGTTCGAAGGCATAGAGCCGTCCGGAGGCAACGTGCCTGAGGATGAGCCTGGAAGCGGGCGCCTCCGGTGTCGCCGCCGGATCAGCGCCGCGCTTTACCTCCCCGGGGATGTCCTTTTCGTTCTTCCTCTGGCTGCCGCCGGTTCCGTCGGGCGGCCAGTCGGCCGCCGCTGAAAGACCGTCTCCGGCGGTCGGCTCGAAAGCGGGACAGTTCAGACGAGCGGCCATGGTGC
>JAJFUM010000129.1 GCA_021372415.1 Deltaproteobacteria bacterium
CTTGATCGGCGTCTGGCTGACCCCCAGGGTTTCGCTGAGCTGCTTGATGTTGAGCTTATACCCGGACGGGAATTTGAACGTGGTGATGTTCTTCTTGATGTAATCGTATACCTTTTCATTGATGTTGGTCACATCAATAATGGAAGGCATTGCCGCATTCCCGCCCATCGAGTTGCCTCACTTGCCTTTGGATGGTATTGATATCTGAAATCTAAAACCATTAGAATGTATTATATATTTGCCATAGCTCCATATGAATGTCAAGACAACATGATCATGAGGCCTGTATCAACCGATTCTCCCTCTTTCCCGTTCGATCATTCTGGCAAACCGGATCATACCCTCCTCGACCTGCTCCAGGTTGATCATGCTGAAACTGGCCCGTACATAGTTCTTCAGCCCGCCGGTCATCGAGAAGCCGGCTCCGGGCACCATCAGAATGCCCAGTTCCACGCCATCCGTTTCCACCATGCGCTCGGCATCGAAGCCCGCGGGAAGCTCAAACCAGATGAACAGGCCAGCCTCCGGTACATTGTAACGGACGTCGGCCGGCAGGTGTTTTTGGGCGGCCGCCAGAACGGCATCGCGATTGCGCCGATAGAGCCCGATATTCTCACGGATGAGGGTGCGAAATTCCGTATGGGTGTGGTTGGCGAGGAAACCCGCCAGAAGTGCCTGATCCATGGCGCTGGTGTGCAGATTCAACCCCTGTTTGTAAAGTTGGAAAAAGCCGATCACCTCGGCCGGACCGGAGGCGTATCCCAGACGCAAGCCCGGTGCGAATATCTTGGAAAAGCTGTCCAGCCGGACCACCCTCCCTTCGTGATCCAACGCCTGTAGGGTGGGCAGAGGTTCGCGGTCCTCCAGTTGGATCAACTGGTAGGGGTCATCCTCCAGAATCAGCAGATCGTAGCGGGATGCAATCTCCAGCAGGTGCTTGCGCCTCTCCAGTGAGAGGGAAACGCCGGCCGGATTGTGGCCATTGGGAATATCGTAGATGAATTTCGGCAGACGTTCGCCCGCTGACGCCATCTTCGCCAGGATCCGTTCCAGATCCGCCGTCACCATCCCCTGCGCATCAAGGGGGACAGGGATGAACCGCTCGGTGAATGCACGGAAGGCGCCCAGGGTGCCCGAGTAGGTCGGTTCCGACATGATGACGCTGTCCTCGTTGTTCAGGAAAAGATAGGCCATGACGTGCAACCCTTCCTGTGCGCCGGTAAGTACCTGAATTTGCTCAGTCCCAAGCGAAACGCCATCCTTGTCGGCATGCCACCGGACGATGTGGGGTTTCAGATCGGGGCTGGCATCGGTCGGACCATACTGACAGGCCAGGTCGATGGCCTTGTCCTGGATCGTAAACCGGCGACCGCTTTTGAAGACCACATCCACGGACGTGAAGGCGAAGGTCTGCGCGTTCGGGTAACCGCCGCCAAAGGAGATCATGCCCGGTGTGCGCATGATGGGGACAAGTTTCCGGATCGGAGACGGTTTTAGCCCCTGAACCCGTTTGGCCAGCAACGATTTAATGTTCATAAATCCTCCTGAAGCAACTGATTGACGCGAACTGAAGCGGGCTCTGCGGGTTATGCCCGGGCACGCCACAGGGTGAATCTGCTGTTGGGTCCGAGGGGGTCAGGTCTCCAAAAAGCGGCGGACAGCATTTTCCTTTTTTGGATCGTACATGTCCTTCTCCGGAATCTCGTATCCCTCCACGGGTTTGCCGACCATGATCTCCTCCACATGACGAATCGGCTTTCCCAGGAGCATGCTCCCCACATCGCGGAAGATGTCCGGATAACGGCTGACGATGAAGCGGTGCTCTTCCTGGCCGACCTGCCGCTCGCCTAGGCAGTTATGCCGGGTCAGGACCGCCTGGAGCTCCTGGACCAGATAGCCGTTGGGGTCAATGATGGGGATATCGCTGCCCAGGGCCTGACGGATCAGCTTGTGGAGAAAGGGGAAATGGGTACATCCGAGCATCAGGGTATCGATGCCCTGCTCCAGCAGTGGATGCAGGTAGGTTTCCACCGCCAGCCGGGTGTCATCGGCCTCGACCTTTCCCAGTTCGACCAGCGGCGGCAGCAAGGGGCAGGCCTGGCCGAAGACCCGGACGGCCGGGTCGCAGTCCGCAAACATCCGGGCATGGAGCCCGCTCTCCACCGTCCCCTTCGTGCCGATCAGACCCACCCGCTTGTTACGGGTCGCTGCGCATGCCGCCGGGATTCCCGGTCCGATCACGCTGAGCACCGGTATGGGAAAACGCTTCAGCGACGCCTCGTACCCGGCGGCGGATGCGGTATTGCAGGCAATGACGATCGCCTTGGCTCCCTGGTCCAGGAGAAATTGCAGGCTTTCTAGAACCAGCCCTTCCGCAATGTCATGGGGAAGGGCCCCATAAGGCTGGCGCGCCCTGTCGGCGAAATAGACCAGGCGTTCCCGGGGCAGGGCCGTGGCCATCTCTCGGACCACGCTCAGGCCGCCTACGCCGGTATCAAACACCCCAATCGGGTTATCCCTTTTCATGGCTCTTCCTATTACGCAGCAGTACCCGGCTCAAAAGGGGCAGCCGGGCACTGCCGAATTGCGCTTGCAGCATTGTCGTTTTTCCGTTACTTCACCACGCCCTTTTCTTTGTAATATTTCAGGGCACCCGGGTGCAGCGGGATGGAGAATCCATTGACAGCGGTTTTCAGGTCGATGGTTTTCCCCTTTTCATGGACCTTGGCCACATCGGCCTTTTTCTCGATCAGGGCCTTGGTGATCTGGTAGACCAGGTCGTCCGGCATCTCCGCCGCGACACAGAGGGTCGCCAGGGAGCCCGTTGTGACGATGTCTTCATTGATGCCGGAGTAGGTCCCCTTGGGGATCACGGTCGCCTTGGAGAAATAGGGATACTTCTGGACGATCTTGTCGATATTGGCCCGGTCGATCGACAGGATCTTGACCTTATGCTGACTGACGATATCGATGATGGACGAGGTGGGAGCGCCTGCATCGACGAGGACGGCGTCGACCTGCCCGTCTTTAAGGAGCTCCATGGCCGGACCGTAGGCCAGGTACTGGGGTTTGATGTCGCCAAACGGGATGCCGTAGGTTTCCAGAACGATCTTCATGGCCAGGACGCTGGAGCTTCCCTGGATTCCGCAGGATACCTTCTTGCCCTTCAGGTCGGCATAGGACTTGATGCCCGAGTCGGCCTTGACAACGGTCTGAATGGTGTTGGGATACAGGGAGATCAGACCCCGGATGTTGGTCACCTTGTTGTCCTTAAACATCTCCTGCCCCTGGTAGGCCCATTCGGCGATCAGCGACTCGACGAACCCGATTTCCATGGTCTTGCCCTTGATGTGGCGGGCATTTTCAACGGATCCCCCGGTCGCCTCCGCGGCCACATTGACGCCGATCTTAGCCCCCGTCCACATCTTGGCCATGGCCACCCCGAGGGGGTAATAGGTGCCGCTCATCGCGCCGGTGCCGATGGAGATGTTCTTGTCCGCCGCGAAGCCGACGCCGCCGAGAAGACTCATCCACGCAACGATGGAGAGCATACACACAATACGCATGGTCGTTTTTTTCACGTTTCATCCTCCTTGTATTAATGTCATTCCGATTTACAATGTCCAATCCTCGCACCTGATCTATAATAAATGGTTCCAATCACCTCCTTTTCATGATGACGCTTGACACGGTCGGCCCTGGGACAGCATCGCCTCTCCTGATCTAAACGGACGGTTTCAGCCGGCGGTTCTGCGTCATTTTCTGACGCAGATAAACGGCCACGAGAATGGCCAGCCCCAGCAAGTCCGTCGTGAGGCCCGGCGTGATCAGCAGAATGCCGCTGAAAAACAGGGCCACCCTTTCCCAGACGTTGCACACCCTATAGAGGAAATTGCAGAAGGCCGAGCTGTAGGCGATGATCCCGAAGGCCGTCGATGCCGTCATGTTGACGATCTCCCAGGGGGTTCCCTGCATCACCAGACCCGGATAATAGACGAAGAGGAATGGGACGATAAATCCGACGATGACATTTCTTGAGGCAGTGACGCCGGTCATCATCGGATCGCCCTTGGCGATGCCTGCCGCCGTGTAAGCCGCCAACGCCACGGGCGGCGTGATATCGGCATAGACGCCGAAATAGAAGACGAACAGGTGGGCGGTCAGTTTTGGAATGCCCAGGGCGATCAGGGCCGGGGCCGCGACCGAGGCCTGGACGATGTAATTGGGCGTGGTGGGCAGCGCCATGCCGAGGATCAGGGAGGCCACTGCCGTCAGCAACAGCGCCACGATCAGATGACCGCTAGACAGGACTTCGATCATCGTGGCCAGCTTGACGCCTACCCCGGTCATGCTCGTGACGCCGACGATCATGCCGGCGCAGGCGCATGCCGCCACGATCCCGACCGCGCTTTTGCCGGCCGAATTGAGGATCTCCCAAAAATCCTTCACACTTAGCCGCGTGGAGGCCTTGATCATGCTGGTGACAATCAGGATCCCCATCCCGACGAAGGCGGAGCGGGCCGGGCTGTAGCCCAGAACCAGGACGCTCACCAGAGCCACCACCGGCAGGATGAAGTGCCATCCGCCCTTCAATACGGTGATCGTCCGGGGGATCTCCGATTCCGGCAAGCCCTTCATACCGGTCCGGCAGGCCTCGAAATGGACGTTCATGTAGATGCTCAGATAGTAGAGGAAGGCCGGGATGGCAGCCATGATAATGATGGTGACATAGGGGGTATGGGTGAATTCGGACATGATGAAGGCCGCCGCCCCCATGACAGGCGGCATGATCTGCCCTCCGGTGGAGGCGCAGGCCTCGACGGCGCCGGCGAACTCCGGCCGGTAGCCGATCCGCTTCATCATGGGGATTGTGAAGGTCCCCGTCGTGACGACGTTCGCGATGCTGCTTCCGGAGATCATCCCCATCAGGCCACTGCTGACCACGGCGATCTTGGCGGGTCCGCCCCGGAGTTTTCCGGCCAGGGACACGGCCAGATCGATGAAGAACTTGCCGCCACCGCCCTTATCCAGGAAGGCCCCGAAAAGGACGAAGAGAAAGACGATCGTCACCACGACGCCCAGCGGAATCCCGAAGACCCCCTCCGTGGTCATGTACATCTGGTTCAAGATGCGGTGGATGTCGTAGCCCCGGTGACCGAAACTGCCCGGGATCAGATTGCCGAAATAACCGTAGAGGAGGAAAATGATCGTCACGAACGGGAGGGGCCAGCCGATGGAGCGACGTGTCGCGTCCAGAACCATGACGACGCACAGCCCACCAAGGATCATATCGAAAGTGTTCAGGGAGCCCATCCGGTTGACGAGGTTCTCGAAGTCCACCAGAACATATCCGCAGACGACGAGCGCCAGGACCGCCCAGATCCAGTTCAAAAAATCCAGCGCCGGTCTGTTCCTGAACATCGGGTACAGCAAAAAAATGATGAAGAGGCTCAGCATCAGAACGGCGGCCCTCTGCATCATCGCCGGCAGCGGGAAGATCAGCATCGTGGCGATGATGAACAGTGAGATGCCGGCACCGCCCAGTTTTATGAAAAGGTTAACGATTTTGCTTTGTTCGTTGTAGGTGAAGGCCTTTTCCTCCGACTTGGAGGCCAGCAGTTCGTCAGCCTTGGCCTTGGCCAGTTTGAATTCCTTTGCCATTTAGGGTTTTTCCTCCTTCTTAACGCTTTGGTCGTCTTTTCCCAAACGCCCTCCGGGCTATCGCAAACGCCGGGGCGGTTCTGTTCTCCGGTCTTAATTCGTCATTCAAAGCAAGCCCATAGGGCTCAGATTCCTGCCGCAATGGAAGCCGAACGCGGAACCAAGCGTCAGGCCGAATTTCTCGGCAGCCACAGGGCGACATCCGGATAGAGGATCAGGATGATGACCAGCAGGATCATGACGAAGAAGTAGGGGAGGATCCAGATGAAGATGCTGCCCATCTTTGCCTCCGCTCCGCCGAGGGCAGCGGCGACATAGGTATTCACGCCGACCGGCGGCGTGATGAGCGCGATTTCACACATGACCGTAATGAATACCCCGAAGAAGATGGGATCGACCCCCAGCTTGACGATGATCGGGAAGACGATGGGCAGGGTCACGATCATCATGCCGTAGATATCCAGAAACATGCCCAGGACGCAGTAGATCGGGATGAGAACCAGGAGAAATGCGATGGGGCCCATGCCGGTCGAGGTGATGAATCCGATCATCTTCGGCATGGAGTCGGTCAGCACGAGAAAGCGGGCGTAGAGGATCCCTCCCGCGACGATTGTCAGGACCATCGCCGTCAGCTGGCCGGCGCGGACCAGGGAAGCGACAAACCCCCGCCAGTTGAAGCGTCCGGTCACGAATGAACAGATCAGGATGAACAGGGTGGCGCAGCCGGCCGCTTCGGTAGGCGTGTAGATGCCCGCATAAATCCCGCCGATGATGATGAAGAACACGATGGGGATGATACTCATCCGGGGGATGATTTTAAACCGCTCTCCCCAGGTGGCCTCGCTGCCGCGCGGGGCCAGGGCCGGGTTGATCCGTGCGATGCCGTAGCTCAGCAGACAGAACAGAAATGCCAGCAGTATCCCCGGGAAGATGCCGGCGATGAAGAGTTTACCAATGGACTGCTCCGTGACGATCGCATAAAAAACCATGCCCAGGCTCGGTGGGATGAGGATGCCCAGCGTACCGCCCGCGGAAAGGCCGGCAAGCGACAATCCAGGATCATAACCGTGTTTCTTCAGCTCCGGATAGCTCATCGAACCGATCGAGGCGACTGTGGCGGTGCTTGATCCCGTCACGGCGGCAAAGCCGGCGCAGCTCATGAAGGCCGTGATGAGCAGGCCTCCCGGCAGGCGGGAGAACCATTTCTGCACCCCGGTATAGAAATCCGTGGCAAACCCCCCCTGATACGCAAATTCTCCAGTCAGGATAAAGAGGGGGACGCAGGCGAAGGTGTAGGAAAGCGCATGTTCCCAGGTGACCATGGACAACTGATTCAGGGCGACCTGCCAACCCTCCAGATAGGTATAGCCGGTGAGTCCAACCACGGCCAGCGCAAAACCGATCGGAATGCCGAGAACCATCAGAAACAGCAGAAAAGCGACGCTCGAGAAAACGATTATGACCATGGAATCCATCGAATGCCTGTCCCTCCCTTTCCGTTGATGCAGGTATCGGTTCGATCTACGTCCGGAAATGCCCTCTGGCTCCTTGGGGAGATGCCCATCTAATCGTGTTGCTCCAAAGCCGGCGCCCCCTGTTTCTTATGTCCACCGGGGGGAATCACGATGGAAACGGCCAACTGCACGATGAACAGCAGCAGGCAAGCAATCGCTACGAGTTTGAAAGGCCAGATCGGCAGTAGGAGCTCGGAACTGACTTGGTTGGCCTGGATTGCATAGACCATCTCTTCGCCCACCTTCCATGCCAGGCCGGCAAAAAGGAGTGCCCCGGTGATTCCGATGATGGCGTTGAAGAGGGGACGCAACCGAACGGCTTTTTCGTAGACGATCTCCATCTTCACATGCGATCCAACATTCCAGCAATCGGTAAGGAAAAGAAAGAAGGTCATCAGCAGGAGGTATTCGACGACCTCATGGGCGCCCAGCATCGGACGGTTCAGGAAATATCGCAAAACAACGTCGAACACGATCAGGACCATCATCGCCATGATGAGAACGGCGCCAATGTATGAGAAGAGCCTGGCGATGAACAGCAAACGCTTATGGATATTCTGGAGGGTATCCATTTTCATCCTCCCGAACAAGGCCATTCTTGGCTTGTGGAGTGTTTGTGAATGTTTCCGGGCGGCACACCGCCCGGAAACATTGCCGTGATCAGCCGAACGGGAACCTGGGATCGATCGTTCCGCAGTTCGGAACTGGTCTGCCGCTTGTTAATACAGTTTTTTCAGTTTGGCCGTCTCAAAATGCTCCTTCAGCAGCTGGGCCTCGGGCATCTTCCCGTACTTCTCAACGAGCTTCTCCATCTTTTGGAGCATGTCCTTGGCCTCTTTACCCTTGCCGACCTTCACGCAATCGGCGATCCATTTTTCGTCCACGTCCTTGACGCTCTGCCGGAACTTGCCGGCCTCCTTCTCGTCAACCGGCATCACCTGCCCGCCCAGCTTTACCCATTGTTCAATTCCCTTTTGGGTTTCATGCTCATACCCTTCCGCCACGTTCATGCCGCCCTCCCGGAAGACCTGGTACACGATTTCCTGGAGGTCCGGTGGCAGTTTCTTGAAGGCCTTGGGGCTCATGCCTACGGGGACATCGGTTGTGGCCACCGGCAGGGATGTCATGTACTTTCCCACCTCGTTGAGGCGATAGGATATGGCACTTGCGGGGCTCATGAAACAACCGTCGATTACGCCCCGCTCCAGCGACGCATAAATTTCCGGCGTCGGCATCATCACCGGAACCGCGCCCAGTGCCTTGAGGACATCCGCATGAATCCCGCCGCCGCTCCGAATCTTCATTCCTTTGAGATCGGCCAGGGTCCTGACTGGCTTGCGTGTGGCCACGATATTGTAGTTGTTCGTCACCGACCAGTAGGCGAGCATGGCCCCGGTCGACTCAAACTCCTTTTTAATGAATTCGGGATAGAGCTCTTCCATTACCCGAACCGCAACCATGGCGGTGGGGAACTTGAAGGGCAATCCGCCGCCGAAGGCCAGGTAGAAGCCGGTCGGATCATAGATGGGATAGGCGAGGGTGATGTCCGAGATGCCGGAACGGAGCGCCTCGAATCCCTTCTTGGCCGTGTGGAGCGATTCGCTGTGGTACATCTTGATCTTGATCCGGCCGTTGCTTCGTTTTTCGATCTCGGATGCGACCCATTGGTGGCTGACCTGAAGATGGTGGGTCGGCGGCAGATACGAGGAAAACTTCAACGTGGTCGGTGAATCGGCAGCCGTTGCTGAAGAAACTTGAAACAGTAGAACCGTGATGGCGCTCAAAAGGATCATTTTCATGAATCTCACTTCGTCACCTCCATTGGCCCGATATGATGTTAACTCCGACTTGCACGGCCCTGCGGCCGAAAGTCGCCTCACTCCTGCCTGACCGTCTTGCAAACCGCATCCAATCTGCGGAGATGGTTCGCAATGGCATGCTTCGCCTTTGCGACGTTCCTCTCGCACAGCGCCTCGAGGATCATCCGATGCTCTTCGTCCGTGGTCGGCAGCTTTCCCAGGACAGGGTTCATGAGCCGGAAACGGACCATCTGCATGTGGGCGTTGAGGTTCCGGTATATGTCGAGCAGCCGCCGGTTCCCCATGACATTGAAGAAGAAGAGGTGAAAATTGCTGTCATACTCCATGAAGGCCCTGTAACTCTCGCTGTCGTTCGGATTCACGACGAGGGAGACGCCCTGCTGGTAT
>JAJFUM010000157.1 GCA_021372415.1 Deltaproteobacteria bacterium
CGGTCGGGCTGGGTGACTGCCGCGATGACGGGATAACCGCTTCCGACCAGGCCTTCCAGGGCCGGCAGTGCGAATTCGGGCGTGCCCATGAAGATGATGCGGGGTTTGCTCATGTCGACCTCCTACATAAAACTGACGGGATCCACGTCCACCTGGATCGAAAGACCGTTGCGTTCCCCCTTCCCCAGGAGCCTTTCGGCGATCTGGTGGAGGGGGCGTATCTCCTTTCCCCGGAGCAGGAGTTGCCAGCGGTAGCGCCCCCGGATCCGGGGCAGGGGAGATTCGGCGGGACCGATGACGTCCACGGCCGAGCCGGCAACCATCTTGGCGAGATTGCGGGCCTCCAGGCCGAACCGGGTGACGGCCCGCTTTCCCTCCTCCCTCTGCAGGCTGGAGAGGTGCAGGGCGATGAGCCTGGAGAAGGGGGGGTAGCCCAGCTGACGGCGCAGGGGGAGTTCGTCGGCATAGAATCCGGCATAGTCGTGCCCCTGGGCCCGGGTGATCGTGTAGAGGCCGGGATTGAAAGTCTGGATGAGGACCCGTCCCGGTTCTTCGCCGCGTCCGCCCCTTCCCGATACCTGGGTCAGGACCTGGAAGGTCCGTTCGGCGGCCCTGAAATCAGGAAGGTTCAGCGAGGCGTCGGCGGCGATGACGCCGACCAGCGTGATATCGGGGAAATCATGACCCTTGGTGATCATCTGGGTGCCGATGAGGATATCGATCCTGCCGCTGTCGAGGTCCCGGAGTATCCGTTCCATGTCTCCCCTTCGGGAGGTCGTATCGCTGTCCATCCGGGCGATGCGGGCATCAGGAAAGCGCTGCTTCACCTCCTCTTCGACCCGTTCCGTTCCCGCCCCGTAACTCCTGACACGGCTGCCCTGGCATTTGGGACAGCAGACAGCGGACTTTGCCGTGTAGTCGCAGTGGTGGCATTTCAATAGGTCTTCGGCAGCATGAAGGGTGAGGGCGATGTCGCAGTTCGGGCAGGTAAAGGTGTGACCGCAGTCCGGACAGAAGAGGAAAGTGTGGAATCCCCTGCGATTAAGAAAGAGAAGGGTCTGCTTTCGCTTTTCCAGGGTTTCACGGATCGCGTCGATCAGGGGGCGTGAGATCAGGGGCGTCAGCCCCTGATCGTCCCGCTGAAACCGCATGTCCACGGCTTCCACCTTCGGAAGGGGCCGGTCGTCGATCCGGGTGGGCAGGGTGATGTAACGGTAGCGGCCCTCGGTGGCATGGAAGTAGCTCTGGATGGACGGCGTGGCGGACCCGAGGATCACCGTCGCCTGGGACAGGCGGCCCCTTACCAGGGCCAGATCACGGGCGTTGTATCGGAGACGGTCTTCCTGCTTGTACGAGGAGTCGTGCTCCTCGTCGACAATGACCAGCCGGAGGTTGCGCACGGGAGCGAACAGGGCCGACCGGGCGCCGACGACGATCCGGGCCTCCCCGCGCCGGATCCGCCGCCACTGATCGTACCTGGCGCCTCTGGGGATGCCGCTGTGGAGAACCGCGATCGCTCCTTCCGGAAAGCGGCCGCAAATCCTTGTCAGGAGCTGCGCCGTCAGGGAGATCTCCGGGACGAGATAGAGGACACCGCCGTCTTCCCGGAGCGCTTCGGCGACGGCCCGGAGGTAGATCTCGGTCTTGCCGCTTCCCGTCACGCCGTGGAGGAGGCAGGGGGAGTAACGCCGGCTCGCCATGTATCTTCGGATCTCATCAAGGGCTGCGGACTGTGCACCGTTCAGGATAATGCCGTTTCCCTTGCTTCCGATCTCCGCCACAGGTCCGAAGTGGCGGAGGACCTCCTTGTCATAGAGACGGACGATCTCCTTGCCCTCCATGGTTCTGAGGGAGGCCGCTGCGTTCCTGACGCGGTTGTTCAGCGCCGCGACCGGCAGCTCGCCCTCTCCGAGGGCCGTCACGATGGCCCGCTGTTTGACCGTGAGGTCCTTGCGGGGGGCGATTGACCGGTTCAGGTGGACCCATCGTTCTTTTTTCATCCTTACCGCCGGTCGGTTCAACCTTTCCTCGGAAACGACGAGGTCCTCCATCTCGAGAAGGCGAAGTTCGCCGTAGAGGTCTTTTTTCCCCATCGCCCTGCGGAGGCGGTTCAGGGAGAGGCCCTCCGGGCATTGGCCGACCCGATCCAGGATTTCCCTCTGCACAACGGAGAGACGTTCCTCGGAATCGATGGCCTTTCCAGAAAGGCGAAGCCAACGATCGCTCCGGACGTCGATTCCCCCGGGGAGGATCTCGCCAAGGACTTTTCCCAGGGAATGGAGGTAGTAACGGGAAACCCATTCGTAGAAACTCAATTCGTCTGGATCGAAGAGAGGTTCCGGATCGGGGAGCTCGATGATTTCGCGGAGCTCCTGGTCCTGAGGGGCCTCGGGCTGGATCTCCACGATGAAGCCGGTCACCCTCCGCCTTCCAAAAGGAACGAGGACCCTTTTCCCAAGGGAAACCGATGGGATGAGGGCTTCAGGAACGGTATAGGTAAAAGTCTTCGGTGAAGGGATCTGGATGGCAACCCTGACAAACATCCGGCATGGTCCTGCAAAAAGCCCCTTGGGTCCTCCCGTGCCGGGAGAATCAGGGGGATTGGAAGGCAACCGCGTCGCCGAGCGGAGGGGTGGGAGGGGCGGCGGTCATTCCCCTTTGAGCTTTTCCATCTTTTCCTGCTTCATCTTGCAGTCGATGCAGAGGGTGGTCACGGGTCTGGCCATGAGCCGTTTTTCAGAGATCGGTCCGCCGCATACTTCACAGATCCCGAAGACGCCGTCGTCCATCCGTTTGATGGCCTCCTGCATCTTGATGATCAGCTTTCTTTCCCGGTCCCGTATCCTCAACTCAAAGTTGCGGTCCGATTCAAGGGAAGCCCGGTCATTGGGGTCGGGGTAGTTCTCCTTGGTACCACTGGTCATCTCCGACACGGTCTTTCCCGCCTCGTCCAGGAGTTCGTTGATCTTCTGGGTCAGCATATACCTGAAGAACTCGATCTTTTCGGGTTTCATCATCGCTTTCGGCACCGTTCTCACCATCCTCTATCATGATGCAGATTTGGGGAAACCCTCTTACATGATGCCGGGAAATTTGTAAAGAAAAAAATGCGGGGACGGTGAGAACCTTAGCCCTTTCCATAGACTTGGAGGATTCTCTCGACGATGTTGGTGGTGGAAGCCCCTTCGGTCATGGGGATCAGGACGACCCTGCCTCCCCAGGACCTTACGGCATCTCCCCCAACGACGTCCTCCTCCTTCCAGTCCGCCCCCTTGACCAGGACATCAGGGCGGAACAGCTCGATGAGTTCCAGCGGGGTCGATTCGTCGAAAATCGTCACGTAATCGACGGCTTCCAAAGATGCGACGATTTCCGCCCGCTCCTGCTGGGGGACCAGCGGCCGCTTCGGTCCCTTGATCGCCCGGACAGAGGCGTCGCTGTTGAGGGCCAGGATCAGGAGGTCTCCCTGTTTTCGGGCCTCCCGCAGGTACTGGCAATGGCCCACATGCAGGATGTCGAAGCAACCGTTGGTGAAGGCGATTCGCTTTCCCTCGGCCCGGAGGCGTTCCACCTCCCTCTTCAAATCCGCACGAGACAGGACCTTTTTCATCCGATCAACTCCTCCAATCGTTAAAGTTCTCCGGGTTAAGCGGCCTGCTGCATGATGCGGCGTGCGACGCTTCCACGGAACCGCCCGGATCGGGAACGGCCCGGGCCAGGGTCAGAACGGCCACAGCCTCTGCTCCGGCCCTCATAAGGACCGACGCGCACTCCGCCAGGGTGTTTCCCGTGGTGTACACGTCATCCACCAAAAGGAGCCTCCGGCCGGCGATACGCTCAGGTCTGACAGCCGAAAAGGCGCCGCGCACGTTGGCCGACCGTTCCTGGCGTCCCAGACCCACCTGCGGGACCGTGGGGAGGGTCCGCTTGAGCGTCGTGAAATCCAGGGGAAGGGCGAACCGTTTGGCGATCACCCGGGCCAGGATCACGGCCTGGTTGAATCCCCGCTGCCGGAGGCGTTTGCTGTGCAGCGGCACCGGAACGATCAGGGAGAAGGCTTCCATGTCCCATATGGAACCGGCAAAGTCGGCCATGATCTTTCCCAGGACCTTCCCGGCGCCGGGCTTCCCCCGGTATTTGAACAGATGGATGGCTTCGAGAAGCGTTCCCTCGTAGCGCCCCACCGAACGGGCGAGGGCGTAGGGCCTTTCGGCCGTCAGGCAGTCCCCGCAGAGGTGGTCCGGCCCTTCCGTTGAGGGGAAGGGGATGCCGCAACAGGGACAGAGGGGGGAACGGATGTGGCGGATTCCCGCCTCGCAGGCGGGACACAGGGGGAGGGGGCCGTGTTCCTCCAGGATGCTCCCGCAGGTGAGGCAACGGGGCGGAAAGACCAAGTCGGTGATCCCGGTCAGGATCCCTTTCAAGGTCAAATCCCCCTGGGCAGCGCCTTGAGGGAAGTGGTTTCATCGGGAATGGCCATCTGCGGTGCCTCCGACCAGAGTCTCTCCAACTCGTAGAAGGACCGGACGGACTCATGGAAAATATGGATGATCACGTCGTCGTAGTCCATGAGGACCCATCGTCCCGCCGTTTCCCCCTCGATACCCAGGGGCAGGATATCCGACTTTTTCAGACTCTCCTGAATCGACGACGCGATGGCCCGGACCTGCCTGTCCGAGGTCCCGCTGCAGATGATGAAGTAATCGGCGAAATCCGATATCTCCTTGACCCTCAGGACGACCAGGCCTTTGGCCTTTTTCTCGAGGGATGCGTTGACGCACCAGAGCGCCCTTTTACGGGAGTCGACTTCCGTTTTTTTGACCAATCCGTCTCCTTATCTGCCGGGGGTCTGCTC
This sequence comes from Deltaproteobacteria bacterium, assembly GCA_021372415.1. Classification (GTDB taxonomy): domain Bacteria; phylum Desulfobacterota; class Syntrophia; order Syntrophales; family UBA5619; genus JAKAFS01. Next base: position 4,856 of record JAJFUM010000157.1, read on the forward strand.
CGGCCTCTCCCGTCCCCCCTCAAGGGGAATCGGGTCCACTTGAATTTTACTAGCAGAGCCATGGCGTTCTGTCAATGACCATCCGGTCCGAATTGGCGGTTGTGAAAAGGGGGGTACTGTGGTAAACGGCACGGGATTGAACATTTGGCGGTATCCTATGCGCGAGATCCTCAAGAAAGTCCAGGTGCACGTTCCCTACGGCCGGTTGAGGGAGGAACTGTTGGACTGGGTGATCGGCGAACGGATCAATCCAGAGATCGGTTTCAACCACATTGACCTGGATCGTTTCCGGGACGCCGATTACCGGGCGACGGCAGATCGCCTCTCCGATGCGGGGCTTTCGGTGACCTTTCATGCCCCCTTTATGGACCTGCGCCCTGGAGCGATCGATCCTTCCATTCGGAGGCTGACACTGGAAAGGCTCCGCAGGGTCTTCGATCTGGTCCCCTGGTTCAGACCCCTTTCCGTTGTCTGTCATCCCTCTTTCGATTCACGGTACTATGCCTCCGTCAGCCGGCAGTGGCTCGACAACAGCCTCGAAACCTGGCGGACCCTGCTGTCAACCCTTCGGGGAACAGGGACGATCATCGCCCTGGAGAATGTTTACGAAACCGGTCCCGATCAGCTCCGTCCCCTTATCGACGCCCTCGATTCGCCCCAGGTCCGTTTCTGTTTCGACACCGGCCACGCCAACACCTTCGGCAGGGTGCCGCCCGCGGACTGGATGGACGCCCTGGGCGGGGTGCTCGGCGAGATCCATCTGCACGACAACCACGGCTCGGCTGATGAGCATCTGCCGGTGGGGGAAGGGAGCTTCCCCTTTGGGGAATTCTTGGGGATCCTCCGTGCCAGGGGGCTCAAACCGATCCTCACTCTGGAATCCCATTCCAAGGAAAATCTCCGGCGGATGCTGGAGAATATCCGGACGATGAATCTGCTGGAGGGCCTGTAGAAGGCCTTTTCAGCCCGATCGGGTCGGTTGCTGGGGACGGGCGATGCTCCGGTACATCTTCAAAAGACTGCTCTTCATGGCCCCGCTTCTGGTGGGAATCACCGTCGTTTGCTTTGCCGTCATGCACCTGGCCCCCGGCTCCCCCACGGACCTTCAGACCCAGATGAACCCGCGCGCCTCCATCGAGATGCAGGAACGCCTCCGGGCGATGTACGACCTGGACAAACCCCTGCACGTGCAGTACCTCAAGTGGGTGGGGAGACTCGTCCTCCTCGATCTGGGGGTCTCCTTCTCGGCGGACCGCCGGCCGGTGGCCGACAAAATCCTGGAGCGGCTTCCCATTACGATCCTCCTGAATGTCCTGTCCATGACCCTGATCCTGGCCGTGGCGATTCCCCTCGGGGTCCTTTCCGCCGTCCGCCAGGACTCCCTCTTCGATCGGATCACGTCGGTTTTCGTCTTTGTGGGGTTCGCCGTCCCGACCTTCTGGCTTGCCCTTCTGCTCATGATCCTCTTCGGCATTCAACTGGGGTGGCTACCCGTCTCGGGGATCCGCTCCCTGAACCATGAGTATCTGCCGCCGGCGATGGCCGCCTGGGATTGGGTCCGCCATTTGATCCTGCCGGTGACGCTCTCCGCCTTCGGGGGACTTGCTGGACTCTCACGGTACATGCGGGCGAACATGCTGGAGGTGATCCGCCAGGACTACATCATGACGGCCCGGGCCAAGGGGCTGTCCGAGCGGGCCGTGATCTACCGGCACGCCCTGAGAAACGCCCTCCTGCCCGTCATCACCATCTTGGGACTATCGGTGCCGGGACTCATCGGCGGGAGCGTGATCTTCGAGACGATTTTCGCCATCCCCGGGATGGGCCAGCTTTTTTACCTATCTGTGATGGCCCGGGACTATCCGGTGGTCATGGGGATCCTCTTCATCGGGGCCGTTCTGACGCTGGCGGGAAATCTGATCGCCGACGTCTCCTACGCCGTTGCCGATCCGCGGATCCGGGTTTCCTGAGAGGATCGATGGGAAGGGAATTTCTCAAGAGATTTATGAAGAACCCGATGGCCCTTGCCGGGGGCGTCATCGTCCTGCTCCTGTTTGCCGTCTCGCTCCTGGCGCCCCTCTTGGCCCCCCATGATCCCAATGCCATCGACCTGAGGCGGGTCCTGGATGCCCCGTCAGCGGCCCATCCCTTCGGGACGGACCCGCTG
>JAJFUM010000163.1 GCA_021372415.1 Deltaproteobacteria bacterium
TGCCCTGTGTCTCCCCCATGCCCCGGAAGATCTGGAGGGCTCTATAGAATTGGCCGAAAGCGATTTCGTGGCGATCGAAGCTCATATTGTGCCTTGCCTTGTCGAGAAGGTCGGCCGCTTCGCCGAGCTGCTGTTCGCGCCACCGCCTGCGCTCCTCCTGGACCCTTGCCTGCTGTTCCAGGGCCTTGCGCCGCTCCTCTTCCATCCTGCGCTGCACATCGCCCGGCTGCGGCACCGGATCACCTCCCGCCACCCCTTGCCCGGCGTAGAGGACGGGCAGGCTCGCCACGGGAAATGGAGAGGCGGGGATGAGGCCCGATATGATCTCCCCCGGCACGGCGATCCCGATGTGGGAGGCCTGTCGATGAACGCGCGTCGCGATGCCAACAACCTCTCCCTTCGTGTTCACAACGGGACTCCCGCTCGAGCCCGGGGAGATGGGCGCCGAGATCTGGATCAGTCGCTTGCCGCCGGCCACCGGGCGCACAGCGGAAACGAGGCCGTCGGTGATGGTATGCGCCAGTTGGGGGTGATAGGGCGTTCCGATGACCACGATCTTGTCGCCCACCTGCGGCAGCGATGGGGTCATCTTGAGGGTCCTGATGCTGTCAATGGGCAGGATGGCGGACAGGATGACGACATCGTTCTCCGCATCGGCGGCTGCGATTCCCCGGATGTCCATCGTCGCGCCGCCTTTCGTTTTGATCTTGAGTGACGAAGCCCCCTCGACAACATGATAATTGGTTGCCACCATCCCCCAGGGATCGATGAAAAACCCCGTCCCGTGAGCGCGTATCTTCCCGGATTCATTGATGTTGTATACAACGACAACGGAGGGGCTGACCCTCTCGTAGATCTCCTGCACGCTCAGGGCACCCTCCCCTGCCGTCGTCTGCCTCGAAGGGGCTCCGGGGGTCCCGTCGCCAGGGGTGATGACGGTCTGAACGGGCGCTTCGGCAACGGGAGGGTCTGCCTTGCCTGCCGAGACGGCTGCCGTGCCCGTCTTGCCTTTGTCCGCAAACCCCAGCCAGGCTGTTGCACCGGAGAGACAGACGATGATCGCCAGCAGGACGGCCATGCCTCCGGTGCTGAGCGCCTCCTTGAGCTTGTTGAAGAAAAGGACAACGAATAACAGCAGAATCAGGATGAGGCCGATGAGGATTTTCAGCATCTTCTGCACTCCGGTTTATATCGCAGGCAGGGGGGTGCCCCTTGCATACCCATCCGCCACGGAAAGAAATCCACTATTTATTGTCGGCTGATCTCAGATAAAATTGAGGGTGTGTTGCTGATAAGGATTGGGTTTATTGCAGGGGGGCGCCACCATGTTCCTGCCGTCCATTAAGACGCGGAGCGGCAGCAATTGGGTAGTCGGCACTGGGAATTGGGCATCCCGAATCCGGATTCAGGAAGCCCGAATCCCTTTTTTTCACTGGCCACCAGCCACGGATCACGGTCTTACTTGAATTCCCCCGTCTCGTCGAAGGGAATCCGGAAGGACGGGGCGCCCGTGTGGATCGACCCCTTGAGCCGGTACTTGAATCCCGAGGCGGAGCTCCCCTTCTTGGCCTCAGAGAGTTGCCGCAGGATGCTGACGAGCCCCGTGTAGGCATCCACCTGGACGAGCTGGGTGCTCAGGCGCTCGACCTTCAGGCTCTGGTTGGAGACCCCCCGGGCGAAAGGCTGCCCGTTGATCTCGAGTTCGAAGGACATGCCGGTGATGTCCAGGTCCGTTTCCGTGGGGTTCTGGATGCGGAGTTCCATCAGGAATGTCTGCTCCAGGAGCCGCATCTCTTTCGGCGTGATGTTCACGATGTCGACGTGGGGCTTCTCCCCCATCCAGAACAGCGAGGCGCATCCGGAAACCAGGACCACAAGGATCACGATCCAGGCCGAAACGACGTATCTCCTCATATCTTCCGCCTCCTTTCTCATCCTTTCAATGAGGATCAGATTACCAGAAATCAACCGGGGATGAAACAGAGGGCCATGAAGACCCCCTGGACGATTCCGGCCAGTCATCTCAGTTCATCGGCCTGGCTGTCAGACCGCCTCGCTCCCTTTCCGTCAGCAGGCACCCCTCCAGGCATCGCGGACCGCAGGACCCATCGCAGGGTTCGACGTGGGTGGTGACGCTCGCGCCGGGGAAGCGCTCCCGGATCGCCCGGGCAAACTCCTGCGTGATGCGGTGGGAGGCCTCGACGGTCATCGCCGAGTCCACCTTGATGTGAACCTCGACGAAGCGGAAATGCCCGGACTTCCGGGTTCGCAGCTGGTGGTAGCCCTTCACGACGGGTGTTCGC
>JAJFUM010000173.1 GCA_021372415.1 Deltaproteobacteria bacterium
CGGAGCAACAAGAAATGGAACCTGTGTTGACATGAAGATCACGGAGCTTTCACCAGACCAGCGCCCCCGGGAACGGCTCATGGCCGGGCATGGGGAGGAACTGAGCGAAGCGGAGCTGCTGGCCCTCCTGTGGGGCTCGGGTCACCGGGGCTGCAGCGCCGTGGACCTCGCACAGCAGGTCCTGAGCCACTGCGGAGGGCTCTCGGGCGTCATGGTCCAGGGACTCCAGGAATGGGTGTCCATGCCCGGGATCGGACCGGCCCGGGCCTGCCAGTTATGGGCCGCCCAGGAACTCTGCCGCCGGTCCCAGCGCGGCCCGACCAGACCGAAGATCACCTCGCCCCGATCGGCCGGGGACTATCTCCTGACCCGGTGCCAGGGGTGGACGGAGGAACGGTTCGGCCTGCTGGCCCTCAACGCGAAAGGCGAGCTGCTGGCGGAGAGGATCCTCAGCCAGGGGACCAGCACCGGCACGCTGATCTCCCCCAGGGAGTTCTTCCGGGAGGCTCTGCGCTTCGGAGCCACGACGGCCCTGGCCTTCCACAATCACCCATCCGGGGATCCCGCCCCCAGCCGGGAGGATATCCAGCTCACCCACCGGCTGAGGGCTGCCGGAGAATCCCTCGGGGTCCCCTTGGCGGACCATGTGGTCCTGGGACGCGAACGCTACCACAGCTTCCGGGCCGCGGAGGAATGGGACAGGACCTGAACCGGCGCGGCGAGCTTCGCGCCCGGGCCCGCCTGCCCCAGGTTCAGTCCTTCAGGCGGGGAAGCATCGCCTCGGAGGGCGCGTCCAAGGTGTACCACTCCCCATCGTTCACGATGAGGAACGGGATGCCGATGCTCCCCTTCTCCCTGACCTTCTCGAATTCCTTCACGGTATCCCGGTACTTCAGGAACATCTTCAGCTTGCCCAGGCTGCCCAGGATGTCGATGAACGAGTAGCGGACCTGGTGGGCGTCGAGGAACTCCTTCATGGTGATGCAGTCGGGGCACTGTTCGCTGCCGAAGAGGAAGACTTTCTTCATGGTGCTCATTCCTTTCCTGGTGACCTTGGATGCCTCGAAGAGGCCTCCCCCGGTCCGAAGGCCAGGGAATGACTTCAACATCCCACGGAGCCGCCACGGCGTCCATATCGCCGCAGCCCAGCCTGGCGCACGGGCAATTCGCGCGACTCTGTCAATAATCAGAACTTATGACGCCAAGGGCTCCGTTTTGGATGTCGCCCGACTCGTCCATTGGATCCAAGTGCGGAATCCGGGTTGAAGGCGTTGTAACAATCTCTCGATCCGGCTATTTCCTCGTATTGACTACCTGTTATGTAGCCAAATGCATGCCAGCCACCCAACGAGGCCATGGCCATCAGGAGCACAACCTCGTAGCCGTCCAGCGTGTGAATTCTTCGTCAGTCGCCAGAACGTGATGATCCCCTGAAACGTGTTGCACCCTTCCCCTGGCATAGTCGATTCCACTCGTCTCGTAATCGTAGGGCAGGGATTTCGATAGGCGAGCGGTCCTTGGATCCGGCCTGGGTATGGCCGATAGAAGAGAAATCGTATAGGGATGAATGGGCCTGTTGAAGATCTCCTGGGTCCTCCCCGTTTCGACCAGGTGACCTCGATGAAGCACACCGATCCTGTCGGAGATATACCGCACCATGGAAAGATCGTGGGCGATAAACAAGTACGTAATGCCTGTCTCTTTCTGGATGTCTTTCATCAGGTTCACGATCTGGGATTGGATGGACACGTCCAGGGCGCTGATCGCCTCGTCCGCGATGATGAGGCTCGGATTCATGATGAGAGCGCGGGCAATGCCGATGCGCTGCCTTTGACCACCCGAGAACTGGTGCGGATAACGCTTCGCATTTTCACGTGAAAGGCCAACTTTACCCAGGATGGCGAGCACTTTCTCTTCACGTTCTTTGGCATCCGCATAAAGCCGGTGGTTATCCAAGCCCTCGGCAATGATGTCAATCACCTTTTTCCGAGGATTCAAAGAAGCCATGGGGTCCTGGAAAATCATCTGCATCCCGGTCCGCAAGTGTCTCTTCGCGTGAGGGTCAAGCTTCCCGGATATCTCGACGCCATCGAAGACCACCCTGCCCGAGGTGGGTCTGTAGAGCCTGATGATGGACCTTCCGATCGTGGACTTGCCGGAACCGCTCTCACCCACGAGGCCGTAGGTCTCGCCCTTGCATATCTCGAAGCTGACGCCCTCCACCGCTTTGACGGTGAAATTGCGGCTTATCCTGAAATGCTGTTTTAGGACTTCTACTTTTAGAATAGGGTGGTCAGTCATCAAGCGTTTTCTCCAAGATGATTGCATCAATCCTCTTGCGCAGGTTCTTGGGCATTTCCACTCTGGGTGCGGATTCATGCGCCAGCCACGAGGCGACCCTATGCCTGCCGCCCACGTCGAACATGGGGGGCGGGAGCCGATAATCGATATTGAGCGCGAATTCGTTCCTTGGCGCAAACGCGTCGCCCGGGAACTCGTTGAGAAGGTTGATCGGATTTCCCGGTATCGAGTAGAGCCGGTCTGATGTCGTTGTCGTGTCAGGAAGGGAAGAAAGGAGTCCCCACGTATAGGGATGTCTGGGGTCGTAGAAGATTTCGTCTATCTCCCCTTTTTCGATGATCCGCCCCGCATACATGACGGCCACATAGTCGGCCACCTTGGCTACCACGCCCAGGTTGTGCGTGATGTAGATGACCGTGACATGGGTCTTGCGCTGAATGTCCTTGATGAGCTCCAGGATGCGCGCCTGGACCGTGACATCCAGTGCGGTCGTCGGCTCGTCGCAGATGAGGATATCCGGATCGCAGGAAAGGGCGATCGCGATGACGACACGCTGGCGCATGCCGCCTGACAGCTCGTTGGGATACTGCCGCATCCTTCTTGCGGGGTTGTCGATGCCGACCAGCGAAAGCAGTTCCTGGGCCCTGGATCTCGCCTGCGCCCGGGTTTTCCCGTAGTGGTAGCGCATGGCCTCCATGATCTGTTTCCCGATGGTCATGGTCGGGTTGAGCGATGTCATCGGGTCCTGGAATACCATCGCGATCCGCTTTCCGCAGATCTCGGAGCGCACTTCCTTCTGCGTCATTTTTACGATGTCGTATTCCCTGGCGCTGCCGTCCCCAGCGACGTGGCGATACACGATCGAGCCGGAGTTGATCTTCCCGTTGGCGCTCAGGATGCCCATGATCGCCTTCGCCGTGACGCTTTTCCCGGAGCCGCTCTCTCCGACGATGGCGACCGTCTCGCCCCGGAACAGATCGAGCTTGATGCCACGCAGCGCATGGAGCTGGCCTGATGAGGTGGCAAAGGAAATATCAAGGTCATTAATGGATAGAATTCGCTCTCTGTTTTCCGTGATCATCACCTAGATCCCTTTCATCTTCGGGTCAAAGGCATCCCTGAGTCCGTCGGCCATGATGTTGAAGCTGAGCATCAGCGCGGCCAGGATGGCGGTCGGGATCGCGAC
>JAJFUM010000178.1 GCA_021372415.1 Deltaproteobacteria bacterium
CCTCGGCCTACATGTCCCAGATCGTCCAGGCGGGGATCGAGGGGATCCCCCGGGGACAGATGGAGGCGGCCCTCTCGACGGGCCTCTTTCCGAGGCAGGCCATGCTCTACATCATCCTGCCCCAGGCCCTCAGGAACATGATCCCCTCCTTTGTGAACCAGTTTGTCTCGATGATCAAGGACACTTCGCTGGCCTACATCGTCGGGGTTTCCGAACTGACCCATGTGGCGACCCAGGTCAACAACCGGACGATGATCTTTCCCACCGAGATCTTTTTGTTCATCGCTGTGATCTATTTCATCATCTGCTTTGCCTTCACGACCCTCTCCCGCTGGCTGGAACAGCGCCTCGCCTGGCGAAAATCGATCTGACGGGGCAGAGGAACCGTTCCCTCAAGTTTCAACCGGGACAGGCCGATACCTTTAACAGGAGGCCGGTATCCGGCCGACGGAAATTTCGTTTATGGGGTAGGGTGGCAATGCGGATAATGATCCTGTTACAGATCTTGAGCCTGGCGATCTGGGTGGTCCTGGCGAAGGCATCTTGTGCTTATGTGACGTGCAGGGTGGCGGGCAGAGGGAATCGTCGCCGGGTTCCGTCTCGGCTGTCTTAAGGTCCAGGGGCCCGACCATCGTTTTTGCTGATGCAACGGTATCGGCAGCTCCATCTGCGCGAGGCGTTTTCTCCATCAACTTTTGAACATTCCTGGTGACCCTTTTCGCCATGCCGGTGGTCGAGCCCTTCAATGCTTCGTCGGGTAACGACTCCTTCCCCGGCCCCCTTGTCAGGGCTGGGGAATTTCTTTTTCTCCCTCGCTGAAGAGCTTTTCGAAGAAATTCTGCCTTTTCTTCGGGATGATGACCGATCCCTCGTAGTCGACGATCAATTTCCCGTCGAGATGGTCGATCTCGTGCTGGACAACGCGGGCGGCGAAATCGAGGTAGCGCTTGTTGACCTTCCGACCCTCCGGGTCGTAACCCCGGACCTTGATCTCGGGATAGCGCCCGATCTCGACGCGGATCTCCGGACAGGAGAGGCATCCCTCCTCCGCCACGACCAAATCCCCGCGCCTCTGGGTGATCCGGGGGTTGATGAGGATCTCGAAATCCTCCTTGCGGCGCTCCGGGTCCTTCTCGTCGAATCCTCGGCTCCTGAAGGCGATGATCCTCTTGCCGACGCCGATTTGCGGGGCGGCCAGACCTACTGCGTCGTCCCGCTCCAGAAAGGCCTCTGCCAGGGCTTGGACGAGGGCCCGGGTGGCCGCATCGAAGGGGAGCGGGGTATCCTTGGAGGGGGTCCGGAGGATCCGGGTATCCTCCTCATTGAGCTGTCCCTCATTCCAGAGGGTCAGAATTTTGCGATTGGACATCTTTGACTTCCTTCCCGATTCTCGACCGGAAACGCAACCCGTAAATGCAGCCTTGCAGGCCGGGATGAAGGGCGCAATTGAACGAAACCCCGCCCCGTCGGCGGGGACTCTTGAGGCGGAGGCGGCGGCCCCTCGGGGCCGATCCGATCCCATCCAGATCCGTAAAATAGCACTCCCGGATTGTGATTTCAAGGCCTTCTCCAAATCCCTCCTTGCCAAATCCGGCGAGGTCTGTTAGTTCTTTAAAGGTTTTCGCGGCCTCCCCGTTGCGGACGGCTGCGGGACCACAGATGAATTTCTGAAGTCTGGAGCACCCGATTGGTTTATTCCATCATCGCACAGAGGGCCAGGCGCGAATTCTCGCGGGCGATTCGTTTCGAGGACGGGGGAACGCCCCATGTCCCGCCCCCGGGAGCGTCGAGGCCCAGGCTTCTGTATCTCCATATCCCTTTCTGCGAGCGGCTCTGTCCCTATTGCTCTTTCAACCGCGTCCCCTTTGAGGAGGAGGTCTGCCGCAGCTATTTCGGGGCCCTCAGACGGGAGCTCCTTCTCTACCGTGACCGGGGGTATGACTTCCAGGGGGCTTACATCGGCGGCGGGACACCGACGGTCCTGGTCGACGAGTTGGTCGAAACGATCGCCCTGGCCCGGGAGGTCTTTTCCCTGCGGGAGGTGTCGGTCGAGACCAACCCGAACCACCTGACCGAGGAGCGCCTCAAGGCCCTTGAGCGGGCCGGTGTCAACCGGCTCTCCGTCGGGGTCCAGAGTTTCGACGATGATCTTTTGAAGCGGATGGACCGCTACGATAAGTACGGAAGCGGCGAGGCCGTGGCCGGGCGTCTCCGGGAGACCATGGGCCGTTTCGGGACGCTCAATGCCGACATGATCTTCAATTTCCCGACCCAGAGCGAGGCCACGCTCGAGCGGGACCTGGAGACCCTCCTCGGGATCGGGATCGACCAGGTGACCTTCTATCCCCTGATGGTCTCTGACATGACCCGCCGGAAGGTGGCCGAAACCCTGGGCCGCGTGGACCCAAGGCAGGAGAAACGTTTCTACCACCAGATCGCCCGGCGTCTCGTGCCGCCGTACCGCTTCTCGTCGGCCTGGTGCTTCTCCAGGAAGCCCGCCATGATCGACGAGTACATTGTCGATTACGGCGAGTATGCGGGACTCGGCAGCGGTTCGATCGGCTATCTGGGAGGGGTCTGCTACGCCAACACCTTCGACATCGGCGGCTACGTTGCGCAGGTCGAAAAAGGCGAACTGCCGCTGGCGGCCGCCCGTGTCTTTTCCGAGAGGGACCGGATCCGTTATGATTTCCTCATGGGACTCTTTGCGACCCGGATGAACCGGTCGGAGCTCCGAGCGAAATACGGCGGCCGCCTCTGGCGGCTGCTCTGGCCGGACTTTCTGGCCTTTACGCTGATGGGTGCCCTTGCCTGGCGTGGGGATGAACTCGTCCTGACGAGGCGAGGCCGCTATGCCTGGGTCGTCCTGATGAGGGAGTTCTTCACGGCGGTCAACAATTTCCGTGACTATTGCCGGGGGAAGGAT
>JAJFUM010000185.1 GCA_021372415.1 Deltaproteobacteria bacterium
GACCACATGGCCGAGCAGCTCCAGGCCGTGAAGAACGCCGGGCTGGTCTACCTCCCGAACTCTAAGACGCAGACCGGGGAAGACCTCTGGGACGTGGGATTCCTCTCTGACGACAAGAGGGGGGACATGTTCCAGGGAGTCCTGTCGGATCTCTCCACCCAGATCCTGCGCGGCCTCCTGATCCCGGACCGCTCCGCCACCTCCGGGGAGGGGACGGGGTCCTACGCCCAGGCGGAGGTCCACGCCAACGTGCTGGCCTCGACGCTCGAGGACATCCAGAAGGAATTCATCAGCGACGTGATCGAGCCGCAGGTGGTGGACCCGCTCGTCCTGTACAACTTCGGGCCCGACGCCCTCGACAAGACGCCCGTCCGGATCAAGGCGGGGGGCCTCACGAACGAGAAAAAGCAGGTCCTCTTCGAGGTCATGAAGGCCGTCATGGCGACCGACCCGACCCTGCCGGAGGAGAAGCAGAGCGGGATCCTGCGCCGGCTCGATCTCCCGGCGATCGCCGCTGCGCTGGAGCTCCCGATGCTCTCGGCCTCCGAGGTCGAGGAGCGCGAGGAATCCACCGGAAATGACGACCCGGAAAACGGGTCTCCGGATTCCGGTATTGACGATCAGGACGAAATCGGTATACCTGACGAGCGCGCGATCGCGGACGAGCTGACTCAACGAGGTGTTCTCGAAGAGGGTAACTAGCGCGACCGCAAAATCCTCGCGCTTGGAGCGGAGGAACAACCATGCCTTCCTGGATCCAGCACTTCGGCAGCAAGGCCCAGGGCGCCGTCCGCGTCGGCAGCAACGCGGGCCTGGCCGACGGCGAGCTCGTCGTCATCGGCGACAAGACCTTCGAGTGGGACAACAACGCGGCCGTCACCCCGGGGAACATCCTCGTCACCATCGGCGGCAGCGAGGCCGCGTCGATCACGAACCTGATCGCGGCCCTCACCGCGAACCCCCCGTCGGTCCCCGTCGAGGCCCACGTCGACGCGATCGACAACAAGGTGGCCCGCCTCGTGGCCACCGCCCGCGGGGCCCTCTCCAACGTGGTCTTCACGACCACGATGGCGAACCCGGCCAACATCATCGCGCCCACGGGCGGGAACCTGGCGGGCGGCTCCAACCCCGGCCGGCGCACCATCGCCCGGGGGAGCCACGTCGTGACCGCCTTGGACGTCGCGGCCGGCGCCTGCAGCATCGAGACCTCGCTGCAGAACGCCCCCACGGCAATCCAGGTCGAGGTCCGTTCGGCCGCGGGGCTGCTCAAGGCCGTCACCAGCCTCGTCACCGTGGACGCGCAGAAGCGGATCATCGTCGACTTCGACGGGGCGACCAACCCCGTCGCCGGCGACGTCATCCAGTACCTGGCGCTCGAGTAGGACCGACTTAGGCGAGGAGCGCGGCGAGCGCCCGTAAAATCTTTCTTCACGAACGGAGGATGCCATGCCGAGCCCGAACCAGGTGGGGAACATCGTCGCGCTGCGCGCCCTCGTCCACCACGACGACGAGCAGGAGATCCTCGTCCTTGACGTCGGGGACTCGTACCTCTACGAGTCGTCCTCCTCGGCCGCCGACGACGGCGTGAAGGTCATCCGTCCCACAAACGTCGACGCCGGCGACCCCGGCCGCTGGCTCAAGGTCATGAAGCAGGCCGAGGACGTCGAGGGCACCGTCATCGCCGACGTGGAGGGGCTCCAGGACGCCCTGGACGGGAAGGCCCCTACCTCCCACTCCCACGCCATCTCCGACGTGACGGATCTTCAGGACTCGCTGGACGCGAAGGCCGACGTCTCTCACGTCCACGCCATCAGCGACACGACCGGCCTGCAGGACGCCCTGGACGCCAAGGCCAACACGGGGGACGTCCCTACCGCCGCCTCCGACCTCTCGAACGACTCCGACGTGACCGGGGCCACGGTCAAGGATGCCCTTAACACCCTTCTCGCGGGCGGAGGCGGTGGCGGAACTGGCAAGGTCGCTGTGCTGGCCCACGAGTTCGCCGCCGACGCGAGTGGTCCCTTCGAGATCGACCTTCCCGTCGGGATGGTCCCTGCGGCCATCATCCTCAACAACAACATCAACGGCACCCTGACCGCCTCGATGGCGACCGGCACGGAGCTGCCGCTCGCCGGAAAGGTCTGCCGGGACAACAATCAGCCCTTCAGCGACTACCTCGACTACAACATCACCGACCTCGAGGACCTCGGGAAGCTCAAGGGATCCGTCGTCGCCAACAACCTCGGGAACCCCGCTTCGGGCCAGTTGAACGTCCGCGAGGGACCGGGCTACGCCTACCGCCCGAACAACTCCTTCCTGGATGGCGAGACCTTCGTTCTGAACGACGGCGTGAATCCGGCCGTTACCTTTGAGTTCGACATGCAGAGGCGTGCGGCTGGGACGATCACCGGAGACCTCGCCTTCCTCGACGGAGAGACCATCACGCTGGACGCGGGACAGGGCGGCGGGCCGGTCGTGTTCGAGTTCGACAACAACGCCTCCGTGGCGCCAGGAAACCACGCGGTGCAGATCGAGGCGAACATCGAGGACACCATCGCCAACCTGCGGACGCAGATCGACGGGAACATGTCCTACCAGATCCGCGCTGGGAGCGTGTACGGCACCAAGGTCGTCGAGCTCCTGAACCAGAATTTCGGGACCAGCGGCAACATCGCCATCACGCACACCGTCGCCGACCCCGGCTTCTCCGTCTCCGGCATGTCGGGCGGAAAGGACTACGACGGCGTGACGCCGGGCAACGTGGTTGTGGAGATCACCGACGGCTTCTCCGCGAACAGCGTAGCGCAGGCCTTGGAGAGCGCGATCTACGGGGCCGCGTCCCTAGATATCACGCCCATCTGGAACGACAGCCAGGTCGCCCTCAACAACGACGCGCCGGGCACGATGGGAAACGTCGCCATCACGAACGGCAGCGCCCTCGGGTTCCAGTCCGTCGTGGGCATGGAAGGCGGTCTCGACGCCGCCCCCATCAGCATCAGCATCCTCGCATTCGAGTAGCGGCTGCCATGGGAGTGATGCGCCGGCCGGGGTCGGCCCCGCCGGTGAGGTTACTGGAATAGGGGACGCGACATGCCCGACCAACCATCCCGCGTCCAGTCCATCTCGCAGATTCGGGACCTGACGCACCACGAGCTCGACGACCTGGTCTTCGTGATCGACACCGAGGACAACTTCCGGTTCGTGGCCGACTCCACGGAGGCAGACGACGGAGTCAACTGGATCCGACCCGCCAACATCCTCCCAGTCAACCCCGGACGCTGGAAGCGCGTCCTGATCGACACGCCAGACCTCGACCCCGGCGTCAGCACCGGTGGCAGTATCGAAATCCTCGACGACGGATCGACCGTTGCTGAGGGCGCGACGAAGATAAACTTCGGAGACGGCCTGGAGCCCGTGCCCGACGGAGAAGGTCGTGTCCGCGTGAACGCCCTTCCGGGATCCGAGGACGCCCCCGGCATCGTCCAGTTCGCCACCAACGGGGAGGTCGCCGACCTCAAGGCCGTCAAGGCGAACGACTCCAGGATCCCGACCCAGGACGAGAAGGAGGCACTCGCCGGGACCGCAGGCCCGCCGAACAACTCGAACCGGGTCGTCACCGACGACGATCCTCGCCTCGTGTCCAGCGGAGGAGGGGCCGCCGTCACCCCGGTCGGCGCCTTCGTCATCAGCCAGGGGGACTCCGGCGTCCTCTCCATCGACCTGGTCCCGGGCGCCCCGATCTCAGCCATCATGTACCGGCAGATCCCCGTCGGCGAGGGGGAGGCCCCTGCCCTCCTGCTCCGCGAAGAGGAGCTCCCGGAGACCATCGAGCTGCAGACCGCCTCCTCCGGATCCGTCACCATCCAGGTCCAGGCCCTCAACGACGGCGCACCCGGCCGGGTCAAGTTCGAGATCACCGCCAACACCCTGACCGCCGACGACGTGAGCTGGCCCGTCATCGGGCTCGCCGCCGGCGACATCCCCATCTACCAGAGCAAGCTCTTTATCTTCGGAGACATCACCGATCTCAAGGGGTCGTACAGCCCGAACCAGGCGAACCGCGAGGTCGGCAACCTCCGCTTCGGCCACTACGTCCTCACCACCATCGACGGCGTGGTCCCGTTCCAGAGCGTCCACGTCGACGGCCACAAGCTCGGCTTCAAGGGCTCGACAGACGTCGGTGGGGTCGGCGCCGCCGGCTGGGAGGACCCCGAGACCGGAACCGGAGCCCCCGGCGTCCCGGGGCAGGCCGGCCAGCCCGTCGAAAAAACCTGGGGGCACTTCCCCGACGCCATCAGGAACATCGCCTTCCGTGGAAACCTGGCAGCCACCCTCCAGGGCGACACGCTCATCATTGACGCCTCTGGGGGTGGCGGCGGCGGGGTCAACCTCGGCATCGCGGAGATCGTCGGGCTCGGGTTCGCCCCCGTCGATGACATGGCCCCGGTAGACCCGGAGGTCCTCCCCACGGGCGAGGACATGGTCGAGAACGTCGACGGGCTCGACGTCGACGACGACGAGCCGGAATCCGTCATCCAGCTTCGGTACCTCAAGGGTGGTACCCCAGCCCCAGGCATCACACCTGTCGATATCCTCAGCACCGACACATGGGAGGAGATCGTCCAGAAGGTCGCCGACACCATCAACGGCCTCGGAAAGCCGATCTCTGCTGCCGCATACAGCAATTACCTGCGAGTCACCAGGGCGAAGCAGTCGTCCGTCCCTCTGACTGTCGTCTATAGCACGGACGGCAAGATCCAGGCCCAGCCCGTCCTCCCGGGCATCGGCCCGAACGATCCAGGCGGACACAAGGTCTACACCGCCAACATCTCGCTCTCACCTCTGGGCATCAACCCGCAGGGGGTCATGCTCGTCAACGAGGCGCCCGTCGCCTCCCAGAACATGGCCGTGGGCGACAAGGTGCTGTGCTTCCAGGACGGCGCGAACCCCCTCATCTGGCACTGCTCCCAGTTCTCCACTTGGGAGTAAGCCATGGGCTACGTCCAGATCCCGGTCGCCCCGGGCTCCCGCATCAAGGCGTCGCAGGTCGCCGAGATGCAGGCCGCCGTCATGGACCGCATCTCCCACGTATCGCCCTCGACCCCGGGGAGCGTCCAGGGCCCGACGATCCGCCGCTACATCGCCCTCCCGGCCGGCGGGGAGGATCCCATCTCTCGCGTGACCTCCGGGCAGCACCTCCGCCTCGTCGTCGATACCTTCGCTCCGGACGCGGTCAGCGGACTGCGGATGTGCGTCGGGAACCTCTTCGGCATCGGCCTCTCCGGAAACCACCTGGACCTCCGCGACGTCGTCCAGTACGGTCTCCCGACCACCGCCGACCGCGCCGCGCCTGCCCCCTGGCTGTCCGATCCGGCCGACTGGCCCGACTACTACTACCACAACCCCGAGTGGCCCTACACCGTGTCCAACAATCAGTGGCTCATGGAGTACGTGTACGACACGCGCGACCGAAAGACCTGGATCCGGAAGCCCGCCCGCGCCGGATCTCTCGCGGAGTCCGACTACCTACAGTCCGGCACCCGCACTTACTCCGATCACCTGAACGAGGTCCAGACCGTCGTCCAGACGATGACCTGGATGCTCGTCGCCCACGACTACGACGCCCCTGAACGCCTCTGGGGAAACACCGCCGGTCCCTGGCGCGGGTACCACGGGGACCGGTGGTTCTCGCACGAGCTCCAGCGATTCGGCGTCGGCAACGGAGACTTCCCACCCTCCGGAGCCGCGAAGATCATCTCCAGCGGAATCTCCGCGAACTACTCGGGCCAGAGCGCAGACTGCAACGATCCAGTTCAGGCCCTACAGGAGTACTTCCGGGACTATCGCCAGCTCCTCGTCGGATCCCTGGAACTCTCCGGAGGAGTCTCCGTCGGCGCGACGGTCAGGGCGATCGCGTTCATCGGGAAGAGCATCGTCAACAACCTCGGTCTGGCTGGCAAGAACGGCCCCTTCAATCTCCGCGTGTCTCTGCTGATGAACAAGTTCGCGTCCTACGACGCCTACAAGACCATCTGCGAGGACGACCTCTTCGGAGCCGAGGCGGCTCCCGAGGCCATGGACCTCTGGAGCGAGCTCACCGCAGGGCCCAACGTGGCCCTCGTCACGGCATCGACCAACGACCTGCCCGGCTACAAGCGCAATCTCGCGGCGGACCAGTCCGACTTCGACGTCTCCGGGAGCGCCGGTATCCAGATGCTCGGCCTGCTCTCCGACGACGAGGTCGATGACGTCTACCCCGTCGAGAACATCGCCACGGAGGGGGCCGGATACGTCAACCTCTTGTGCCTCAAGGGAGAGATCAACGTGCTGTCCCAGGTCACCTCCTTCTCGTACTAGCGCCCGTATCCCGCTCCCCTCTGGAAGGAGACCAGGGCAATGGCCGCCGCGCGCGAGCTCTCCGCCCTCCTCTCCGACGCGAAAACCGTCGAGGCCCTCTCCGGCCACTACCAGCGCACCCTGGAGCGGATCATCTCGGAACTCTCCGCCGGCGTCAGCCGGGCATCGGCTGCCAGGGCGACCTCGCTCGTCTCCCAGATCAACAAGCTGATCGACGACCTCGACCCCAAGAAGGCCGGATACGTTCGGAAATGGATCAGGAAGCGGATCCCGCAGGCGTACGTGCTGGGCGACAAGGCGGCCACCCGCCAGCTTCGGGAATCGCTCGAGCGCGCCTCCTCCACCGATCGCGAGGTCTTCGGGGAGGTGGCCACCAGCTTCACCCCGATCAATCAGACCCAGATGCGCGCCGTGGCGGCCGCCATGGAGTCCACCATGGGATCGGCCGCGGCCCAGATGCGGGCCGCCATCGGAACGGTCATCCGCCAGACCCAGGTGACGCTGCACCAGTCGGAGAAGATCCGGGAGCAGACCGTCTCCGGGTACCTGCGGGGGGCGACGGCCCGCCAGGTCTCCGACGACATCGCATCCGTCCTCCTCCAGAAGAAGGTCGCCCCCGAGGTCCGCGCCAGGCTCTCCCGAGAGGGATTCTCGGCCGACCTGTACAACTCCTTCGAGCGGGTCGCCCGCGGGCAGATCATCCAGGTCGGGGACCGGAGGATGTCCGTCCGGGCCTATGCCGACCTGGTGGCGCGGACCCAGTTGCGTGAGGCGCACAAGGTGGCGACCATCACGCGCCTTCAGCAGAACGGGACGCACCACGTCCGGATCAGCCGGCACCTGATGCCCGAACCAGACGAATGCACGCCCTACGCGGGGCGCGTCTATTACGTGGGACCCCTGGAGCGAGACCCCCTCGGATTTCCGAAGCTGGCATCCATCCCGAATGGTGGACCTCCGTTCCACCCAAACTGCCGCCATGTCCTCGAGCCATACGTTGCCATCCTGGAGTCTCCGGGCGCGATCGAGGAGCGGAGAAAGGAATCGCTCTTGTTGCCGAGAAGGTTCCTCGGTAAAACGGCGAAGGAAGCGAGGGCGCTGGTGGCCGAGTTGTCCCCGACCGAGATCGGGGAGCTGATGCCTCAGGGCGCCAAGGACTCCGGGATCGAGAAGGGCGCCGCCTGATCGGGAGGAAATCGGATGGGTTACAAGAAGGCGATCCGGAAGCTGATCGAAAAGGCCGCCGCCAAGAAGTCCACGTCCCGCCTTTCCATCGAGGAGTCGGCCACGGAAACCCTCCTGGAACGGAAGGCGTCCGAGATCCAGACCATCATCCTCTCCAAGTCCGCCTTCCGGGACTCGAAGGCCGCACGCGCGTGGGCGCGTGATCACGATTTCGGGTCCGCCAAGATCGACGAGACCGGGGAGTCCTTCCGCCTCCGCCAGCGCGAGCCGTCCGAATTCTCGGACCGGTCCTTCCGGACCATCGACATCGCCAAGGGGGTGAAGGCCGTGATCGGGCGCCCGAAGGGAACCAAGATGTCCGGGTCCATGCTGCTCCCCTACGCCGGCGAGGCGTTCTCGAAGCAGGGCGGAGACGAGTTCAGCAAGGACGTGCTGCGCGTCGGCAAGTGGACGCATCCGGATACCGGGGAGGTCGTGGACATCACCCCGGAGCGCCTGCGGAAGATTTACGAGAACTCCAATCGGTACCTCGGCGTCGTCGGGTCCGTCCCCTTTCCGGACGGGCATCGCTGGGATGCGGTCTCCAACCTCGGCCATTGGCCGGGCCCCTACGTCCTCCTCGGCGATCGCCTGTTCAGCCGGGTGAAGGCCACGGAGCCGCGCGCGCGCGACATGATCCTCAACGGGACCCTGCGCGGCGTGTCGGCCGTCCTCTCCCGCGATCGGAAGGACCAGGCCGGAAACACCTATGACGAGGTCATCACCCACATCTGCGCGACCGACTATCCCGTCGTCACGGACCAGGGAAGCTTCGTCCCGCTTGGGTCCGATCCGCTCGAGGAGGCCGTCGTCCTCCGGCCCGCGGAGTCCTCGGTGCAGGGGAGCCTGGATGCGTTCTCCACGGCCCTGGCCGTCTGGGATCCCACGAAGCACCCACGAGACGAGGCGGGGCGATGGAGCGAGGGCGGGCTCGCGGACGAACTCACCTCGATCACGAACAAGAAGCGGGCCGGGATCATGTCGGGCCGCGAAGAGCAGGCCCGCGTGACCCGATTGAAGAAAAAGATCTCCAGCTTCGCCAAACAACGGGGGATGACCGAGGAGGCCGCGACCAAGTCGAAGGCGATCGCGACGCGCATCAAGAAATCGACGGCCGCAGTGAACGTCCAGGGAAGCGCATTCCACGCGAAGCAGGTGCGCAGATCAATCGCCAGCGAGAGCGCGAAGAAGATGCAGTGGGGGGGATCTCCTTCGGCGCGTCTTCGCAGCGTGGGGCTGTCCGCGGGTTCCCTGGAGTCCTTCATCGCCCAGATGTCGAGAAAATTGGGTATTGACGAATCCAGCCATCCCGATACCCTCACGCGCATGGGGAGTTCTGCGGAGCTCTCCGCCGTCGCCGGCGCGCTGGTCGAGCTGGCCGAGCAGAGCCGCCTGAAGCCGTGAGTCCACATCGGCCGAAAGGCTGACAAGATTCAGTGACCTGAACCTGGAGGCCAAAACCATGGACCTGTCGAAGCTGCGGACGGCGCTGGGAATGGCCGAGGACGCCAAGGAGGCGGACGTGTTCGCCAAGGCGGCCGAGGTCGTCTCGAAGGCATCCGAGGCCGGCAAGACGATGGAGTCCCTCGGGACGTCCCTCGCCGAGCACGGCCTGATGCTCGAGGGCGGGAAGCTCGTCGAGATCACCGAGGACGGGAAGCGTCCCTCCGACAAGGGCAATTCCGAGGCCAACCCGACGGAGCGCGAGAGCGAGCTGCTCGGGCGCATCGCGGAGCTCGAGAAGGGCCAGCTCGCCACGCGCCTCTCCGCGGCGAAGGCGCAGGTCGAGGGGCTCATCAAGGCCGGGGTCGTCCCGCCCGCGATGCAGTCCGAGCTCACGAACCTCCTGGCCTTCTGCGAGAAGGCCAACGTCACGGCGCTCTCGGCCGACGGACAGAAGGCCATCGACCAGGCGCTCCCGATCGCCGCCACCATCACGCGGCTTCTCAACGGCCTCCCGAAGACCTCCCTCATGGCCGGCTCCGTCCCGGAGGCGACCGACGAGGCGACCCGGAAGCAGCGCACCGAGCTGGCCAGCTCCGTCGCGCGGCGCGTGCAGCCCAGGAAGGAAGACAAGAAGTAAACCAGCGGCGATACCCGGCGGCCGCGTGCGCCGTCGATTCCGGCTCCGAAGGGAACTGAGCGGAGGAACGAAACATGGGCACCCCGTTGATCAACCCGGGTGGATTCGACGCCATGCCCGGCATTACCGAGGCGGTCTACGGGTCCAGCCGGACCTTCCTGGCGGACAACAGCCACCTGGCCACCGAGGGGGCCATCGTCGTCTCCGACTCGGTCGACGACGAGCAGCCCGCCGGATCCCAGCACAAGCTGAGGGGCGGCAAGGTGCTGGTCCGGGTCGAGGCGGGTCCGGACCTCGGCAAGTTCGTGGACCTCAACCACGCCTCCGCGCCGCTGGACGCCGACATCCGCAAGGTCGGCATCCTCTACGGCGACGTGAACATGCTCAAGGGCGACGGGACGACGAACAAGGAGAACAAGCAGGCCCGCGTCGTCGTCCACGGGTTCGTCGTCGACGCCAGCCTCCTCTGGGGCGCCGGCGTGGCCCCCGCCCGGAAGACCGCGTGCAGGAACATCGCCAAGCTGATCGACTTCAAGCTCTAGGCCCGGGGGCGCCGCCCCGACCGCGTAGGCGGGGACGTCGGACTCGGAGAACACGGATCAGACCGGGAGGACGAACATGCAGCGCGACAACGACCTGCTCCGTCAGCCGACCCTGACGGACATGATCCGCGACTTCGACACCGACGGCGGGCTGAAGCTCGTCAACGCGGGCATCCTGCCCGAGAAGTCGGTGGTCGGCCAGTCGATCACCTGGGACATCGAGCGCGCCCAGCGCGACGTCGCGCAGTTCGAGGGCAAGCACTCGAAGTCCACGCCGCGCAAGCTGTCCGTCATCGGCCAGCGCGCCGCTAACCTGGCGCGGTCCTTCAAGAGCACCCAGATCGCCGGGTCCTACCTCATGGACCTGCGCAACCCCGGGACCATGGACCGGCAGAGGATCGCCCAGGACGAGGTCGGCCGCGAGACCCTCCAGCTCCGCAACGTGTTCGACCGGCAGGACGAGTTCATGATCGCCGGGGCGATCCAGGGGCTGCTCAACATCACGATCGACGGCATCGCCCACTCGATCGACTACGGGTTCGCCGCGGACCACAAGTTCGCGCCCGCGACCCCGGCCGCCAACATCCCCACGCTGTGGAGCGACCCGACCGCCGACGTCATCGACGACCTGACCAGGATCCTGAAGCGCGTCGCCCTCGACAGCGGGGCCGCTCTGTCCGACGCCTGGACCTCCCGCGACGTCATCGCGGCGATCCTCAAGAACAACGCGTTCCTGAACTACTTCGGCCAGACCCCCGCCGGCGCCGAGGCGATCCGGACCGGGACCATCTCCGGGTTCTTCGGCCTGAACTGGCACGTCTACGAGGGAACCTACCAGAACGACGGCGGCCCCGTGACGCTCCACGTCCCGGCCGAGAAGATCATCTTCACCCCTCCGGCCCGCCCCGAGAACTACATGGCGGTCGGGACGGACGTGGCGAAGGACGGCGAGGCGCTCACAGAGGTCCAGGGCCTCTACGAGTACAGCACCGTCACGGACGACCCCCCCGGCATCAACCTGTTCGCCGGCAAGGTCCGCCTGCCCATCATCCGCCGGCCCGACGTCTTTGCGACGGCGTCCGTCCTCTAGGAATAAACATGGGCCGATAGGCCCGACTGAACGAACTGGGGCGGGACGGGGGATTGACCCGTTCCGCCCCTTCTGTTTTACTGACTGGCCGCAGGGTAGACTAACGGCCAGTCGCGAGCCCCATAAGCTCGTCAAACGGGTTCGACTCCCGTCCCTGCTACCACGAATCTTTCGGAGGCGCGACATGGCCATCGACGCCACCGTCTCTGGCGCCTCCGCCAACTCCTACATGACCGTCGCCAACGCGGACGCGCGCGCGCCCGCGTACCCGAACTCGGCCCTCTGGCTCGCGCTGACCACCCCGCAGAAGGAGGCCATGCTCCAGCGGGCGACCCGCCTGGTGGACCGGTACCGCCGGTGGGAGCTGCGCCTGGTGTCGACCCAGCGCCTCGCGTTCCCGCGCGCGTGCGACAAGGCGGGGGCGATCCCCGAGGGGGTACTCCAGGCCGTCATGGAGTTCCTGGACATGTCCACGCAACCCAGCCTCACGACGCTCAAGACGCTGCAGGCCGAGGGCGTGACGTCGGCCGCGATCCTCGGGCAATCCATGTCATTCGGCGGCTCGGACGGGAAGACGGACCAGTCCGGGCTCCCGGCCGGGGCCCGCTCGGAGCTCGACGAGCTCTACGAGCAGCAGCCCGTGGTCGGGTACGTGGACCACGGATGCGATCCGACCTCCGTGTTCGGGTAGGAGCCGTCCGCGTGTTCGACCTCATGTACGACGAGACCGTCCAGGTGAAGCGACTGACGGCCATGGACTCCAGGGCCAAGCCCACGTTCACGACCGTCGCCGGCGCCGTCCCGTGCCGGATCGAGCGGACGCGCCGGAGGGTCGTGGGGCAGGACGGGGTCGAGTTCGAGACGGACGCCTCGATGAATTTCAACCGGTCGTCGGCGCCCGGAATCCAGCTCCAGGACCGGGTGACCAGGTCGAACGGGGAGGTCTACCGGGTCGCCAGCCTGACGGACCAGAAGCTGCTCTTTACCGACGCGGCCTACGTCCGCGCGGACCTCTCGGTCGTGAGGGAGCCCTGATCGCCATGGCAGGATCGCAGTCCGCGAAGCCCTTCATCACGATCGACGACAAGGCCGTGTCGGTCGGCATCCACGCCACTATGGCCGCCATCGAGAAGCAGGGGGCGGTGGCCGTGGCCGCGGTCCGGTACGCCCTGGCCCAGTTCGCCGACAAGATCGCCATGGAGTCCGGCCCGAAGGTCCCCGTCGGCCTCTCCCGCGGAAGCGGCTCGGGCCTGCGCGGGTCGTGGGCCGCGACTGATCCGGTCATGGAGTCCGACGGGACGATGACGGTCGTCTGCGGGTACAACACGGTCTACGCCGCAATGCGGGACCAGGGCGGGACGATCCGGCCCGTCCGGGCCAAGGCCCTGTTCGTTCCGATCAAGCCCGGCGCCCGGCCCGGGGATCCGAACACGTTCCTGATCCCTCGGGTCGGTAAGCCCCCGCTCGTCTGCACGCGCAGCTCCGGGAAGCGTTCCGTGAACATCCCGGAGGTCGTGGCCGTGCTCGTCAAGTCCGTGAAGCAGAAGGGAACCTTCTACTTCACCAGCACCGTCGAGGCCCTTCGTCCGCAGGCCCCCGAGATGATCGGACGACTCATGGCCGCATACGTGCAGGGGGCCCGATGAACTCCATCCTGCTGCAGGGATACGAGGAGGCCCTGGCGTCACACATCGCCGCGGGGTTCCTCTTCTCGTCCCCGAACAACCAAACCCTGGTCGGCGGCCGCAACGTGTTCGTGCAGGGGATGCCGGAGGTCGAGGAGCAGAAGCAGGCCTATCCAACTTTTGATATTGCCAACGAGCCCACCCTCGGTATATTCAGCGAAGTCGGCGAGGGATTCGCAAACTCCGTCGGTCGCGGAGGTCGCGGGGAGTGGCGTATCCGGCTGACCGTCCGCTGCGGGGCCGTCCCGGAGCGGGCGAAGCAGCTATGCGAGGAGCTGACGGAGTACCTGGTCAGGCCCACCTCGCCGGCGCGCGGCGCCGTCATGGGAGCCTTCATCACGAAGGGCATCTTCCTGGTGAGCAGGCCGGACCTGTTCACGGTGGCGGGGGACGGTCACGCGTATGCCTCGGCCGTCCTTCGGTTCCTTGCGGTCGTGCGCCTGAGATGAACTCGGATTGAAGGGGGGACGAACATGGCCAGCGGTGGAAACAAGCGGTCCGCCAATCCCGACAACTACACCCTGGCGGGCGGGGTCAGCCTGTTCGTGCGCCGGAAGGGGTCCACGTCGATCGACGATTGGATCGACCTGGGCAACATCGTCGGGCCCGCCCTGGCCCCCCTGATCGAGACGCTCGACCACTTCAGCCAGCGCCGCGGCCAGCGGGCGAAGGACCGCAGCGAGACGACGCAGCGCGGGGCGACGCTCAACTTCTCGATCGACGAGATCAACCGCAAGAACCTGGCGTTCGTCCTGGGCAACTTCGAGGCGCCCGTGGCGTCGACGCAGGACGTCGTCAACGACGAGACGCACGCCAACCCCGGCGGCATCGCCCCGAACAACACCATCCAGCTCGGGAAGACCGGCCTCAACGCCGACGTCTCCGTCCGCAACGCGGACCAGGAGGACGACACCATCTACGCCACGCCGGCGGACTACACGCTCGCCTCGGGCACCGGGATCCTCACCATCACTCCGGGCGGAGCCCTGGCCAACCCGGTGACGATCGCCGAGCTCCACATCCTGTACACCAAGACGGTCCCGACGGTGAAGTTCGAGGGGTTCCCCGGAGCCTCCATCGAGCTCGAGGCCCGCTTCGACGTGTTCTCGAAGGGGGCGATGCAGTTCACCATCACGGCCGCCAACTGCGTCCTCAAGAACAACGGGGACGTCGCGATCGGGGACGGGACCGACTGGACCGCGGTCCCGCTCATGCTGGACATGCTGGTGGACACCACGGGGAAGATCTTCGAGGTCCACGCCCTGGACAACCCCGGCTACCTGTAGGGGTCGCCGGGCTGACGATACCAGTACATCGGGCCGCGAGGGACTCCGATGCCGAACCAAGAGACCATGCCAGACGCGATCGCCGGCGGCCGCCGGATCGTCCCCCTGGAGTCCGGGCACCACGTCGTGGTCGTCCGCTGGAATTTCGCACGCCTCATCGCGATCGGGAAGCTGTTCGCGGAGTTCTCCTCCCTGCG
>JAJFUM010000190.1 GCA_021372415.1 Deltaproteobacteria bacterium
TTCCCTCTGCGCGGCGACGATGGCGAGATCCGGGGCATCTGCGGGATGATTACCGAGATCACCGCCCGAAAACAGGCGGAAGAAGCACTCGGCATCCACAGGGACCGGCTCTCCCGGGCCGAGCTCATTTCCGGTTTCGGCCACTGGGAATTCGACATGACCTCCAAGAAGGCCCTGGCCTCGGCTGGGGCGCGCAGGATATACGGACTTGCCGACCGGGAATGGACGATCCAGGAAGTCCAAAAGATGGTCCTTCCGGAGTATCGGGAGGCGCTGGACAGGGCCCTGAGGGACCTGCGCGAGGGGAACCGCCCTTACGACGTGGAATTCAAGATCCGACGCCTCGATACGGGAGAAATCGTGGACATCCACTCCGTCGCCGAGTATGACCGCCAACGGCAGGTGGTGTTCGGCGTCATCCAGGACATCACCGATCGGAAGCATGCGGAAGCGGCCCTGCAGTTGGTCTCGCAACGGACCCAGGTTCTGCTCCGGCTCGGCCAAATGACGGAGGCCACCCTCCAGGAAATCACCGACTTCTGCCTTGAAGAGGCCGTCAGGCTGACCCAAAGCCAGATAGGTTATCTGGCCTTCCTCAACGAGGATGAAAGCGTCCTGACGATGCACTCCTGGTCGAAATCCGCCATGGCCGAGTGCGCCATCGCCGACAAGCCGATCCGTTACCGCCTCGTTGACACCGGACTCTGGGGAGAAGCGGTGCGACAGCGGAGGCCTATCATCACCAACGACTACGCGTCACCGAGCTCCCTGCAGAAAGGCTATCCGGACGGCCACGTCCGGATCCTGCGGCACATGAACGTCCCCATATTCGCAGGGAGCCGGATCGTGATCGTGGCGGGCGTCGGCAACAAGGAGGAAGCGTATGCCGAAACGGATGTCCATCTGCTGACGCTTCTGATGCAGGAAATGCTGCGGCTGATCGAGCGAAAACGGGCCGAAGAGGAGCTGGTCGAATCCAGGAGGAAGCTAGAAGACATCATTGCGTTTCTTCCCGATGCCACGCTGGTCGTCGATCACGAGGGAAAGGTAATTGCCTGGAACCGGGCCATCGAGGCCATGACGGGCATCCGGCACGAAGACATGATCGGCAAGGGCAACTATGAATACGCCCTGCCCTTCTATGGGGAGAGAAGGCCCATCCTCATCGATTATGCCCTACATCCGGACAACCAGCAGGAGAAAAAGTACACGGCTGTCCAGAGGACGGGAGACATCCTGTTCGGCGAGGCCTTTGCGCCCGGCCTGCCCGGTGGCGAGAGCCACCTCTCTGCGACCGCGTCGGTCCTGCGCGATTCCAAAGGTCAGACCATTGCGGCCATCGAATGCGTCCGGGACCATACGGAACGCAAACGGCTGGAGGAGCGGCTGAACCGTGCCGAAAAGATGGAGGGACTCGGCCGGCTGGCCGGTGGCGTGGCCCATGACCTGAACAACATCCTGGGGGCATTGGTCGGCTATTCCGAACTGCTCGGGGAAAAGCTCCCGCAAGACAGCCCCCTGAGGCGCTATGCCAATCACATCCTGAAAGCCGGATTGAGGGGCGCTGCGATCATCCAGGATCTGCTCACCCTGGCCCGGAGAGGGGTGGCCGTTTCGGAAGTGGTCGACCTGAACGGCATCGTCTCCGATTACACCAGGACGCCCGAATTCGAGAAGCTTATCTCCGAACACCGCGACGTGAAGGTCTGCCTCGACCTGACGGAGGGGCTTCTGAACATCAAGGGCTCTCCTATCCATCTGAGCAAGTCCCTCGCGAACCTCGTTTCCAACGCCGCCGAAGCCATCCCCGGCGGCAGTGGGGAGATCGTGATCCGGACGGAGAACCGCTATCTGGACATTCCCATCCAGGGATACGACACCATGCTGGAAGGGGAATATGCCGTCCTGACCGTCTCCGATACGGGCAAGGGAATTCCCGACAAGGACCTGGGGAAGATCTTCGAGCCCTTCTACACCAGGAAGATCATGGGGCGCAGCGGCACCGGGCTGGGTCTGGCCGTCGTTTGGGGCACCGTGAAGGATCACAACGGCTACATCGATGTCCAGAGCAAGGAGGGCAAGGGGAGTACCTTCACCCTCTATCTTCCCGTATGCCGGGAAGAGGTGAGGCAGAAGGGGAAAAGCGCCGTCCTGGACACTTACCTGGGGAAAGGCGAATCGATCCTGGTCGTCGACGACGTGGAGGAGCAGCGGGAACTCGCCCTCCAGATGCTGGAGAGGCTCGGATACAAAGCCGACGCGGTTTCCAGCGGGGAGGAGGCGGTCGATCACCTCAGGCGCGGCAGCGTGGACCTGATCGTCCTGGATATGATCATGGAACCCGGGATCGACGGCCTCGAAACCTTCCGGAGGGTCCTGGAAATCAACCCCCGGCAGAAGGCCATCATGGTCAGCGGCTTTTCGGAAACGGACCGCGTCCGGGAGGCCCAGGAGCTGGGTGCCGGGGCCTTTGTCCGCAAGCCCTATGTCCTGGAGAAAATCGGAATCGCGATCCGAAAGGAACTGGACCGCTGAGGCCCTCAGTTCGTCAGGCTTGCGATGGGCGGGGGGATCTGGCCTCCGCGGCCGACGAAGCGCGACGAATCCAGCCGGCTGATCGCCATGACCGGTGCGGTCCCCAGAAGTCCGCCGAACTCGACCCTCTGGCCAGCCTTCTTGCCGATGACAGGGATAATCCGGACGGCGGTCGTTTTCCGGTTGATCATCCCGATGGCCATCTCGTCGGCGATGAGCGCCGAGAGCGTCTCAACCGGCGTGTCGCCCGGGACGGCGACCATGTCGATCCCGACGGAACAGACGCAGGTCATCGCCTCGAGTTTCTCCAGCGACATGGCCCCGGCCTCGACCGCGGCGATCATCTGCGCATCCTCACTCACGGGGATGAAGGCCCCGCTCAGTCCACCTACCGAGGAGGAGGCCATGGCCCCGCCCTTCTTGACCGCGTCGTTGAGGAGCGCCAGGGCCGCAGTCGTCCCCGGCGCCCCGCAGGTCTGAATCCCCATCTCCTCGAGGATCGCCGCGATGCTGTCGCCAACGGCGGGTGTCGGCGCCAGCGAGAGGTCCACGATCCCGAAGCGCGTATCGAGCCTCTCGGAGGCCATCCGGCCCACGAGCTCGCCCATCCGGGTGACCTTGAAGGCGGTCTTCTTGATGATCTCGGCCAGTTGCCTGAAGTCGGCCGAGGGGCACTTTTGGACGGCGTTGAGGACAACGCCCGGGCCGCTGACCCCGACGTTGATCACCGTCTCGGGCTCCCCGATTCCGTGGAAGGCCCCTGCCATGAAGGGGTTGTCCTCCGGGACGTTGCAGAAGACGACCAGTTTGGCGCAGCCGACACTCCCCTGGTGCGCGGTCAGTTCGGCCGTGCGGCGGATGATCCGGCCCATCATCGCCACGGCGTCCATGTTGATCCCCGCCTTGCTCGTCGCCAGGTTCACCGAGGCGCAGAGCCGCTCGGTCCCGGCCAGGGCCTCCGGGAGGGCGTTGATCAGGCCTCTGTCGCCACGAGTGAAGCCCTTGTGGACCAGTGCCGAGAAGCCGCCTATAAAATTGACGCCGGCCACGGCGGCTGCCTTATCGAGGGTCCGGGCGACAGCCGAAAAGCCTTCCGGCGGGATTCCCCCGCCCAGAAGCGCGATCGGCGTCACGGCGATCCGCTTGTGGACGATCGGGATCCCCAGTTCCTTTTCGATGGTCTCGCAGACCGGCACGAGCCGCCCCGCGCTGGCCAGAATCTTCTCGTAGATCCGTCCGCACAGGGTCTCCGTATCCGCGGCCGCGCAGTCCAATAAGGAGATCCCCATCGTCACGGTACGGATGTCCAAGTGTTCCGTCCGGACCATCTGGATCGTCTCGATGATCTCCTGCGGCGAATAGTTCATGATTTTACCCCTTGCCTTACGGCCTGTGAAGGGACCCTCCTCTCGGGAAGTTCATATCATATCCGGTGCATGTACCGAAAGACGTCCTCTCGTTGGGTATGGATCTCCATCCCCATCTCCTGTCCGAGGTCCGTAAGCTCGTCCCGGATCTCCACAAAGGGCCTTTCGGCCCCGGCCAGATCAACGATCATGCTCATCGTGAAGATATCGCCCATGATCGTCTGGGTGATGTCGAGGATGTTGATGCCCCGTTCGGCGAGCTTAGCGGTGATCCGGGCGATGATCCCGACCCGGTCGACCCCGACGACGGTGATCACGGCGCGGAGGTTCTTTGAATCTTCCATGGCTCCTGTCCTCATCTCATCATGACGCAGGTCATGTCGGCCTGGCAGGCGATCTGATCCGGCGGGGCCTCTCTTCGGAAGATTTCCTTGATCTCCCGACAGGACGCACGGTCGTCCCGGTAGATGACGCCGATCGGGATTCTTTCGCCCCAGAGTTCGGCGGTCCTCAATGCCTCGTGGCGGTCGGCAAGCGGAGCCTCCAGCTTGAAGACCCGCTCGCGGTACCAGGCGTAAGTGTTGATCTTGTTGAAACTGACGCAAGGCTGCAGAATGTCCACCAACGCCGTCCCCTTGAAGAGGATCGCCTCCTTGATCAGTTCCGTCAGGTGCCCCTTGTCGCCGGCAAAGCCCCGGGCCACGAAAGGGGCCCCCAGCGTGATGGCCAGGGCAAGCGGATTGAGGGAGGCGTTCAGGCTCCCCTGAGGAGAAAGGTCGTTGACCACCCCAGGGTCCGTCGTGGGAGAGCTCTGGCCCTTGGTCAGGGCATAGACCTGGTTGTCGGAGACGAGGATCGTGATGTCCAGGCGCCGGCGAATCGCGTGGAGAAAATGGTTTCCCCCCTCGCCGTACATGCAGCCGTCCCCGGAATAGGCGATCACGGACAGGTCCGGCCTGGCCAGCTTAATCCCCGTGGCCAGCGGAAGCGACCGGCCGTGGAGGCCGTTGAAGTAGTTGACCTCCAGGTAGTGGGGCATCTTTGCGGCCTGCCCAATCCCCGAGGTCATGACGATCCGGTTCGCGGGGATAGGAAGTTCCGCAAAGGCCTTCTCCAGACAGTCCCGGATCGCGAAGTTGCCGCAGCCCGGACACCAGGCAGTTTCGACTTTTCTTTCCATGGTATTACTCCTTTCCTGCCGAGAGGGTCTTCAGCCGCGAAAGGACTTCTTCCACGGTGAAACAGTCCCCGTCGTACTTCAGGATCCGATGCCCCACAGCCAGGCCGAGTTCGGCCTTCAGGAGGGCCGCAAAGGATCCAGCGGCGTTGTTCTCCACGGAAACCAGTCGCTTCCTTTCCAATCCATAGGGGGCGACCATCCCCGGCGTCAGGGGGAAGACCTGGCCGAAATGGAGGACGGCCGTGGGGTTCCCCTCGTCCGTAAGCCTCTCGGCGGCCTCCCGGACGATCTCCTTCGTGGAGCCCCAAGAGAAAAGCACCGTCCCGGCCGACCGATCGCCGAAGAAGGTCGGCATCACGGCCTCCTTCTCGATCAGGCCTCTCTTCGAGAGCCTCTTGTCCATCATCCGGATCCGCATGGACCTCTCCTCGGTGATTTTCCCCTCCTCGTCGTGTTCGTCCGAATCGAGCTTGACCAGGGCGTCGGAAAGCCCCGGATAGGTGAGGGGCGAAATCCCGTCTTCGGTCAGGCGGTAGCGCTTGTAGGTGCCGTCGAATTCGGGATAGGCGCGGCGGGAAACCTCCAGGGGGATCGTCTCCTCGTGGACCTGGACCGAATCGGCGAAATACTGGTCCGTCAGGACGAAGACGGGGATCTGGAAGCGGTCCGCGATCTCGAAGGCCCGCCGGGTCAGGGCGATCATCTCCCCGATCCCGCCGGGGGCGAAGACGACCCGGGGAAACTCGCCGTGGCCGGCATGAAGGACGAAGCCGAGGTCCCCCTGCTCGGTCCGCGTGGGGAGCCCCGTGGCCGGACCTGGCCGCTGGGACAAGGCGACCACTATCGGCGTTTCGGTCATCCCCGCCAGGGAGACGGTCTCCTGCATGAGGGCAAAGCCGCCTCCGGAGGTGGCGACCATCGCCCTCACCCCGGCATAAGAGGCCCCCAGGGCCATGTTGATCGCCGCGATCTCGTCCTCAGCCTGCTCAAAGTGGACGGGAAGACCCGGGGCGGCCGCGGAGAAGTAGTGAAGAATCGAGGTGGCGGGCGTCATGGGATAGCCCGCCACGAACTGACAACCGCCCAGGATCGCGCCCAGAGCCAAGGCCTGGTTCCCGTCGAACTTGAGGTGCGCGCCGGCCCGAGCCGCAAGGGGAATCTTCCCGACCAGGGCCCACCTTTCGGCGAACTCGAAACCCTTCCGGAGAAGGGCCCCGCGGCCGGCCCCGGCGGCCGCGTCCATGCGTTCCGGGGTCACGCCGATGACGGCCAGGATCAGCCCGACGAGGACCCCGTTGCTCGCCGCGATCTGGCCGAAGGCCTCCTTGGCCACGGCGGCGATCTCACGGGTCATCTCCTGGGAAAGGTAAATCCCATCCTCCCGGAGATCCGGCCGGTGGCGCCGCTCGGTTTCCGAATCCAGGGCCACGACCACGTCCCATTGGCCGCCTCGGAGGGCGTGGACAGGCCCCTCGGCGATACGGACCATATGGAAGTTGTGGCCGCCCCGGACCCGGGACATGTAGTTCTTGGTCGCGAAGAAGTTGTAGTTGAGCCTGGAGAGGGTCTCCGTCAATTCCAACTCGACCGAAAAGGCCCCCTGCCCCGCCTCACCGGCGATCAGGACATTACATTCCATATCTCCTCCTATGACGGCCCCTTGACCCAGGCAAGTCCGTCTTGAGATTACCACTGAACCGGATCGTCCAAAGGGGTCGGTCGATCCGTTTGATGGCGGCACCCGTGGCGCAGACACCCCGGTGGAAGGGATCTCACCCTTGAGAACCAGCATCGATCGGCGGCGTGGTGATGCCGACCCTTCTGTCGCCGATGATCCTGATCACGATGTTCAGCCCCGGCACCGAGAGCCAATCCCCGATCACGGCCCCCCTGTCGTCGAAGATCTCGAACCCTTCGAGGGGGGCCAGGCGCTCCATCGCCCGGGCCTGCATCCCCTCGATGAGGGCCTTCATCCCCCGGTCGTCCAGGTCCCGCCGTTTCCACAGGTCAGACTCCAAGACCCAGGACCTGTCGAGCCCCATGACGGCATGGGGCCAGGCGTCGGGACCGCTGGTGTAATACCCCTTGTCGGGATCGACGCGGAACGACCGATAGGCGTCGAGCACTTCACGGCTGGGGCGAAGTTGTCCGTAACGGCCCCCGGAAAGACGCCAGAGGGCAAGAACCAAGACGATCAGAACAGCCAAGGCGATGATCGGTATCGGCACCTCCACGGACAACAGACTCCCTCCTTCTTGCCCCGCCTTGTGCCGCGGCCGGCCCAACCCCGGGGCCTCTTCTCTGATGTTAATCGAAGCCGCGTCCCATTTCCACCTTTTTCACAGCAATCAGCCAGACCGGAGTCTCATCCAGCCGCGCCGGCCGACAAAACTCAAGTTTTCCCCCATCCGGACGATAACCTTCATAGGGCTACCCGATCGGCGCCCCCTGCGGGACGAACCGCTTGTCTCCGCAATCGACTTTTTCTTTCGATGAGACCGGGTCGATGGCGCACCGGCCCTACGCTGTGCCAGGGGTGTCCGTAGGACCTGGAGCTCCCGGCCGGCTGAACTGGGATATAGATCAGTTATATCCATATGTTTAAGGGGAAGACTAAGTCCGGATAAAAATTTTTTCTTGACAACCCTTTGGGGCTGTGTTTTCATACGCTACCCTTTAGGGGAAATTGAAGCAGTGGACAGGGCAATGACACAGAACAACTCCTTTAGCAGCTATTACTGGTTTTATTACTTTTATGCACCGGTCTGCCCGCTGCTTAGGAGGACGTAAGGAACACCCTACAACGTAGTTAACTAAGCCATGGACAGACCCGATGCTGACCATGGCTTTTTTGTTTCTTCAAGGGCCGTGGTGGCAGATGCGAATTCACCACGGCCTTTTTATTTCGACGAGGGACAAAGATGATCATTTTGATGAAGAAAAACGTGACACAGACGCAGATCGACCAGGTGACGGAATGGATTACTTCGGTGGGATACAAGCCACACCTGTCGCAGGGAGTGGAGCGGACGCTGATCGGCGCCATCGGCGACGACCGGGGGAAGATCCACCTGAAGGCGGCGGCTTTCCTTCCCGGCGTGGAGAAGGTCGTCCCGATCCTCAAGCCCTACAAGCTCGCCAGCCGCGAATTCAAGGAGTCGGACACGGTGATCGAGGTCGGCCATTGCCGGATCGGCGGGGGCGGCTTCACCGTCATCGCCGGTCCCTGCTCCATCGAAAGCGAAGAGCAGATGATGGAATCCGGTTACGTGGCCAAGAAGGCGGGGGCCCAGATCCTGCGCGGCGGCGCCTTCAAGCCGCGGACATCGCCCTACAGCTTCCAGGGGATGGAAGAGGAGGGGCTCCGGCTCCTCAAGAAGGTGGGGGAGAAGACGGGGATGCCTGTCGTGACCGAGGTGATGAACACCGTTGATGTCGATCTGGTCGAGGCCTACAGCGACATCCTCCAGATCGGGGCCCGCAACGTCCAGAACTTCGCCCTCCTGAAGAAGGTCGGCCACAGCAAGAAGCCCGTCCTGCTCAAGCGGGGTTTGATGACGACGATTGAGGAACTGCTTATGTCCGCCGAGTACATTCTCTCCGAAGGCAACGACCAGATCATCCTCTGCGAACGGGGGATCCGCACCTTCGAGACGGCGACGCGAAACACCTTGGACATCAGCGCAGTTCCCGTCCTCAAGGAGCTGACCCATCTGCCGGTCATCATTGATCCGAGCCATGCCGCGGGCCACGCCAAATACGTCCTTCCCCTCACCCGGGCCGCTGTGGCCGTCGGCGCCGACGGCGTCATCGTCGAAGTCCACCCCGAGCCGGAAAAGGCCTTTTCGGACGGCCCCCAGTCGCTCCGTCCGGAACAGCTCTACCGGCTCATGGACGAGGTGGCCGTCCTGAAAAAGGCGATGGAGGAAATCGGAGGGCTCCCATGAAGACGATGAAGGTCCATATGGAGAACCGGACGAGCCGTTCCTACGAGATCCACATCGGCGAGGGGATCCTGGACCGCATGGCGATGATCCTGGCGAAGAACCGATGGGCCGGGCGGTACGTGATCGTCACGGACAGCCGGATTGACTCCCTCCACGGGGAACGCGTCCAGGCGACCCTGGAGAAGTGCGACCTTCCCTGCGAAAGGATCGTCGTGGAGCCAGGCGAGGCGGCCAAAGAGATTGGGACGGTCCTGACCGTCACGGAGCAGCTCACCGCACTGGGCGCCGACCGGCAGACGGCCCTGATCGCCCTGGGGGGAGGCGTGATCGGCGACCTGACAGGATTCGCGGCTTCGCTCTACATGCGCGGGATCGGCGTGGTCCAGGTGCCGACGACGCTCCTGGCCCAGGTGGACAGCAGCATCGGCGGGAAGACCGCCGTGGACACGAAGGCCGGCAAGAACCTCCTGGGGAGCTTCCACCAACCCAAGGGGGTCTTCATCGACATCGCCTTTCTGCGGACCCTCCCGGACGAGACCTTCCGAAGCGGCCTCGCGGAGGTGATCAAGTACGGGGCCATCGAGGCCCCGGGGCTCCTCGAAGAGATGGAGTCCGCCGCAGGGGCGGGCACCCTTCGGGAGACAGCATTCCTCGAGACGATCATCACCGCTTCCTGCAGGATCAAGAAGGGGATCGTGGAGCTCGACGAGAAGGACCTGGGGCTGCGGCGGATCTTGAATTTCGGCCATACGGTCGGCCACGCCGTGGAGGCGGCCTCGGATTACCGCCTCTCCCATGGTGAGGCGGTGGCGATCGGCATGGTCGCCGCGGCCGGTATCGCGGAGCAGATGCACCATCTCCCCGCGGAGGACGCCGCCCGGATCTCGGCGGTCATCAGGGCCGTCGGCCTCCCTATTGGGATCCCGAAAGGCATGGATGCAGGAGAGATCCTCGCCAGGATCGCCATGGACAAGAAGCGAGAGGGCCGGAAGGTCCCCTTCGTGCTGCTCAAGAAGCTGGGAGTCCCCTTTGTCAACGGCGGGATCCCGGAGGAGATCCTGAGAAAAACCCTGGAAGGAATGCGGACATGAAGGAAGAGAAGATCGAGAAACTCCGAGAAAAGATCGAACGGACAGACCGGGAGATCGTACGCCTCCTGGGCGAGCGGGCGGCCGTCTCGATCGAAATCGGCCGGGCAAAGCTCGGCGCCGGTCTGGCTGTCTACGACCCGGCACGGGAGGCCATGGTTTATCGGCAACTGGCCAGGATCAACGGCGGGGCCCTGCCGGAGGCCTCCCTCCAGGCGATCTTCCGGGAAATCATCTCCGCCTCACGCGCCCTCCAGACGCCGCTTGAGGTCGCCTTCCTGGGGCCCGAGGCCTCCTTCAGCCACCAGGCGGCCCTGGCCCATTTCGGAAGCGGGATCGTCCCCCTCTCCAAGGCCACGATCCAGGACGTCTTCACCGATGCGGAGAAAGGGCCAAACAGCCGCTGGGGAATCGTCCCGGTCGAGAATTCCGCTGAAGGCTCGGTGAAGGCAACGCTGGACCGGCTCATCTCGACACCGCTGGCGATCCGGGCGGAGGTCTACCTCCGGATCCGCCAGTGCCTCCTGTCCTCTTGCAGCCGGATGGACGAGATCCGGCGGGTCTATTCCCACCCCCAGGCACTCGCCCAATGCCAGGGCTGGCTCAGGACCCACCTGCCCGGGATTCCCCTCGTCGAGGTGGAGAGCACCGCAGGGGCGGCCCGTCGCATCCAGGAAGACAAAACGGGGGCCGCCGTGGGAAGCGCCCTGGCCGCGCAGGTCTACAACCTGGGCCTCCTGGCCGAGGGGATCGAGGACAATCCGGCGAACACGACCCGATTCATCGTCATCGGGCCGAGGGCCGAACGCGACCACGGAGGGATAACCGGTCGCGACAAGACCTCGATCCTCTTCGGTACGCCCCACCTGCCAGGCGCCCTCCACCGGGCCCTGGAACCCTTCGCCCAGGCGGAGATCAACCTGATGCGGATCGAGTCCTACCCGGCGCGGGAGCGGATGTGGGAATACCTTTTCTTCGCCGATTTCGCGGGCCACACCGCCGACCCCAAGACCGAGCAATGCCTCGAGGCGCTCAAGGGCCGGACAGCCTACCTGAAGGTCCTGGGGTCTTACCCCCGGGGGGAGGAACTGCCATGATCCACAACGCCGCAGCGAGGCAGGCAGTTCCGGAAATGCATGGGGAAATGGTTGAGATTAAACCGCTTGCACATCTGGACGCCGCGGTCCGGATGCCCGGATCGAAGAGCTACACGCAACGGGCCATGGTCCTGGCGGCCCTGGCTGAAGGGGAATCCCGCCTCCGGGATGCCCTGATCGCCGAGGACACGGCACTCCTGGCCGAGGCGCTGGGTGCCCTCGGGGCCGGGGTCCGCCGGGATGGAAGGGACCTGCTGGTCACTGGGACCGCGGGGAAGATCGGCCGGCCAGTGCGGGCCATCCAGCTTGGCAACAACGGAACGGCGATGCGTCTCCTGGCCGGCGTGGCCTCTCTGGCCCAAGGGGCCATCGACCTGACCGGGGGAAAACGCCTGTGCGAGCGGCCGATGAAACCTCTCCTGGATGCCCTGAGGGATCTGGGGGTGTCCTCGTGGACGGAAGACGGCCTCGGCTACCCGCCGGTGAGGATCCTGGGCGGCGGGCTCAAGGGCGGGAGGGCGGTCCTCCGCAACATCGGGAGCAGCCAATACATTTCGGCGCTCCTGATCGCAGCCCCCTTCGCCGCCTCCGACGTGACTCTGGTCCTGGAAGGCCAGATCCCCTCTCTGCCCTACGTGGCCCTCACCATCGAGACGATGGGGGCGTTCGGCGTCAGGGTCCTCGAGGAGGGACCGGCCCGCTACGTCGTCCCCTGCGGCCAGCGGTACATGGGACGGGAATATCGGATCGAGGGCGACGCCTCCAGCGCCTCCTACTTTTTCGCCGCGGCCACGCTCCTGGCGGGCCGGATCCGGGTGGAGAACATCGACGCATCGACCCGGCAGGGGGACATCCGCTTTCTGGAGATCCTCGAGCGGCTCGGTGCCCGGATCGAGAGGGGAAAGGACCATGTCACCGTGGCAGGGGGCCGGATGCCCAGCGGGGAGCTGACCTTCGACATGGGCGGCATGCCCGACATGGTGCCGACGCTGGCGGTCCTGGCCGCCCTGCGGCCCGGGAAGACCTCCATCCGCAACGTCGCCCACCTGCGTCTGAAGGAGAGCGACCGGCTGGCCGTCCTGGCCAGGGAGCTGGGGAAGACCGGGATTGAGGCCCGGGAGCTGGCCGATGGCCTGACCATCACGGGGGGAAGACCGCAGGGAGCCCCGATCGAGACCTACAACGATCACCGGATCGCCATGGCTTTCGCCGTCCTGGGGCTGGCCGTCCCGGGAATGGCCATCGCCGGTGAAGGATGCGTGGGCAAATCCTTCCCCGGATTCTGGGAAACCTTCAAAGGGCTCTACGGAAACGGTTCCTCCCCCGATCGGGGCGGGAGTCTGCAGACGAACGAGAATATTCCCCCGGCCGGAGGCCGGAGAGAATCCATCAAAGAAAGGGTTGCATGAAATGAACATCATCTTCACGGGATACCGCTGTACGGGAAAGACGTCGGCCGGCCGGAGGCTGGCCCAGCTTCTGGGTTGCGCCTTTTACGACGCGGACGACGTGATCATCGCCCTGACGGGCCGCTCGATCGAGCAGATCGTGGCCGAGAAGGGCTGGCCGGCCTTCCGGGAGGTGGAGCGGGCGGTCATCCTGGAACTCTCCGCAAAGGACAACTGCGTCATCGCCCCCGGGGGCGGGGCCGTCCTCGACGAGCGGAACGTCCAGGCCCTGAAGAAAAACGGCCTTTTCATCTGGCTTGTGGC
Source organism: Deltaproteobacteria bacterium (assembly GCA_021372415.1). Lineage (GTDB taxonomy): Bacteria > Desulfobacterota > Syntrophia > Syntrophales > UBA5619 > JAKAFS01. The sequence continues at coordinate 12,927 of JAJFUM010000190.1, forward strand.
CGATACGGCGACGATCGTGGCCCGGCTCCGGAAGGACCAGGCCGGCGGGGCGCCGCGTCCCTCGCTCTCGGGGAAGCCCGTCGAAATCGAGGTACAGGAAATCCTGGCCCAAAGAGAGCCGATCTACCGGCGTATTGCAGACCTGAGCGTCGATACCACCACCCGGACGGTCGAGGAGGTCGTCGAGACCATCGCCCGGGAGCTGAAAAAGGAGGAGACCGGCCTCACGCTCCATCCCTCCCTGGTCGGTCGGCTCGTCGAGAGGGAAGTGCAGGCTATGCTGGCCCAGCGGGAACCGATCTACCGGCGCATCGCGGATCTGATCGCCGAGACCTCCGCTGAATCGGTCGAGGAGATCGCCGCCATGATCGTCCGGAGGCTGGGACCGGACCAGGCGGACCGGGTGGCGGCCGCGATCCGCGGCGGCCTCAGGAAAGGTCCGCGCCAAAGGGAGGGATAGCCATGTCCGGAAACACGATCGGCACGCTCTTCCAGGTCACGACCTGGGGGGAGTCCCACGGCCCGGCAATCGGCGCGGTCATCGACGGTTGCCCGCCCCGGGTCGAGATCTCCGAGGCGGACATCCAGGCCGATCTCGACAGGCGCAGGCCCGGGTCCCTTGCCTCGGCTAGCCCGCGCCGGGAGGAGGACCGCGTCGAGATCCTCTCCGGCCTCTTCGAGGGGAAGACCACGGGGACCCCGATCTCGCTGATGATCCGCAACCGCGACGCCGCCAGCGGGGCCTACGAGGGACTCCGGGGGATCTTTCGGCCCGGCCACGGGGATATCACTTACCAGTCCAAATACGGGATCCGTGACCACCGGGGCGGTGGCCGCGCCTCGGGCCGGGAAACCGCCGGCCGTGTTGCCGCCGGCGCCGTCGCCCGCAAGGTGATCGGCTCCGTAGGGATCGGGGTGGCGGCCTGCACCAGGGAGTTGGACGGCATCGCCGCCTCGGGTTTCGATGCAGCCGCGGCGGTGTCAAGCCCACTTCGCTGCCCAGATCCGGCGGCAGAGGCGCGGATGATCGAACGGCTTGCAGAGGCGCGCACGGCCGGCGACACGGTGGGCGGGATCGTTGAGATCGTTGTGCGGGGCTGTCCGGCAGGCCTCGGTGAGCCGGTCTTTGGGAAGATGGACGCGGATCTGGCCCATGCCCTCATGGGAATCGGGACCGTCAAGGGCGTGGAGATCGGCGCGGGATTCGCCGCGGCAAGGATGCGCGGCTCGGCCTGCAACGACCCCATCGCCCCGGAGGGGTTCCGGACGAACCATGCCGGTGGAATCCTCGCCGGGATCACCAACGGCGACCAGATCGTCCTCCGCGTCGCCTGCAAGCCGATCCCCTCCATCGCCCTAGACCAGGAAACGATCGACGAGGCGGGGAAATCCGTCAGCATGAGGATAGCGGGGAGGCACGACGTCTGCGTCATCCCCCGGATCATCCCGGTCTGCGAGGCAATGGTCGCCATCGTGCTGGCGGACCACCTGATGCGGCAGCGGGCGATCGAGCGGCCCTCGAACCGATGACCGGGGCCATTGGAGGAATCGTGGAACGAGAAGGAGGCCGGATGAACAACGTCGAGATCGGGATCATCGGCGGGACAGGGGGGATCGGCCGGTGGTTCGCCGATCACTTCCAGAAAGAGGGCTACGGGGTCCATTGCACGGGCCGGCGGTCGGGAATGACGATTCCCGAAATCGCGGCGCGCTGCCGCGTCGTCATCGTCTCCGTCCCCATTGCCGCGACAATGGAAGTCATCGACCGGGTGGGGCCGCTCCTCCCCGAGGACTCCCTCCTGATGGACTTCACGTCGCTCAAGGAAGCTTCCGTCCGCCGGATGCTGAACGCCACCCGAGCGGAGGTGGTCGGCTGCCACCCCCTCTTCGGGCCGGACTGCCCGTCCCTGGCTGGACAGAACGTCATCCTCTGCCCGGCCAGGGGGGAACGATGGCTCCGCTGGACGGAAAGGCTGCTGGTCAAGGCGGGGGCCCGCGTCACCCTGGCCAGCCCGCAGACGCACGACCGGATGATGGCGCTGGTCCAGGGATTGACCCACCTGGAGACGGTTCTGATGGCGCTCACCCTCCGGGAGTCCGGCGAGTCCCCCTCGTCGCTGGAGGCCTTTTCCACACCCGTTTTCAGGACGAGGCAGGCGATCGCCGGGAAGGTCCTCGCCCATCCCGCCCTCTATGCCGGGCTCATCGCGGAGAATCGCCAAATGGCCGCGATCCTGGATATCTACGAAGAGCAACTCACCCGTCTCAGGAAACGGATCCTGGAGGGCGATGCAGCGGGTTTGGCCGCCCTTCTCGAGGAATCGGGTCCCCTCCCCGATACACCGGAACACGCTGAAAAAGGCAATGCACCATAGGGGCATTCCCGGAGGCAGTCACCGGGTCCGGCGTGACCATGGTGGAACAGACCCGCTGAGATTCTCCCCTCAGGTCCCGTTCAGGAGCTCCACGGCCGCCCGAAGCCCCAGGAGATAGCTCTGAAGGCCGAAGCCGGCGATCTGGGCCTTGGCCAGGGGCGCGACCACCGAGTAGTGGCGGAACTCCTCCCGGGCGTGGATGTTGGACATGTGGACCTCTATGATGGGGACCTCCAAGATCGCCAGGGCATCCCTGAGGGCGATGCTGTAATGGGTCCAGGCGCCGGCGTTGATGAGGACCGCGTCCACATTCTCGAGATGGGCCTGGTGGATCCGCTCGCAGATCGCGCCTTCGAAGTTCGTCTGAAAGGTCTCGACCGTGCAGCCCAGCTCCTTCCCCAGGTCCTTCAGCCGGCCATTGATCTCGTCGAGGGTGACCGTCCCGTACTGGGCCGGGTCCCTCTTGCCGAACATGTTCAGATTGACACCGTGCAAAACCAGGATCCTCTTCTTGGTCTTCTTCATGATTTCTTTACCCCGTTCATAACGTTTTTGTAAAAGCCTTCCTAATTTTACCCCACCAGTTGTACTGGCCTCCGAGCATGGCGATCGTGATGACGACCAATGCAAGCGACAGCGGACTGCTGACGAATCCCCAGAAGAACATCGGGACGCTGTCTTGCACATCCTGCATCGCCCGCCGGAATCCGTCCTCCATGATCGGGCCGAGGATGACACCCAAGATCACCGGCCCCATTTGGAAGCCATACATCTTGAGGATATAGCCGAGAATTCCGAATCCCAGCATCCAGTAGACGTCGTAGAGGCTGTTCTGGATGGCGTAGGTGCCGACCGTGGAGATGATGATAATGATCGGCAGGAGGAGCCCTTTGCGGATCTCCACGCATTTGGCGAAGACCCTGATCCCGGTGAGCCCCAGGGGAAGCACAGCGGTGTTCGCCAGGGTCAGTGCACCGACCCAGAACCAGAAGAGGTGCGGTGTGTCGATCATCAGCATCGGGCCGGGCTTGAGGCCGTGAATGTAGAGGGCGCCGATGAGGATGGCGGTCACAGCGTCGCCGGGGATCCCGAGGGTGAGCATCGGGATGTTGTCTCCGCCGATGCAGGCATTGTTCGCCGTCTCGGGGGCGATCACCCCCTCGTAGGCCCCCTCGCCGAAGGGCCGCGTCGGATTCTTGATGCTCCTGCGGGCGCTTCCGTAGGCCATCAGGGCTGCGATGTCACCGCCGGCCCCGGGAAGGGCGCCGATTCCGATCCCGATCAGGGACGACTTGATGATCAGGGGGAGATGCTTGAACAGCCGACTCCAGGAGGGGACGATGTTCTTGACATCCTGCTTGACCGGCTGGATATGGATGTCGTGAATCTGGACCAGGGCCTCCGAAACGCCGAACAGACCGATCATGATCGCTACGAAGTGGATACCACTCATCAGCCCGATGCTTCCGAAGGTGAACCGCCCCTGGGCGGTGAAGGTGTCCATCCCGATCATGCTGAGCCAGACCCCCAGGGCGCCGGCGAAGATCCCCTTAGACAGGGACTCGCTCGCGAGGCTGCCGACCAGGAGGAGCCCCATGATGGCGAGCAGGAAATAGTCCCTCGATGCAAACTTCAGGGCGTATTCCGAGATAATCGGTGCGCATGTCGCCAGGGCCAGGATGCCGATATACCCGCCGATAACCGAGGCGGTCGTGGACAGGCCGATCGCCACCCCTGCCTCGCCCAGTTTGGCGAGGGGATAGCCGTCGAAGGAGGTAGCGACGGCCGCCGGTGCCCCCGGGATGTTCAGGAGGATGGCCGAGCGGGAGCCCCCGTAGACCCCGCCACAGTAGATGCCTGCCATCAGGCAGAGGGCATCGTCAAGCTCCCAGGCAAAGGTGAAAGAGATGAGGACCGAGACGGCCATCGTGACCGAGAGGCCGGGAATGGCGCCGATATAGATCCCGGCGAAGGTCCCCGCGGTGATCAGGAGGATCATCTTGACACTCGTAAAGGACATCAGAAAATAACCCAGTTGTTCCATGGCTTCTCCTTACCAGAGGACGATCCGGAAGATATATTGAAACAGGAGCCAAATCAAGGCGAGCATGATGGCTCCTATCACCAACCCCTTCAGGAGTCTTGCCCCTTTCAGGAGCAGAAACGATCCGACGAGGAACAGGAAGGAACTGAGCCAGAAATGGAGCGGGTAGAGCAGCACAATATAGAGGATCAGGGCAATGGTATAGAGGACCACCAATCTGGGAAAGACGAAAGACTTGATCTGGTGGCGTTCCTCCTTCCACTTCCAGGAGGCGAAGGCCTTCCTATCCTTCCAGAGGATACGGAGAATCGACAGGACCATGACCGCCCCGATGAAGATCGGGAACGCCCCGGTCGACGAAAAGCTATTGTGTGGCATCTGCAAGGCCACGATGAAAACGAAAAGGCTCAACGCCAGCAGGAACCACATCAGGAAGCGTTCCCCCGGCTTGCGTTCGGTGTTGTCTTCCATGGATTCCAGTCTCCTTCATGGATTCTCCGGCCGGGTGTTGCCCGGCCGGAGAAGGCCCAGCGATATGGTTGGTTACGGCTTCGGGATCCCGAACTTCTCTGGCGATGACTTTGTCGCCCCCGCCTCGTAGAGCAGCCAAGACGTGGTCGACTGCCATTTCTTGAGGAACCGGTTGGCCTCATCCCCGGAAATGCCCATGTAGATGGATCCGAAATTTTTGATGAATTCCTGCGCCTTGGGATCGCCGACCCCCTTCTTGAAGGCGTCCACCAGGACATTTTTTGCCGACTCGGGGGTCTCCTTCTTCACGAAGACGCCGTAGAAGGGGCCCCAGGGAAGGTACTTCTTGTAATCGGCCGACGTGGCGGTGATCAGGGGAACGGACTCGAGGGTCGGCACCGGCTCATCGGACACGATGGCAATGGCGCGCATGCGATTCGCCCGGAGGTGTTCGCGGCAGGCGGCCAGGCCCATCGTCGACCACTGGATGTGGCCGCCCAGCATAGCCGTCGTCAGGGGACCTTCACCCTGGTAGATGGTGTGGTTGAATTCCACGCCGCTGGTGGCTTTCATCATGGAGGCCACCACGTGGGGAAGGCCTCCAGGTCCCGTCGATCCCATCTTGATCTTGCCGGGATTCTTCTTGGCGTCGGCGAAGAGCTCGCCGAGGGTCTTCCAGGGCTGATCGTTGTTTACAACGACCACCCCGACGTTGCGGGCGATCAGCAGGACCGGGTAGAAGGCATCATAGTCGATCTGGCTGATGTCCAGGACCTTGTAAATACAGGGATTTTCCGCCCCATAGAGCAGGGTATAGCCATCCGCCGACTGATTGTAGACCTGCGTCAGGCCGATGGCGCCCGTCGCACCCGGCTTGTTCTGGAGGACGATCTGCTTGCCGAGGACTCTCTCGACGTAAGGCGTGGTGGCGCGGGCGACGTTGTCCGTTGCCCCGCCGGCGCCCCACTGGATGATGCCCGATATGTCCTTCGTCGGAAAATCCGCCGCCTGGACGGTCCCGAGGAAACCCAGGACCAGCAGCGCGACAACCACACACAACCATTTCATCTTGCTCATGTCATTCCCTCCCTATTAAAGTTGTTGGTGCTATGCCTCGAACTTGAACAACTCGTCCTTTCTTTCCTCTTTTCCTGCCTGGAACGCCTCGCCGCCTCATCCGGTCCGAGACGCGACTTCACCGCCACCGCCGGCATTGCCTCCACATTCCCCAGCCTGGCTCACCGGGCCGCCGTTGCTGACGGAGCGCTCCTCGCGGGGCGTCCAGGCCCTCCCGCAAGGCCTGTATCCTGGGCTGATGGCGACGGCCGGTCCCGTCTGCCTGAAGCCCTGGAAAGGGAACAAGCCGATGAGACCACGGTCCGCCAAGCGCGGTCGGATGCCCCCTAAAGTCCGCGCCAAGGTGATCGGTTCGATGAAGGCCGCGTCGGCCATCTGTAGACGGAGAGACCCAAGGAGAATGACACCTCCACATGGATGATCGGATTCATGGTCATGGCACCGGGGAAATTCATGATCCGAATCTCCCCGAGGTTTCCACGGCCGGGATCTGCTTCATTACATGGAACGGTGTTTTACTGTATACACATACCGGGCTCCCGCCCTTTTGTCGAGGCGTATCACGCCTGACTCTGGGCGATCTCCCGGATTACGTCTGACTGAAGTCAAGAACGATCTTCGCGAAGTTGCCGGTCAGGGCGTCCGCAAAAGCCTCCTGGTATTTGGCAAAGGGATCGATCCGCGAAAGGATGGGCGACACATTGAACGCGGGATCCCTCAGTAGGGCGATCGCATCCTCGAAATCCTTTTTCGTGTAGATGATGGTGCCGTAAATGGTGATCTCGCTGCGCGTAATGCGCAGGGCCGGGTAACTGATCGGGTCTCCGCTGATGCCCAGCGAGATGATCGCGCCCCCCGGTTTGACCAGTTGGAATGCCTGCTCGACGGACGCCTTCACCCCGGCTGCTTCGATCACCACGTCAAACAGCTGGTCTTTCGCCTCGGAGGGGAGCAGCGGCTTGATGCCCTTGTTGAAGCTCCTGGCCTTTTCCATTTTCGTCGGATTGATGTCCAGCACGGTGATATCGGCGCCCATATGGTTCAAAAGCGCAATCGCCAGCAGACCCTCGGTCCCGCAACCGATGACGGCCACCGACTTTCCCTTGGAGATGTCGGTCCTCTTCAGGGCATGGACGTTCACGGCAAAAGGCTCGACCAGGATGGCCCGCTTATCGGCAAGATCGGAAGGAACGGGCATCACGAACTCGGAATCGAGGAGGACCTCCTGGGCAAACAGGCCGTCGCAGGTGACCCCGAAGGCTTTCTTGTTCGCGCAGATGTTGGTCCTTCCCTGCAGGCAGAATTCACAGGTGCCGCAGTAGGTGTTCGGGAAAGAGACCACCTTGGTCCCGACCTTGAACGGCGATCCCGCTCCCGCCTCGACGATGGTCCCCAAGATCTCATGGCCGGGACGGCAGGGGTACGTGGCATACGGAACGGTCCCCCTCAGCACCCTGAGGTCCGAACCGCAAATTCCCCCGTAGATTACCCTGACCTTGACCTCGCGGGCCATGGGCGCCGGCACCGGCGCCATGTCTATCATCTTCAAGTCGCCAGGTTTTTCCAGATACAGTTCCTTCATCTTTCATCACCCCATACTTCCTTCGGTTCCACGAAACAAAATCCGCATCATCGGGCCTTTGACCCGGACAAGGGCCAAAGCTCCGGCCAGCTATATCTCAAAGATGACCTTTGCCACCTCCCCGAGCCTCGCCGCATTGAGAGCATCCTTGGCTTCCTCCAGACGGAAAAGCCGATTGGCCAGGGGTGTTGCCTTGACCTTCCCGTATTTCATCCAGCGGATCGCTGTGACAAAATAACGGGGCAAAGATCCGACGTCGCCGAAGATCTGCAGGCCGCTTCGATTGACGGTGAGGGGGCTCAGCGTCGCCTCGGGATAGAGCCCGAACAGGGCAACCCTCCCCCGTGCGGCCGCCACATCGACCGCCAGCGGGATGACCGCGGGTGAGCTCGCCGTTTCGACGACAATATCTGCCCCGAGGCCGTCTGTCAATTCCCGAACCCGTTTCACCACATCTTCCTTGCTCGAGTTGACGATGTGATCGGCCCCCTGGGCCTTGGCCGTCTCGAACCGCTTTGCATCCTGGTCGATGCCGATCATGATCACCTGACCGGCCCCGGCCGCCTTGAAGGCCTGAAGATGAAACATGCCGATAGCCCCCGGTCCGAAGATCGCAACGGTATCGCCGACCATGGGTTTCACCTGGGTCAGTGTCCGGACGGTCAGGCTGACGGGTTCAAGGCAGGCGGCATCGACAAATGAGACATTCTCGGGGAGTTTGTGGGCCGCTCGGGCGGGAACCACCACATACTCCGCGAATAGCCCGTTGTAGGTAATGCCGATGTGCCTCCAGTTCCCGCACATATTGCTGTTTCCGTTGAGGCAGTTGATGCACGAGCCGCACCCGTAAACCACCTCCAGCCCGACGCGGTCCCCCACTGAGACGTTGTCCACCCCTTCTCCCAGTTCGGAGATCACCCCGGTGCCCTCATGGCCAAGGATGATCGGGATGGGGACAGGCCGGCGTCCCTTATACTTGTTGTTCAGGATGGCCACGTCGGTGTAGCAGAGGCTGGCCGCCTTCACCCTAACCAAAACTTCGCCCCTTCCCGGTTTCGGGACGGGCATCTCCTTCACCTCGAAGACCCCTGCTTCCTGACTTGTTTTCACGATGGCTTTCATGCTGGAGCACCTCCTCTTGTCCATAAATGCAACCCCCTCGATCCCGCACCCCCTCCCTCTTGGGTCACGGCTCTCCCCGGGCATGGGCCATCACAGCCGGATCGGCTGGCCCGTCTCCCCCGACCGTTGAATCGCCAGGGTCACCTCGAGGGTCTTCTTCCCGTCCTCGCCGGAGATCCGCGGAGTTTCCCTTCCCTGGACGACCCTGCAGAAATGGCTGAATTCCTTGATGTAGGGATCTTCCCGAAGGATCTTGTATCCCTGTTCCGTGACGGGATAATTCCATCCGGTCTTCGCCGGGTCGGCATAGTAGCGTCTCTTCATCTGCGGGAACAGCAGGGAGGCTTCCGTCCCGAAGAAATTGTAACAATTCCCGAAATCGCTGTAGAGCAACGGGTTTTCCCCGGTCGTCCCTTCCCAGGATGTCAGGGAGGGGGTGCAATCGGACAGGAAAATCGTCCCAAGGGCCCCATTTTTGAACCGCAACGTGATGCTGGCGGTATCCTCCACGGGGAAGTTCCGGATCTTGTTGCTCACCACGGCATAAACCTCTTCAATCTCGCCACAGATGTAACGGAGGTTGTCAATCTCGTGGATCAGATTGATCAGGATCGGCCCGCCGCCCTTCTCCTTCCGCCAGGACAACGGCCCTTCGAAATAGGGAGCCGGTTTCAGCAGGGCCCAGGTGATGTTGACGCCCACCAGCCGGCCCAGTTCGCCGCCGGTCACGATCTCGCGGGCCTTTTCGACGAGACTGCTGAATCGCCTCTGATGCCCCACCAATATCCGGACCTTGTTCTCTCTGGCGGCCACGATGAGGCGGTCGGCCTCGGAGACGCTCTGGGCAATCGGCTTCTCGACAAAAAGATGAAGCCCCTTCCCGGCACAAACGATGCCGATCGGCGCATGCAGATGGTTCGGAACGGCGAGGATGACCCCCTGGACGCTCTCCTTGGCGATCATCTCCTCATAGTTTCGGTAAAACTTGACCCCCAGCTCCTCGGCGACCTTGGCCTGTTTCTCATCGACATCGGAGGCGGCCACGAGTTCGCACTCCTCGACCTTTTTCAGGATCCTGGCATGGGGTGCCCCCATCAGCCCCAAGCCGACCAAGCCGATTCTCACTTTCTCCATCTTTCCCTCCTGACCTGTCTGAAGGCCTCTCCCGATCACCGCCCGCCAACGGGAAGGGATAGGGGGCGGCCGCGAATCATCCGAAGACGACGGCCTGTCCGGTCTCTCCCGATTTCTGGATCGCAAGGGCGACCTCCAGTGTTTTCCTGGCATCGACCCCGTCGATTTTGGGAGCTTCCCTGCCCTGGATGACCCCGCAGAAGTTTCTGATCTGACGGGTGTAGGCGTCCTCACGGTCGATCTTGATCCCCTCTTCGCAGAGCGGGAACTGCCATCCCGCCTTCGCAGGGTCCCGATAGAAAAATTTCCTCATCCCCGGGAAGGTCACCACCCCTTCCGTGCCGTAGTAGTAGTAGCAGTCCTTGGGGCTGTGGTAGAAAAAGAGGTTCTCGCCGGTGTTGGCCTCGTAACCTATGTTTCCCGGGGCCGTGTCGGTGAGGAAGATGTTGGCCACGGCGCCGCCCGCGATCCGCAGGGAGATGCTAACCGTATCTTCGACGGGGAATTGCCTCGCCGAACTGCTCACCTCCGCATACAGGCGGGTAATGTCGCCGCAGATGAAACGGATGTTGTCGATCTCGTGGATCAGGTTGATCCGGATCGGACCACCTCCCGGTTGCGCCCTCCAGGCAAAGGGCCCTTTGAAGTAATCCTTGGGCTTGTACAGGGACCACAGGACCGTCACGCCGACGAGTTTGCCGATCTGTCCACCCCGGACGATGTTCCGGAGCTCCTCGATCAGCGGGTTGTGCCGCCGGTGGTGTCCGATCATCAGGGTGACCTTGTTCTCCTTGGCCGCCTGGATCAGGCGGTCTGCGGATTCAAGGTCGGCTGCAATGGGCTTTTCCATCAGGATATGCAGGCCCTTCTTAGCGCAGGTCGCGCCCACCGGGAGATGCAACTCATTCGGAACCGCGACCACGACACCGTCCAGCGTTTCCTTCCCGATCATCTCCTCGTAGGATTGGTAGAATTTCGTCTCCAATTCCTCCGCCGTCTTTTGATGTTTGGCATCGGCATCGGAAGCAGCCACGAACTCGACATCCTTCATCCTGCTCATGGTTTCCGCATGGAGTTTCCCGATCATGCCCATCCCAATCAAACCCAACCGTACCTTGCTCATATCTCCTCCTTTATATGAGAATAGAAATTCCGGTTAAAGTCGGGATCATGCCTTCTAATTCTCTTACCGGCTTTACGCCTTACATATACGCCGTGGGCAGTCGAAATTCCGGCATCTGCCGCCAGTTCGTTTCCATCGCTCCAAGGCTGGTTTGGACGAAAGGCCATATTCCCTCAAGAAGTTCTGACAGAGGGATGTGTTGTTCCCCCTTGACTCCGCTTGTCCCGGCGGGGTCAGGGATACATCCCGGTCAACTTCCCTGTCATCACTGCAACCCCTCTCAGGCCTTTATTTCGTGGGGAAGAAAACATCCACGAGAACGGTCGTGAACCAGGGGAAGTAGGTGATGATGAAAAGGCCAACTAAAAAAACGAACAGGTACGGGGTGAAAGAACGGAACATCTTTCCAACGTCGATCTGTGCAAAGTTGCACGCGATGAACATCCCCATGCCAATAGGAGGCAGAAAGATCCCGATGCCCAGACAGGCAATGACGAGTATCCCGAAATGAATCTGATTGATGCCCATCTTGTCCACAAAGGGCAGGAAAATGGGAACCAGGATGAGCATGGCCGGAACGCCCTCCAGAACGGCCCCCAGGATGATGAAACATAGATTGCAGAGCAGAAGAAAGATCAGGGGGGAATCGGAGATCCCTGTAATGGCTGTTCCCACGATATTGGGCACTTGATTCGTCGACAGGATCCAGGAGAGGGCAGAAGCGACCCCAACGAGGAGCATGACGGATCCCGTGGTCACAGCCGTACCCCTTAAAATGGGAACGATCTGACTCCATTTGATCTCTTTGTAAACAAAGACTCCCACGATGAATGCATACAGAACGGCAACCACGGCAATTTCGGTGGGGGTGGCGACACCGGTCAAGATGCCGGCGAAGATGATCACGGGGCACAGCAATGGAATGATCGCCCCGGCCACAGCCTTCATGGCCTCCTTAAACGGAAGACGTTTTTCCAGAGGGATCTTGCTTCGGACAGCCTGGATATAGATCAAGGCCATGATGCATAGGGCAATGACGATTGCAGGGAGAAATCCGCCCACAAAAAGGGCCCCTACGGACATCCCGGTGATCCCCCCCAAAACCACTGCGGGGATGGAGGGCGGGACAAGCATGCCCATCGCAGAAGCTGCCGAGACAATGGATACCGTTTCCTCCGGTTTATAGCCTGCCTTTTTTAATGCCGGGACCATGATGGAGCCAATGGCCGACACATCGGCCACGGTTGAGCCGGAAATCCCAGAAAAAAAATATTCTCCGAGCACGGTGACCATCCCCAGGCCGCCACGAATGGAACCGACAAAGACCTTTGCCAGTGCGACCAGTCGCGCGGTGACCCCCCCTATATTCAAAAGCTCTCCGGCCAATATAAAGAAGGGTACTGCCAGCAGAGGAAAGGAATCGATTCCCCCAACCATTCGGGTGTGCATGATTTGATGAGGATAATCCTTGAAGAGAACAAGGAAAATGGCGCAACCGATGCCCAAGGCAAAGACGATGGGCATGCTGAACGCGATAAGAATCCCCGTGCACGCCAGCGAGACCACGACCAGGACCGGACCGCTGAAAGGCTTGATCCCAAAGATGAGATAAACAGCCGCCAGGAGGACCATCGATGCAAGGCATGAGAAAGCCAGACGTCTCCATCCCATGTGGAAGATTCGCCCGCATAAATGGATGAGCATCAATCCCATGAAGATGGGAAACGACAAATGGATATAGAGATAAGAGATTTCAAGCACAGGCGTGGTCGTTCCCACGGTGGCCGGGATGACCTTGAGGCTCAGCCAAAAGAGATATCCAATAAAATAAAATACCAAGAACATCAAAGTGTTCGATATCTTTTCCTTGTTTGCGGGGGTAAAGCGATCAAAGAGGGTTGAAACGGCAATGTGGGACTTGCTCTTAAGGGCAAGGTACGCTCCGACAAAGGTTATCCATATGAAGAGGATGCGGGACACCTCCTCGGTCCACGGAACGATCCATCCAATCATGTACCGATTGGCCACCTGAAAAAAGACAAGCAATGTCATGACGACAACTGCAAGGGCTGCGAACCAATCCACGATTTTTTCGAGAAGCTTTCCCAAAGAAGCCATTTCACCCTCCGCTTTCATGTCCGGGCTGAGAACCCATGGAGATGGTTCGGATGATGCCCCCACCCCCCTGAGTCAGGGGGGTGGGGCTCACGGTCATTTGACCATTTCAGCTTCGGCCTCTTGGATTGCCTTCATCAACTTATCGATCCATGTCTTTCCAATCTGGCTCTCAACATAGTCCCGAACCGGTTTCTGGGTCGCGGCCTTGAACTGAGCCCGTTCCGCCGCAGTCGGTGCATAGACCTGCATGCCCTTTGTCTGCACTTCGGAAATCCCGGTAGCGGAATTGAGGTGTTGAACACCCCGGCCAACCACCGCTGCCGTATAAGCGGAGGTCTTGAGGAGTTCCTGGGTCTCCTTGGGCAAACCCTGATAGAATTTGTCATTGATCAGGAAGAAATCACAGCCGTACGAATGACCGTCCAGAATCATATACTTCTGGACTTCGTACAACTTGGCCTGCATGATGGTTGCCACGGGATTCTCCTGCCCATCAACGACCTTCTGCTGCAGGGCGGTATCTGTCTCCGACCAGGCAATGGGGGTCGGCGCGGCACCAAGGGCCTTGACCATATTGACGTAGACGGGGGTCTCCATGACCCTTATCTTGAGCCCTTTCATATCTGCAGGGGATTTGATGGGACCTTTGGAGTTCGTGAAGTTTCTAAACCCTGTTTCTCCGTAAGCAAGCACCCTCATGCCCGTCTGCTTGAGAATATCCGCTGCCAGCTCTTTCCCGAACCAGCCATCCATGACCTTCCAGGCCACAGGGCCTGAGGAAAAGAGGTAGGGGATATCCAGGACCTGGGCTGGCTTGTAAAATCCCGCTATGGCTCCGGAGACAAAGGCCATCTGAATGGTGCCGAGCTTTACACCCTCGATCAACTCTCTTTCGTTACCCAGTTGGCTTGCGGGGAACACCTTTACGTTCACACTGCCCCCTGATCCGCCCTCCACGAGACCTTTAAACGTTGCCCCCGCTGCCCCCTTCTTGGAAATGCATACATCCGCGGGGTCCACGTGACCCAACTTGATCTCAGTGGCCGCCTGGAGATGCGAGACAATCCCCCAACCGGAAACCACGAACAAACATCCGACCATGAAGCCGACTAGCACCGCTGTCCTTTTCATTTTCTCCTCCTTTTCGGTTCGACCGCACTTCCGAGTCCCGCCGGATAGGCGGGACCGGATGCCTGTACGCACGTTAAGGAACTTCACGACTCCCCACCGAAGGCATCGATTACCCCCCGATCGCCCTCGGTTCGGTTCCGTCTGAATGTTGAAAGAACAAGCCATTTTGTGCCACAGTCTGCCAGATAATGGCCCTCTCTCTGCTTACCACCTCCTCCCTCGTGGATCCATTCGGCGTCATCATACGCCGCTAGGCATTGGCCCCACCTGCCGATCGGCGAAGGGTCTTAAAGAGGACCTTCACCACGATGAAAACGATGGTGATGAGAATGAATGCCATGGCCACGGGCCGATCGAAAATCATCATGACGTTTCCCTTGAAGAGCATGAGCGTCTGCCGGAAGCTGGCCTCCGTCGTGGGACCCAGGACCATCCCGATGATGAAGGGGGCAATCGGGAGTTCCCATTTGCGCAGGAAGACCCCGATCACACCTGCCGCAATCATGACCCAGACATCGAAGATGGAGTTGCGCACGCTGTAGATCCCCACCAGGCAGATAATGGTGATGCAGGGCACCAGAAACTTCGGCCGAATGGTGGAGATCCGGGCAAAGAGCCCGACCAGCGGCAGATTCAGAACCAGCAGCATCAAATTGCCGATGTACATGGCCGCGATGAACGTCCAGAAGATCTCAGGGGAGTTCTGGAAGAGGAGGGGGCCGGGCTCCACCTGGTGCAGCCGCAGCCCGGCCAGCAACACCGCGCTTGGGGCGGCAAAGGGGATGCCGAGGGTCAGCAGCGGAATCATGGAGCCCAGCACGGCGCTGTTGTTGGCCGCTTCGGGCCCGGCAACCCCCTCGATCTCTCCCGTTCCAAACCTCTCCGGATGCTTCGAAAAGCGCTTTTCCATGGCGTAGGAAAGAAACGTGGAAATCACTGTGCAAGGCCCGGGGACGAGACCGACGAAGAAGCCCAGCACGGATCCCCGCAGGATAGGAAGGCCCGAACGCCGGATTTCCTCCTGGTTCGGATACATATCCCGCATCCGGATCTTCTGCACGACAGGCGGGGCGTAGGTTTCGATGGCCAGGCAGAGGAGCTCCGTCATGCCGAAAAATCCCATGGCGATGGGGAGAAATTCGATCCCCTGGGTAAGGTCCTCGAACCCGAAGACGAAACGGTTCACGCTCGTCATGGAGTCGATGCCGACGCTGCTCACGAAAAGCCCGAGCCCCGTCATCACCAGCGAACGGGAGGGAGGGGCCTCCGACAGATTGGACAGGAGCAGGAAGGCCAGGATCATGAAGGCCAGATATTCGGGCGGGCCGAAGGAGAGGGCCACCTTGCCCAGCGGAGGGGCAAAGATCTGAAGCCCCAGAATGCCGATCGCCCCCGCGATGAAGGATCCCACGGCCACCATGGCCAGGGCGGCGCCCGCCCGGCCCTTCTTGGCCATCTGGTAACCGTCGATGCAGGTGATGACGCTTGCGGCCTCACCAGGAATATTGACCAGGATCGATGTCGTGGATCCGCCGTACATGGCCCCGTACCAGACGCCGGTCATCATGATCAGGCCGGCCGTCGGCCCGTACTTCATCGTAAAGGGCAGCATCAGGGCCATCGTCGCCGTCGGGCCCAGGCCCGGCAAAACCCCAACGATCGTCCCGATCAGGGCGCCGAAGAAACAGGCGAGGAAATTCACCATTGTCAGGGACTGCGCAAAACCGCTGATTAAGTGATCGATGCTCTCGATGCCCATGACTACCCCCAAATGCCCCGCGGCAGGTCGATGTACAGCCAGACATCAAATAGAAGATAGATGAACAGGGTCGTGCCCGCAGCCAGGAGCAGCGGCTTGAGCCAGCCCTCCAGCTTCATGACCTTACCGATCAGGAACACGGCGATCAGGGTGACGACCGGATAGCCGAGATAGGGCATCGCCAGAATCCAAAAAACGCAGGTGCCGATGAACGAAAGGAAAGTCCCAATCTGGCCGCCGCTCAGGATCGCATCCTGCTTCTTTTCACATTTCAGCGAGGAGAGAAAGAGAATCAGGCTCAACGGCAAGATGAAAAGGCCCACGGCAAAGGGATACATGCCGGCTCCCGGCCTTGAGATCGTGCCCAGTCCATAGGACGACGACAGAATCATGATAAGGATGCTCAATAGGACAACGACAAGATGAGCGATCCGCTCCGACCAAAAATTCGTCTTTTCCATAAGGTCCCCAATCAAAATGTTCACTGCACCGAAGTGACGCCGTGATCGAGAAGAGGGGCCTCCGGGAGGCCCCTCTTCTCTCCGGTGCCTCTTGCATGACACAGGCCGCCTGCCGGAAGAGGCGGTCGGCCAAGAACGGTTACTTCTCCTTCAGGATGCCCGCGCTACGCATGATCTCCCGATAGACGTCCCGTTGACTGTTCATCCATTTGATGGTCTCCTCGGGCGTCGCATAGCTGGGGATGCCGTTGTTCTTCACGAGGAAATCCTTGTATTCTGGGTCGTTGGCCGCCTTCTCGAAGGCCTTCAAGAGGATAGTCCTGATCTCACCCGGCAGTTTCGGCGGTGCCAGGGCCAGGTGCGTGGAGAGCGTCACGGTGTCATACCCCAGCTCCTTCATCGTCGGGACGCTGGGATAGTTCGGCAGCCGGTTCGCGCCCAGGAGGGCGAGCACCTTCATGTTGCCGGCGTCGATCTGGCTCTTGGACGCAGTGACATCGGTGATCCCGATGTCCGCATGCCCCCCCGCGACCTGGAGAACCACGACGCCGCTGCTCGACGTCTGAGGCACCACGTTGAACTGAAGCCCCGTCTTCTTGATGAAGTCCATGGCAGCCACCCACCAGACCTGTCCAACGCTCCCCGTGGAGAGGATCACGTCGCCCGGCTTGGCCTTGGCGGCAGCGATGACCTCCTGCATGGTATTGAAAGGCCTCTTCGTTTTCGTGGAGGCCACGACGGCCGGCGCCCAGTTGAGATAGGACCCCAGGACCGTGTAATCGTTGTGGTCATAGGGCAGCAACCCCTGCAGCCTGTTCATGAAGATCGTCGCAGTGGACATCCCGATGGTGTACCCGTCGGGTTTTGCATTGTGAAGTTCACGATTGCCGATGGTACTGCCCGCGCCGGGCTTGTTGGTCACCACCACCGGCTGTCCCAATTGAGCCTGAAGCTTTTCGGCCAGTGCCCGGGCCGCCATGTCGGCGGATGAACCGGCCTCATTCGGCACCAGGAAGATGATCGGCTTTGCAGGATACTTATCAGCGGCATCTGACTTTGCCACAAAACCCGAAAGACCGAGAACGAACAGCAGCGCAAAACCGATAAGGGTACTTCTCTTCATCGTCTACACTCCTTTCTCTGTTGAATACAACATTGGAATCATGGGTGTCCGACCGGGACCAACCGGTGTTCCCGGCTGGCCCCGGTCGGACATTCCCAAGGAACAACTTATTTGAAGTCCCAGAACCTCTTGACCACGACCCTAATGCTGAAACATCTCCCCTCTCAGGAGGGCCAGGCGACGGTGTAGAGGTGCCGACCACCCCGGTCCGGCCCCTTGAGCAGCAGGTCGATCTCCTCCTGGCTCCTCTGGGTCATGTACTTGGCATCCGGCAGAACCCCCGGAGGAAACTTCGCCAGAATGTCGTCGTGCAGCTTGACCACATAATTCAGATAGTTCTCGATGGCCGCGTAGGCCTTCTCGGCTTTGGCCAGCGAGGGCTTCCCCAGCACCCCTTCCGGATACAGGGCGAACTCCACCCCCCCGCCGCCGACGTGGCTCTGGCCGGGGATCGGGTAGTTGTAGATGTCGCCGCCTTTGTCGATGTGCCCCTCAGGCAGGAAGCCCCACGTCTTGTTGTCAACGCAGTCCTCCATCTTCACGAACTCCGGGAACAGCGCCAGGCAAATGGAGCACTCCGCTTCGTCCCCATGACGGAACGGCGTCTCGAAGGGGCCGCCATGGGCCTTGTCCTTCAGCGCGTCGCCCATGATCTTCATCACGTCCAGGAAGATGATCACGGCAGGGACCTGGTACTTCTTGGCCCATTCCTGGATGGCGGACGGGATGATGTACTCCTGCCCGTGGCTGCTCATGAGGATCTGTTTGCGGAATCCCGCGTTCCAGTACCCAGAGACGATCGAGCGCACCATCGCGGAGGTCAGGTCGTCGGGGATGGGAACGGTCCCCGTCTGGCCAAGGTGGGCAAAGGGATGAGACGCGTACCAGAGCGGCTCGGCTACGGTGCAGCCGGTCCTCTGTGCAATCATCTCGCACATCCGGGTCACGATGAACCCGTCTTCGCCGTAGGGCTGCGCATCCCCGTGGTTCTCCGTCGAGGCGAACGGGATGAGCAGAATATCATTCACCTTCAACCGTTCCTCGACGTCCTTCTTCGTCATCGTCTGGTAGTAGATCTTCGACGGTTTCTCCATGTGCCCGCCCTGGGGCGGAAAGGTCCACTTTCCCATTGCTTCCTCCTTAATCTCTCTTATTTCCGATGGCTCGGCAGTTGGGGGGATTCAATCCAGAAGACCTTCAAGACCGCTTCCCCGGTTTCCTTCATCAGAACACGTCCGCCGGGACCTGGACCTCCCAGATCCGCTGGATTTCCTCCATGGGGATATCGAAGACCGAATTACTGGGCGGCAGCGGCTCCTCGCGCATGAACTCGGGGATGTCGTGCAGTTCCTCCGAAACACCGGCCCGCCGGTTGAATTCCCGCTCCGTCTCCAAGCAGTCGATCCCAAGCCTCTGGACGTCCGCGTAGGTCATCTCCCATCCGTAGCGCCCCTTCAGGAAGATCCCGAAAAAGTCAGGCCGCTTTACGAAGGGTGGGCGGGTGAAGAGGCAAAGGCCCATCGTGTCCAGGAGGGCCGCACGGATCTGGAGCCTCCGAGAGTTTTCCACCTGCCTCTCCCTGCCCAGGGGGTCGACCGTTTTGGCCGTCTCCAGCATGTTGCCAGCCGTATGGTCGGCCCCCATAGGGGAAGTGATGTAGGTGATGCCGTTGCCTTTGAGCGCCCTGGGATCGTAGGCCGGGATCGCCTGTCCCTTGATCGCCGGGACGCGTCGGACGCCGAGGACCTTGCCGGTGATCACGGCACCGCACCCCAAGATCCGCCCCAGCGGCGTCCCCCGCCCGATCTGGCGGATCAGGTCCTTCGCCCCCTCGGCGTCCCCGAAGGGGACGATGCCGGCCTCCATCGCCACACCGATGGCCGCCCCTGTCTCGATGGCATCGACACCCACCTGGTTGCACAGATCGTTCAACTCCGTGATGTCGTCCAGATCACCGATCCCGCAGTTGGACCCGAGCAGGGCGATGTTTTCGTACTGGATCGAGGCGGTCATCTTCTTCCCCGAAGGATCGGGGAAAACATTCGAACACTGGATGACACAGCCCCGGACGCAGGGTCTCCCGGAACGCCCCTCTCCTCCACGCTCAGCGATCACGTCGGCAACCCGCTCCCCGTCGATCGAGGTCGCCTTCTCGAACTGGCCGGAGCTGAAGTTTCGCGTGGGCAGGATCCCCAGCGCGTTGCAGGCCATGAGGACGGCCGGCGTCCCGTACTTATGCCGGTTCTCCGTCTTCGGATCGGCCATGATCATCTTGACGAATTCCCGGTTGGCCTCCTTCAGGAAGGCCTCGTCGAAATAGGCCGGAGGCGGGGCGCCGCTATCGTCGACCACGATGGCCTTGATCCCTTTGGAGCCCATCAGGGCGCCCAGACCGCCGCGGGCCGCATAACGGAGTTGGATGTCGTCCACGTCGGTCACCGCGACACCGGCCCCGGGGAGTTTCATCTCCCCCGCAGGTCCGATGGCCATGATCCCCACCTGGCCACCGAAACGGGCCCGGATCCGGTCAAAGGTCTCGGTCACCATCCGGCCCTTGAGTTCGGGGCACTCCTCGAGCCTCGCCCCCCGGGCATCGAGGATCAGGACATAGGTCACGGGCCTGTCGGGAAGGTCCTCCAGAACGATCGCCTTGATCCCCAGCCGAGCGATCTTCCGGCCCGACTCACCGCCCACGTCGCTCTCTTTGACCCCGCCGGTCAGGGGGCTCTTCCCCCCCACCGAATACTTCCCCGCCGTCGTCACCGGGGTGTCCCCCAGGAGCCCGGGTGCAATGATCAATTTGTTGTAGCGGCCAAGGGGGTCACAGGCTGGAGGAACCTCTCTCATGAGAAACTTGGCGATCAGGAGCCTCCCTCCCCAGCGCATCTCCTCATCGGTGGCCTCCTGCCGGATGACATCCCCACGGCGTGTATTGACTCGGACAATCTCCTTCATTATTTTCAATCCCCACTCAAACACAAATTGCTTTTGACCTCTTTAAGAAGCTGGCTCAAGCGCTCCGTCACAGCGGCATCGAGGGGAATCCCCTCGGCCCTGCTCTTCTTCTCCTTTTCCGCCTCTATCTCCCCGGGGAGATAGATCCGCTCCACCCCATGGGCCTTCTTGGACGCCCTGATGGACGAGGTGTGCGTCTGGATCAGTCCTTTGAATTGTTCGAGGGGCATGAACCTCCCGATGTCGATGGCCATTGTGAAGACCCCGACGCCCGTCGGCCCCAAGGGCTGATGGAAGGTCTTGACGGCAGGCCCGAACTGGGAGCCGGACAGGAGCCCTGCCATGACGTCGGCCATGAAGGCCATACCGTAACCCTTCGGGCCGCCGATCGGTAGGAGGGTCCCCTTCATGGCCGCCGCCGGATCCGTCGTCGGCGTGCCGGTCTCGTCAGTGGCCCATCCCAGCGGGATCGCCTCCTTCATCCGTTCCGCCTTGCGGATCTTTCCCCGGGCCACGACGCTCGCCGACATGTCCAGGACCACGGGGTTCCCGGAATCGACCGGAACGGCAATGGAAATCGGGTTGGTCCCGAAGAAGGGCTCCGTCCCGCCCCAGGGGGAAATCGACGGGGCCCCGTTGGTCGAGACGATCCCGACCATGCCGTTCCGTGCGGCCAGCAGGGTGTAGAAAGCCAGGCTCCCGATGTTGTTGGCATTCCGGACCAGCACGGTCCCGACGCCGAACTGGCGGGCTTTCTTGATGCTCATCTCCATGGCCCGGCAGGCGGCTACCTGCCCCAGCCCGTCCCCGCCGTCGATGAGGCCCGTGGCGCCCTCATCGCGGATCACCGAAAGGGGCGTGGGGATCCGGATCATCCCGGCCTTGACCCGGTCCGCCACAAGGGTCAGGAAGTGGACGCCGTGGGTGTCGACCCCCCGCATGTCGGCGAAGACCATGTTATCGGCCACGATCTCGGCCTCTGCCTCGGAGGCGCCGAACCCTCTGAGAATCTCGACGATCACCTGCTTGAGCTTTTCCGGACGGACATTCATAGGAAGGCCTCTTCTCTGAATGAACCACTGATTCAACTCAACGAGACGACGACCGCTCAGCGCGGATGCCCCTTAATCTTCGACCAGGCCCAGGGATGCGAAGACCGTGTCCAGTTTGTTGAACTCGACGCTGGAAACGCCCGCCCGGAGGACCTCCGCCTTCTTCCTCTCCGCCTCCGTCCTCTGGAGGGACTTTTCCAGGACCGATGCGCACTCCTTCCTGTCCACGATCACCAGGCCATCGTCATCCCCGACAATGAGATCCCCCGGGTTGACCAGGACGCCGCCGAAGATCGTGGGGTGGTTGACCAGGCCCAGGACGTTCTTGGCCGTCCCCCAGATGCAAAAACCGCGGCAGAAGACCGGGAAACCCATCGCCACGATCTCCTCGGAATCGCGGATGCAGCCGTCGATGGCCAGGCCGCCCAGTTTCCTGGCCACGGCCGATGTGGCCATGAGGCCGCCGAAATAGCCGCCCTCGTAATAGCCGCCTGTCGTGGCCACGATCACGTCCCCCGGCTGGGCCCGTTCGAGGGCCTTGTGGAGCATCAGGTTGTCCTTCGGGTGGCACTGGACCGTGAAGGCCGGACCGCAGAGGCGGACCCCCGTGGCCGCAGGCCTGATAGCCGGGTTCACGCCCCCCTTGCGCCCAGAAGCCTCATGGATCGTCGCCGTCCCGATCGTTCTGAATTTTTCTATGATTTCCCCGGCCGGCCTTTCAATCTTGTTGATGACGTGGATCATGCTCATTCTCCTTTGGGTGAAGGCTTAAAAAGCTCCTCTCAAGCGATCTCCTTGAGAAACGCCGTTGAATTCTGGAGATGGTCCCGCATCGCCTTCTCTGCCCGCGCGGGGTCCTTGGCGATGAGGGCGTTGAGGATCTCCAGGTGTTCCTTGAAGGACTGGTCCGACCGCTCGGAACGGTCCTGGTTGGCAAAATAGACGAGGCGAAGCCTCTCGATGTGTTCCTGGAACCGACTGTAGAAGTCGATCAGCCTCTTGTTTCCGAAGGCCTCGAAAACGAAGTTGTGGATCTTCTCGCCGGCCTTGAAATGGCTCCGGTTGTTCTTTCCCCCCTCCGATTCGGCGGAGACGAATTTCCGGCTGATCGCCTCGGCCTCCTCCCGGGTGAAATCCCCCTTGGCGGCGACGCGCCGGATCACCTCGCATTCCAGGATCTCCCGGATCTCGAAGATCTCGCGAATATCCTGGAAGGACATCCTGGAGACGAAGGCCCCCTTACCGGGAAAGATCTCGACGAAGCCCTCCTTCTCCAGCTGTTGCATGGCTTCCCGGATCGGGGTCTTGCTCGTCTTGAGCTCCCTGGCCAGCACGCCTTCTACGAGGGGCTCGCCGGGCTTCAGCACGCCGGCAATGATTTTCTTCTTCAGGTACTCGTAAACTATAACTTTTTTACTCTTAGTCACGATTTTACCTCTACATTCAGTTAGTTATGAATATCGATATCTAAAGAATATATTCTTGGTATATTTTGAATGTCCTGTTAACACGCCCCTTCTCCCCTGTCAAGGGGAAAAGGGGCGTCCAGGAAAACAGCCCGGATGGCGGAA
This sequence comes from Deltaproteobacteria bacterium, assembly GCA_021372415.1. GTDB lineage: Bacteria > Desulfobacterota > Syntrophia > Syntrophales > UBA5619 > JAKAFS01. The sequence goes on from JAJFUM010000190.1 coordinate 36,025, forward strand.
TCCGGAGGGATGGAAATTCAGAACATTTCGGCCCTCAAACCGGGGGAAGGCCCTGATCGGATACGTGGCTGGCGGCCCTTATCCGGGCAGCCTCCCTACACATAAACCGACTAGCGTCCGCGGTTTGAACAGGTCCCGCGTCACGAAACCGTCAGCAGTCCTGAGGCGGCTTTCAAAGACGGGCAGCCGCATAAAGAGGGCATGGAGGCCCGTTTCACCGGGGATTTCACGCAGCCGCCTCCTGCATCCCAGACGCCCGAAAGAGGCCATCGGACCGGAACCCATCAAG
>JAJFUM010000221.1 GCA_021372415.1 Deltaproteobacteria bacterium
GGGCAAGCTACTTGCCGGCTGGTTTGCCACTTTTCGGCACTTATCCCCTGTCGGAATGCAAGGCCGACCGTGACCGTGGCCTGTGATCCAGCAGACGAAAGGCTTACGCCTGCTGCGGTTTGAACCAGACCACGACATCGCTGTCGGGAAGCTCGGCCTTGATCTCCCGCTCGAAGCAGTGCGACAGTTTTTCAACCTGCGCGACCGTCCAATCCCGCCTGACCAGAAAACAGACGTCCAGGAAGACCTTCAGCCCCGCCTTTCTGACCCGCAGACGGTCGATGCCGGAAAGCTGGGGCCGATACCGGTCGATTGCATATCGATCGACCCCGCTTCCTCCTTCTGCGCCATTTCAAAGCCCCCCATCGAGGATTCTCCAGCAACCGCACGGCCATACCATCAGCATCGCTTCAAACGATCCGCGGCGGCTCTAATTGATTTTCCCGGGAATGAGAAGGGAAATTAACCCACTCTCCAGTTGATGGAGATCAAAAAACATGTCATTTTAATAATCATGAACAGATGCCCTTGGGCCGGGATGGTGCATTTCGGCCGGAATGACGCGCCATGGCCCCGGCCCAGAGGGGCATTCACGCGCAGGGGGGGCTGTCTTCATGCACATCGATATCCGCTCTCTGCTCTTCATCCTGACGCTGGCCACCACGATCGAGTGGTTGGCTATGCTCTTCGTCTGGCTGTCTCGGAAAACTTATCCCGGCTTCGGCCTGTGGACGGCGGGCAACGCTGTCTTCGCAGCCGCCTTTCTCCTACTCGGGCTTCGCGGCATCATTCCGGACTTCCTCTCGATCATCCTGGCCGATATTCTAATCATCGGCGCGGCGGTCCTGCATTATGAGGGGACGTTGCGTTTTCGCCAATGGACCAGCCAGAGGGACTTCGGCATCGCCTTGCTCGTCATCATGGCCGTAACGGTCCTCTATTTCCGCTACGTGGACGACAACATCCGGATGCGGATCATCACCCTCTCCCTTCTTCTGGCCGTGATCTACGGCCTGGTGACCCTGGCGCTGCTCTTGGAGCTCCCCTCCGGCCGACGGACCACCTATTGGCTGACGGCTTCATTCTTCGCCATCCACAGCGGCTTCCTGTTGGTCCGCATCGTCGCCACCGCCCTCAACCCCGACATTCGGGACCTGTTTGCCCCGAACTGGTTGCAGACCTTGACCTTTCTGCTGCCGCTGCTCACGAACATCCTCTGGACCTTTTGCTTTTTGATCCTGAACAGCGAGCGCATCGAAATGGAATTGACGGTCGAGATCGAAGGGCACAGAACTGCGGAAGAGACGTTGGCCAAGAGCGAGGAGAAATACCGTCTGCTGATGGAGACGTTGCCCCTGGCCGTCTTCGTTGATACCAACGGCAGGATCGTCTATGTCAACCCGGCCTTTGTGACCCTCTTCAAGGCATCGGCGCCGGATGAGCTCATCGGGGCGCGCCCGAGCGATTTTTTCCACCCCGATCTCATCGATAAGATCGAACGGGGGAGACGCATCATGCAGGAAACGATGCGTCCCCTTCCGCCTCTGGAGATCAATCTGCGCTGCCTGGACGAGAGCTTCATCACCGTCGTTTCCACCCCGATGCCGATCCTCTTTCAGGGACAACCCTCTATCCTGACGGTCCTCTACGACATCACGGCACGCAAGCGCGACGAGATCGAATTGGAAAAGGCCCGCAAACTGCTTCAATTTCAGGCAAGGGAGATCGAGGAACTCAGGGCCAACCTCGCCGGACAGGGCATCGATCCCTGACGGGATCGTTTGTCCCGAGAAGGCAGGGCAAGCCGCCTGCCGATTATCCCAACTCGAAGCTGGTCACCCCGAAGATCCGATCCAGAGGGAGCGCCGGGGCCTGGCCGGTGTACATGCGGGCCGTCTCGAAAACCGCGGTCATCCCGTGGCGCGCCACCAGGGCCCGGGCCCCCGGGTTCGGCTCGGGGATGTCGAGGAAGAAGGTCTTCCCGGGAATGGGGCCGGTCAGCGCCCCGAAGAGCGCCTCGGCAATCGGCTCGGAGTCGGCGAAGAGGGGGCCGATCTTGAAGCCTTCCAGGCAGGGCCGCAGGACGCCGTAGCCGGTCAGCCATCCTTCCGTGAGAAACCCCAGGGCAACCCCGCCGGGCTGGCGGATCCAGCGATCCAGGAAGGCCGGCCGGTCGGCGGGAAAGAGGCCCCGGTCATAGGCGCAGAGCCGCTCGAAGGGGATGGTCTCCAGGGCGACGATCCCTGCCGTCCCGTGGGTCCCGGAGGGGCCGGCGACGCCGCGATAGCGGATGTTCCGGTAGGCGAGGGCAAATCCGTATCTCCTGTAGGTCTCCTGTTGGGCCGGGACCGCGTCGTTACCGACGGTTCGCCGGCCCAGATAGACCGAGGCCTCGCGGACCAGGAGACTCCCGATCCCCTGGCCGCGCCACCCCTTGCGGACCATGTAGAAACCGGCGAAGGCGAAGCGCTCGTCATAGGCCACGGCCGAAAGGCACCCTACGGGCTCGCCGGCCCGCTCGGCGATAAAGAAGCCCTTCGGATCGGCCGCGTAGAAGCACCCCGCGTCGTTCAGTCCCGGGTTCCATCCCTCCTCCGCCGCCCAGCCGACGGCCAGGGCCACCTCCTCCCGGGTCATCCTCCGAACGATCACGCCTTCCGCGTCCGCCATCTTTCCGCCTCCTATCCCGTCGTGGTCCCTGGCTACCGCCCTCCGGGACTCCCCTTCGCCCCCGACACCCACACGGCGGTCGCGGTCCTCGCCCTACCGACCGATCGAGAGGGCCTGGGCCTCGGCTGTGCAGTTGAGGGGCGATTTGGCCACGGCCGTGCGCGCCGCTTCGACCTCCTTGCGCGCCAGTTCGAGCTGCGCCTTGAAGACCGGGTCCAGGTGCAGACGGCTCACCGTCGAGGCCCCGACGATGCGCCCGGCCTCGATGTCGCTCTTCCAGTGCACCCCGCAGACGACGCGGCTCTCGCCGAAGGCGAGCCCGCGCGCAAAGATGGCGTCCGCCCGGTCCGGGGCAATTTCCGCCAGGACCAGCGACCAGGCCCACCCGATCGAGGAATGGCCCGAGGGGTAGGAGTCGTCCTTGTGCTTCTCCTTGGGCGTGCAGCTTGTGTCGCCGTGGGCCACGTAGGGGCGCTTGCGCTTGTAGAGGTCCTTGGCCTTGTCGTTCGCCCGGCTCGCATCGGCCCTCACCCGGCGAATCAGCATGTTCAGGTGCGGCGTCTCTTCCTGCGAGATGGGGATGCCCAGGGCGCAGGAGAAGGTTGCAGCCGCGTTCGGGAAAGTCAGGTCCGCATCCTTCGCGGCCAGGGCCCACCGCGGCGTGTCGCGCAGCTTGCGCGTCATCTTGTAGATCTCCTCGTCGGCGGCCAGGGCGGCGCTTCCGGCGGCGGGCGGCGGCGGCAGAAAAGTCTGGCTGCTCGGCAGTTGCTCAGGCTTGAGATAGCCGATCACGTACCCGGGGCGCCCCCCGGAGAGTCCGTCCGGCGACGTCGGGGGCGTCACGCACGCACAACCGGCCAGCATCCAGAATGCCAGGAACACCCAACCCATTCTTACGGCATGGTTCTTCATCTGGGACCTCCTTGTTCTGTGATGGCGGGAACTTCGCCTGACAGGCGCTTGTGAAATTGTATTTTCCCTTTTACCACTCCGCAAGGCCTTTTGCCAGGGGTCAATCAGACCGAGCCAGTCCCGGTGATCCTTCGATCCGGCCGGAACGATATGCCAATCGTCCGTGGCCAGCCGATCCCGGTCCCGGAAGGGACCTTCGGCCAGGTTCCGTCAGGATGGGCCCCTTCGTCCGGCGCATCGGCGATCCAGGAGAAGCTCTCACAGTTCGAGGAGCCTGATCGAAGAGAACTTCTAGAAACCTTCTGCAAGGAGCGTGTGAAGGTAGATCCCGTTCCTCAGCGCCTCCTTCTTGGCCTCGATCACGAGGCGGGCGCCTGACCCGCACAGGAGGCGGAGGGCCTCGCGCACCGGCACGTTTCCCCTGTCCAGCGATTCATGATCGTCGGTGTGGCGTGCCAAGCCGGCACCCGGATGGATCGAATGGTTGCTGTGCAGATGGGTGGTCAGTACCCTGCCGGTCGCCAGGATCCGCCTGATGCCCTCCAGGAAACCGAATCCGTGCACCGCATCTGCAATCCACAAATGCCCGATGTCCAAGCATAGCCCTGCCGAGGGGATGGTCCGGACCGTTTCGATCATGTCGCCAGGGGTCTGGATGAGATAGCCCACCCGCGGATTGAGGTTCTCGACCGCAAGACCGATGCCGCGCTCAGCGCACCGCTGGGCGAACCGGCCGAGGTTGGCGAGCATCCGTTCCAGGAAGAGCCGGTAGGCCGGCGTGTCGGTGTACTCGGGACCGCAGATCGACCCTTCCTGGACGCGGATGTAAGGGGCGAATTCGGCCGACGTGAGGAGCCTCTGCCGTGGCGCCTCGTCGGAAGGGATCGCGCGGTTCGTGGCGTAGCCGGGATGGACCACGACGAGGGACGCCCCGAATTCGGCCGCGGTATCGAGGGTCGCCTCCAGGTCGCGGTGGCTCTGTGCGATCACACCGGCATCCTCGCTGGCGAGGTTGGGGAAGCATGCCGTGGACGGGCAGGCGGCATGGACGGAGACGGTCCTTCCGCCGAGGACCGGTCTTAAGGAATCCAGAAGCTCCTTCTCCATCGTGAAGGGCAGTTCGAAGAGCGCCTTTCGGCCCGTCCGGGCCTCGAAGCCGGCGATGTATTCAAGGATCTCCTCTTTCGTTTTCAGCGCCGCAAGCGACAGAGCGATCGGTCGGTCCATGGGGGTGCGCCTCAGATCGTATAGGACAAAAGCAGATCGGGGTAACGGTCCAGCGTCCGTAAAGGACGGCCGCAATCAACGCCATCGTGCACACGCCGCCGGGAAGGACGCCGAGGAAAAAGCCGATCCCGGACCCGCGGGCGATGGCCCCACTGGAGTTCCGCCAATCCTGCTTCGTGGGAAGCAGTCCTTAGCGGATCATTGCCAGACCGCACCTCCAGGGTTCCACAAGTTCCAGGGATCCCGACTGTCGGTCCACCCGGCGGACAGATGCCATGTCCGCATCTATTTCATTGATAAGGCGTTGCTTTCTACGGGCGGCAGTATAGGAGCGCCGCCTGGGCTTGTCAATGGATAAGTGGTCCGGTGCAATCG
>JAJFUM010000251.1 GCA_021372415.1 Deltaproteobacteria bacterium
CTGGAGGAGACCTCGTCGTCGCTGGAGGAGATGGCCTCCATGACCAAGCAGAACGCCGACAACGCCAACCAGGCCAAGGCCATGATGACCGAGACCCGGCAGATCGTCGAGAAGGTGGACAACCAGATGAACCGGATGGCCACCTCGATCGGGGAGATCACCAAGACCAGCGAGGAGACCGGGAAGATCATCAAGACGATTGACGAAATCGCCTTCCAGACGAACCTTTTGGCCCTCAACGCCGCGGTCGAGGCGGCCCGGGCCGGCGAGGCGGGTGCGGGATTCGCCGTGGTTGCCGACGAGGTGCGGAACCTGGCCATGAGGGCGGCCGAGGCGGCCAAGAACACCAACAGCCTGATCGAGAACACGATCAAGGCGGTCCGGGAAGGGAACGAGCTGACCCAGACGACGCGGGAAGCCTTCAAGGAGAACGTCGCGAACGCCACCAAGGTGGCCCAGTTGATCGACGAGATCGCTGCGGCCTCGCAGGAGCAGGCCCAGGGGATCGGCCAGATCAACAAGGCCGTCTCGGAGATGGACAAGGTGACCCAGCAGACCGCGGCCACGGCCGAGGAGTCCGCCTCTGCCTCCGAGGAACTGACGGCCCAGGCCAATCAGATGAAGGGTTTTGTGGCCGACCTGGCGGCGGTGATCGGCGGGGATGCCCACGGGCATGCGAGCCGGTCGGCAGAAGTTCCTTTCGAGAAGACGGTCAAGGCCGCCTCCCACAGGGCCGTTGCGAAGTCCCTGCCGACCCCTGCCGGGAAGAAAGCCGCCCCGGCAGGCGGCAAGGCGCTTCGCCCCGAGCAGGTGCTTCCGCTGGAGGAGGGAGAATTTAAAGACTTCTAGAAACAGACGGTCTTTATCCTGGGATGACGATGCGCGGAGAAGGGGTCTTCGGAACGCTCTCCGCGCATCGTCTATCTGCATGATCGGAATATGACATCTCCCTCCTGCATCTTCGGCATGACAATTGCTTATCAAAATCCATCATAGAACACCCTCCTTGGTCACGACAAGGTGAATCATTGCTGGTTATTTTTTAATGCTGCTGGGTCCATCATTAGAAATGGCAGAGAGGGGGAGCTATGTCGTTGAAAAATTACATCTTGTGGTACATTCCCAAGAAGGTCAGAGAGGATCTCGATGAATTCCGGCGGGCGCGCCAATTCATTGGTTTCACGCACATCGCCTTCGTCTTTCTGTTTCTGAACATGCTCAAGTGGCAGAAGATGGGGGTGACCAACCTGGCCGTGAGCATGGGCTGTGTGATGCTGCTGATGGCCTTTGCCCCGTTCGTTCTGAGATTGTCGGGCTCCTTTCCCCTGATGGTCAATTTCGCCATCTCCCTGGTCGCCTGGCACTTCCTCTATCTGCCCGTCAACACCGGCGGGATTTACTCCTCGGCCCTGCAGTGGAACGTCGTATTGCCGGGACTGGCCTTCACCTTTCTGGGGATCAGGGCCTCTGTCTTCTGGTCGATGGCCATGATCCTCGAAGTGATCGTATTCATCGCATTGGCGGGTCATGGGGTCGATCTCAACAGAGTGATCCTGACCAAAGATCAGCAGTTCCAGGCCCAGGTCGCTAACGTGATCGGTCCGCTCCTGATCCTTTCGATGGTCCTGTACTTCAACCGAAAAGGCTTACAATACGCCCTGGACACGCAGGCCGAGGCGACCCAATTGGCCGAGCGGGCCGCCGAGGATCAGTTGCGGGATAAAAGACAGATTGAACAGATGGCTGAAAAGACCCGGAACGTCCTGGCGGAGGTGGACAGCCACACCAAGGCCCTCTCTTCCACCGCCGCCAAAATTGCCGCCATGGCCCAGAAAAATGCCGAGTCCGCCAAGGCCGCCGACGACCTGATGGGGCAATCCGAGCAGGTGGTTGCGAAGGCCGATCGATCCATGGCGGGTCTGACCTCCTCCATGCAGGAGATTTCCACCTGCAGCCATAAGATGTCGCGGATCATCAAGACGATCGACGAGATCGCCTTCCAGACGAACCTGCTGGCCCTCAATGCTGCGGTCGAGGCAGCCCGGGCCGGCGAGGCCGGTGCCGGGTTCGCCGTGGTGGCCAGTGAGGTTCGTAATCTGGCCATGAGGTCTGCGGATGCGGCGCGGAACACCTCCGGCCTGATCGAGGAGACCATCAAGATGGTGGAGTCCGGCGAGGCGGTTCTGGCGGAAACCAACGGCAGTTTCAAGGAATTTGCCGATCAGGCAGGAAAGACCGGTTCCTTGATCCGGGAGATCTCGGCGGGCTCGGAGGAGCAGCGGGAAGGCGTCTCTGACATCAACCGGGCCGTCATCGATCTGACACAGCTGATCCATAAGGCCGAGTAACCAGGCCGCGGCGCGGTTACGGGCCGGCCCATTACCCGAGGCGAGTCACTCGCCTTTTTTCAACTTCACCAACATGTCCTGGTGAACGATCCGGCCGTTCATCATGGTCATGAGGACCCGGATCCGGGACCATTCGGCCGGAGGGGTCGTGAAAAGATTCTTCTCCAGGACGATCAGGTCCGCAAGCTTGCCCGGCCGGAGGGAGCCGATCCTCTCATCCATGCCCATCTGGACGGCGCCGGCCAGGGTGTAGCCGTGGATCATCTGCGCCAGGGTCGGGATACGCTCGTCCGGCGGCTGTGGCTTCGGCCCCATGCCGGGGACCCGGCCCGTGGCGGCGATCTGCATCTGGTAGAGCGGCGCCATCTCGTCCGGGTCGGTGCCTGGGATGTCACTCCCGAAGGAGACATTGACCTCCATCAGGATCAGTTGCTTCCAGATGTCGTATTCCATGGATCGCTTCGACTCCCCAAAGAGCTCCAGGGCGCCATGCCAGTCCCGGATCAGCCACTCAAGCGTGGCGTTGCCCCCGATCCCCAGCTTCTTGAACCGCGGCAGGTCGTTGGGGTGAATGACGTTGAGGTGGTGGATCGCCGAGTGGCGCTTCTCGGGGCCCCGCTTCTTCCTCACTGCCTCGAAGGCGTCCAGGGCACGCCTCACCGACCCGTCGCCGATGGCGTGGATATGCACATCGAAGGCCTCGGCATGGGCGAGCTCGATCCAGCGGGCCAGGACCGGAGCCGTCCATCCGCTCTCGCCCTTCGTCTCAGGGCGGTCGGCGTAGGGCTCGAGCTGGACGGCCGTGTGCGTTTCCGGCGTCCCGTCGGCCCAGATCTTGAGCCCTGTGACCCGGACCAGGGGGGAGTGGTATTTCGCGGCCCAGGCCCTGAGCGCCTCGATGTGGCGCTCAGGGGTAAAACTGGGATCGCGGACGCCATAGACGGCGGTGAACCGGCAGGGGAGCTTCCCGTCCTTTTCCAGCTCCATCAGGAGCTCCAGCCCCAGGTATCCCTTCGAGAGATCGGGGGCGTAGATCCCCATGTCGTGGGCGGCCGTGATCCCGGCCCGGGAAAGCATGGGGAGGATCTCTCCGGCGATGTCCCTGAGCATCTCCTTGCCGCCGAAAGCCCCGCTGCCCATGGCGATGTCCCCCCAGGCCTCCGCCCCGACGGCGATCCCCTCCGGGGTCCCGTCGGCCTCCCGCGTGAAGCCCATGGGAGGTCCGGGATCGGGGGTGGAGCGGCCAACGCCGCCCATCTCCATGGCTTTCGTGTTGAACCAGAGGCTCCGGCCGTCGGCGCTGAAAAGAACGACGGGTTTTTCCGGACAGAAGGCGTCGAGCTCCTGGCGCGTGCCCATGGCGCCGTCCATCATCTCCTCGTCCCAGCCGTAACCCACGTAAAGGGCCCTTTCCGGATGCGCCCGGACGTAATCTCCGATCCGCCCAAGGATCTCCTCCCGGTTTCGGGAGCCCTTCAGCCGGATGCCCCGTTTGGCGAAGGCCCCGGACAGGAAGTGGTTGTGGCCGTCGATGAAGCCGGGCAGGAGCATCCGTCCCGTGAGGTCGATCACCTGCGTCCCGGGGCCGACCCATTTGCGGACGGTGCGATTCCGGCCCACGGCGACGATCCGGTCGTCCTGGACCGCCAACGCCTGGGCCCAGGGCGCCTTCGGCTCCAGCGTATAGACCCTGCCGTTGACGAAGACATAGTCCGCCGCGGCAGCTTTTGTTGCTGCAACGGTCTCCTTGGTTTTCGTTGCGGCGGACGACGTGACCGTTGCCGTCGTCTTATCGGCCGCCTTCCTTTTTGCTTCGCCGGTGGCCCTGGCTTTGACAGGCGCCTTGGCGCGGCAGGCCCCCGGGTCCGGGAGTCCCCAGGACACCAGGGCGGCAAGGAACAAAACCAGCGCCGACCGTTTCAGGCTCACGATTTGCCCCTCCTCAATCGACTACGGCAAAATAGGAATCGCTGATGCCTTCCAGCAATTGGAAGGACCGTATCCTGATGGCGAAGACCTCGACACCGGGCTTGTCGGCGAGCGGCTTCAATCGGGGATGCCTCTTCAGCAGCCGCTCCAGGGCCGCTTTGCTTTCGTCTGCGCTCTCTATTTTCCTGAAGTCGCCGTTCATCGTCAGCGCCTGGATCTCACCCGTCCCTGGATCTTCCCCCCTCGAATCGACCAGGAGACTCACGGTCCCATTGCCGGTCAGATTTCTGTACTTCTTCGTCTGACGGTCGGTGATCATGTACACATCCCGGCAGTCATCGTCAACCGCATAGGACATGAGCGAGCAATGGGGACCCTCTCCCGAAACGGTCGCCATGACGCAAAAGCCCTTTTCCCTGACAAGGGCCTTCATTCTCTCGATCATCCGGTCCTCCCTCCTTCCTCCTTTTTCCAGGAATCGTCAATCCGGGCGATGACCTTTGGGATTCAGCGCGGTCTGCTTGATGGATGGTTGTATCACGGCCGGCCTGGGGACGCCAGAGCAGAAGCATGGATAGGGAGGGCTTCGTGGCTGACCCATCCCCCATCCGAAAACAGGACAGCCGGTGCCTTGCCGGAGGTTCAGAAAGTTCGGAATACCCTGGGTCCCTTGCAGGCGGCAGGGGGACGGAAACGTTCCCGACAGGGGGCTATCCGGGGGACAACGTTCCGGGACCGGTGCTGCCGGGACGATGGAAAGGAATCGAAACCGGGACTTTTTTTAAAATCCCTATTGACAACTTCTATATATTGTTGTCAATGATGTCACGTAATACCATATATGGTATTACGACGGTTGCCGACCCCTCTATTGAATCTAAGGAGCGATCATCTATGGAGAAAAGTGCGACGAGCCCGGAGATTCCCTGCCTGACGAAAAACGCCGTCACCGTTCTGGAGAGACGTTACCTCAAAAGAGACGAGGAGGGCCGTGTCCTGGAGAGGCCGGCCGATCTCTTCCGGCGGGTGGCCGACACGATCGCCGCTGCCGACGCACGTTTTGATCCGCAGGCCGATACGGCTGCCCTCTCCGGGGAGTTCTACCGGATGATGACCCGGCTCGAGTTCCTCCCCAATTCCCCCACCTTGATGAACGCCGGGCGGGAACTGGGCCAGCTCTCGGCCTGCTTCGTCCTTCCAGTCGGCGACTCCATGGAGGAGATCTTCGACGCCGTCAAGTACACGGCCCTGATCCACAAGTCCGGAGGCGGTACGGGGTTTTCTTTCTCGCGCTTGCGTCCCGCCAACGATGTGGTCCTGACGACCACGGGGATCTCCAGCGGCCCCATCTCCTTCATGCGGGTCTTCGACGTGGCCACGGAGACAATCAAGCAGGGGGGGACCCGCCGGGGGGCCAATATGGCCATCCTGCGCGTCGACCATCCCGACATCATGAACTTCATCATGTGCAAGGCCGACAAGCACCAGCTGAACAACTTCAATATCTCCGTCGGCCTGACGGAGGAGTTCATGGCCGCCGTGGAGGCCGATAAGGAATACAACCTGATCAACCCGCGCAACCGCCAGGTTTCGGGGACCCTGAACGCCCGGAAGGTCTTCAACCGGATCGTGACCCAGGCCTGGGAAAACGGGGAGCCGGGGATCGTCTTTCTGGACCGCCTCAACCGCGACAACCCCACGCCCCACGTCGGAGTCATCGAATCGACGAACCCCTGCGGGGAACAGCCCCTGCTGCCCTACGAATCCTGCAACCTGGGATCGATCAATCTCGGCAAGATAGTCGCCGGCGGCGCCATAGACTGGCAGAGGCTCCGGGAGGTCGTCCATCTGGCAGTCCGTTTTCTGGACAACGTCGTGGAGGTCAACCGGTACCCCCTGCCCATCATTGCCGAGATGACCTTCGGCAACCGGAAAATCGGCCTGGGAGTCATGGGCTGGGCGGACATGCTCATCCTGATGGGGGTCCCCTACAATTCCGACGGGGCGATCAAACTGGCCGAGGAGGTCATGAAGTTCATCCAGACCGAGGGCCGCGAAGCTTCAAGGCAGCTGGCCGTGACCAGGGGACCCTTCCCGAATTTCAAGGGGTCCCTCTATGACCAGAAGGGCGAGCCGCCGCTGCGCAACGCCACGATCACCACCATCGCTCCGACGGGGACCATCTCCATCATCGCCAACTCTTCCTCCGGCGTGGAACCCATTTTCGCCGTCTCATACGTCCGCCAGGTCATGGACGACGACATCCTGGTGGAGGTGAACCCCCTCTTCGAGGCCCTGGCCAAAAAGCGGGGATTCTACTCGCCCGAGCTGATGAAGCGGATCGCTGAGCACGGCACCATCAAGGACATGGAGGAGATCCCCGCCGAGATCCGGGAGCTCTTCGTCACGGCCCACGACATTATCCCGGAGGTCCATATCGGCATCCAGGCCGCCTTCCAGAGGTACACCGACAACGCCGTCAGCAAGACCGTCAACTTCACCAACGGGGCAACCGTCGAGGACGTGGCCCAGGTCTACCGGCTGGCCTACCAACTGGACTGCAAGGGCGTCACGATCTATCGCGACGGCTCCCGGGACCGGCAGGTCCTCTCGACGGGCAAGAAGGAAGAGAAAGATCTGCGGGTTCCCGCCGTGGAGGAACCGCGGGTGGTGAAGCGGGAGCGGCCCAAGGCCCTGAATGGCTGGACCTATCAGATGCAGACCGGCTGCGGGCCCCTCTACGTGACCATCAACCAGGATTCCACGGGACTCTTCGAGCTCTTCACCACCATGGGAAAGGCCGGCGGGTGCGCGGCCTCCCAGAACGAGGCCATCGGCCGGATGGTCTCGCTTTCATGGCGCAGCGGCATCCAGGCCAAGCAGGTCATCAAGCAGCTCCAGGGGATCTCCTGCCATTCCCCCTCGGGGTTCGGCGAGAACCGGATCCTCTCCTGCGCCGATGCCGTGGCCAAGGCGATCCAGAACCACATGGCGGCCAACGGCTTTGAGACGGTCCGGGAGAAGGTCGTCCAGGCCAAGGGGGCCTGCCCGGAGTGTGGCGGGATCGTGGAGCACGAGGGCGGCTGCGCGGTCTGCCGCGCCTGCGGCTACAGCGAATGCCATTGATGCAAATTTGATCCTGGCGGCGGCCCTGCGGCCGCCGCCAGATCTTCGGAAAGGGTGCGGTGCCTGACGTGGATGTCTAGAAGTAGAGGTCCCGCACACCCGTCTCGATCTTTCCGAGTTCCCGGCAGGTCATCTCCCTCACCTTGGCGTCGGGAATCTCCCGGAGATGCGCCTCGATGGCCTTCTCGCCGACCTCGCGGGTCTCCGGGCTCGCGTAGTCCATCAGGTACTCCTTGAAGGTCAGGATCGCATTGGGCTGGCAGACGTTCCGGATCTGGCCGCTCTTGGCCAGGGGCATAAACCGGTCTCCCGTCCTCCCCTTGCGGTAGCAGGCCGTGCAGTAACTTGGTATATAGCCGGCGTTGCAGAGATTGCGGAGGATCTCGTCGGGAGTCCGGTGGTCGGCCACCTGGAACTGGGCCGTCTCCTCCCTGACCGTCGGCCGGCCCCTTTTGAGGTCCTCCAGCTGGGCCCTGTAGCCGCCCACGCCGACGCAGGAGCCGGCACTCATCTGGGAGATGCCCAGGGCGATGATCTCGTCTCGGAAATCAGGGGTTTCCCGGGTCGAGAGGATCATCCCCGTGTAGGGGACAGCCAGGCGCGAGACGGCGATGATCTTCTTGAACTGCCCGTCGTCGACCAGATGGGGGAAGCCGGCCAGATCGACCCCGTCGGCGGCCCGCATGCGGGGGAATGAGAGGGTGTGCGGGCCGACCCCGAACCGTTCCTCCAGGTGTCCGATGGCCAGCATCTGAGCCACAACCTCGAAGCAGTAGTCGTAGAGGCCGTAGAGGACGCCCATCCCGACGTCGTCGATCCCCCCCTCCATGGCCCGGTCCATGGCCGTGGTGTGCCAGTCGTAGTCCCTTTTGGGTCCGGAGGGATGCATCCGGGCATAGGTTTCCCGGTGGAAGGTCTCCTGGAAGAGGATGTACGTGCCGATCCCGGCCTCCTTGAGCATCCGGTATTCCTCCACCGTGGTCGCGGCGATCTGGACGTTGATCCGGCGGATCGCTCCCCGCTTCTCGGTGGTCTCGTAGATGGTCCGCATGGCCTCGGTGACGTAGCCGATCGGGGTTCGGACCGGGTCCTCCCCCATGTCCAGCATCAGGCGCTTGTGGCCCAGCTCCTCCAGGGCCCTCACCTCCTCGCGGATCTCGTCCATCGTCAGTTGCTTCCGGGCCGTCCGGTTCCGGCAGCCGTAGCCGCAGTAGCGGCAGTCGTTGACGCAATAGTTGCTCAGGTAGAGCGGCGCGAAGAGGACCAGCCGCTTGCCGTAGATCCTCTGCTTGATCTCCAGAGCCGCGGCGAACATCCTTTCCAGGAGCGACCCGTCCTCCAGTTGGATCAGGGCGGCCACCTCCTCGGCGGTCAACCCTCTGGCCTCCCGTGCCTTTTCGATGATCCCCTCCAGGGCCTTCGGGGGGAGCGAGGCGGTCTTCTTGAGGAGCCCGTGTACATGGGACTCATCGATGAAATTCGCTGAATCGTGACGTTTCATGGTTTTCCCTTTCCAGGTTCGTGGCGGCTGGCCGCCCGGAGGCGGGCCGCGGTTTCGCCGACGGGTCCTGAGAGATCCGGCCGGTCGGCGCCTTCCCGTGTCGGTGGATTGGGAAAACAAAAGAAGCCTTCCGCAGGGAAGGCTTGGAGGACGAGAGTCAAAAATAGGCCCCTGGGATCAGGGCGATGCCCCTCTCCCGCAGTCGAACCGCAACCTCCCTTCCGATCAGGTTCCCCCTCCCAGTCAGGACACGTGGACTTTACATGATCAAGAACGAACGCTGAAATTCATAGGACAATCGGAATCCCCTGTCAAGGAATTTCGTCCATCTATTCAGGGGAGGCCCCAGGTCTCCTGCAGGCGGGCGTACTCCGGGCCGGGAAGCTGGACGAGGAGGGGATTCAGGGACGGATCGAGCCAGCCCAGCAGGGATTCCATCGCGGCCGGGTCCATGGCGGTGCAGCCGGACGTGCCCTTGTCCGGTGCGGCCCAGATATGGAAGAAAATGCACGAGCCGCGCCCGCTCTGGGTCCTCTGGCCCCAGTTGTGCTCGACGACCAGTCCCAGCCTGTACTGGTCGTCCGGGCGCAGCATGGCCTCGTCGCTTGTCCAGTCCTTCTGGGTCGAATCTTCGAGGAGGATCCGGTTGTAGTGCCGCGAGGCAGTGTCGTCCACGCAACGAAGGGTCCTGATCGCCTGGAGATAGGGCATGCGGATCCAGGGGACCGAGTCGGGCGGCGCATACCCGAAGGCGCTATGGAATGAGAAGGCCCCGGCCGGGGCCCTGCCGTCGCCTTCCATCTTCACCGGGACGTTGCCGGGTTCGCCTTGTGCGTTCAGGCCGATCCCCCAGGCGAGGCCGTTGCGGCCCACGACCACGGGGATCGGGGGACCGTCCGTCCGCCATGGGCCCCCCGAGACGTTCCGCTGATAGCGTTGCAGGGTGCCGGCGACGGAATCCCAGTCTTGGGTCTGGACGACGAGAAGCTGGCGCGAAGCGGGTGCCAGGGGGGAGGGCTCGGGGGGCCTGAGCACGGGCAGGGAACAGGCCGTCAGGAGTTGGCCGATGAAGACCCAGCCCAGGAGCAGAGTCCAGAAATTGTGGTGACGCGGATTCCTCATCATAACCCCCCTTGGCTTGAGATTCCCGGCGGTGTGGACAGACGCCATTCTAACCCAAGCAGGCTCTTCTGGTAAGAGATTTTTTACGTTCATCTGAAGCGGGGTTAGAGGAATTCCAGGAGCCTCTCGGGCATCGATTGCATGGGCTTATGGTCGGAGGGGATTTCGAAGTAGCCCCAGTGGTCCTCGTCCAGCCTGGAGAGAATCCTGTCCCTGGCCATCAGGCCAATCGGAGCAAAGACGCTCAGGG
Organism: Deltaproteobacteria bacterium; assembly: GCA_021372415.1. Classification (GTDB taxonomy): domain Bacteria; phylum Desulfobacterota; class Syntrophia; order Syntrophales; family UBA5619; genus JAKAFS01. The sequence goes on from JAJFUM010000251.1 coordinate 10,277, forward strand.
TGCAGCGAATGTACGCCTTGGGGATCGTGGCCAGGATCCAGGGATTGAAGACTATCTTTTCCACATAGGGCGGATAGGGCGCGAGCCCTTCGAAGGAGAGGGGATCGATCCCGGCGGCCCGAAAGAGGTCGAAAAGGGACTGGCCCGAATCGGGCAGAGCCGCGTCGATGTAGACCATTCGGTCGATGAGGGCCGAGAGCCTGTCCGCGACGCCCGTGATGACCATACCGCCGTAGCTGTGGCCGACGAGGATCAGTCCCTCCAGACTGTAGCCCTTGATTACCGAGCAGACTTCGTCGATATGGGCGCTCAGGCCGTTCATCCGCTCGTCCGACAGGGACGGTGCAAAGACACGGTGCCCTCGCATTTCCAGGAGA
>JAJFUM010000262.1 GCA_021372415.1 Deltaproteobacteria bacterium
AAACAAAAAAACCCGCTTTGCGGCGGGTTGCGGTCGAGCGGCGACGTCTCCGGCAAAGTTTGCGTGCAGGAGTCATCAGCCCGACTTGGGCGGTTGTAGGGGGAACTCCATCCCCGGGATAGGGCGGTTTCCTACCAGATCATCCGGCAGGATGCAAGAAGATTATCAAGGCGATGTTTCGCCCTGCAAGAAGGGAAGGGATGGACTTAGAGCGACCAGGGGATCGTCGTGAGACAAAGGGCGCGGGGGCCTTCAGGGCGCGGGCGGGACCCTTCTCCAGCCGCTTTAATCGGTGGATATCGGTGTCGGCCGGCCTATTCGTTGAGGGTGATCTTCAGCGTGCCGCCGCGGCCGAGGATGTCGTGGAGGTGGACGTAGCCCATGAGGCGGCCGGCACCGTCGGCCACGACCAGGGTCGTGATTTCGTCCCGCTGCATCCGCTCGACGGCCTGGGCCACGGAGACGTTCTCCCCGATGGTCTTGGGGGTGCGGGTCATGTAGGCGTCGGTCCGCCCGTCGCGGAAATCCTTGCCGGAGCGGACGAGCCGCCGGATGTCGCCGTCGGTGAGGATCCCCAGGAGGGCGTCCCCGCTGTCCGCGATCAGGACGAAGCCCTTGTTCTTGTCGTCCATCTCCCGGATCGCCTCCAAGACCGAGGCATCGGGGCCGACGCGGGGGACCTGGTTCCCGACGATCATGACGTCCCGGACCTTTGACCGCAGGCGCGAGCCCAGGTTTCCGCCGGGGTGGAATTTGTAGAAGTCCTTCTCCTGGAAACCGCGCCGGTCGATGAGGGCCACGGCCAGGGCGTCCCCCATGGCCAGGGCGGCGGTGGAACTGGAGGTGGGGGCCAGGCCGAAGGGGCAGGCCTCCTTCGCCACGCCCACGTCGACCACCACGTCGCAGGCCCGGGCCAGCGAGGAGCGGAGGTCCCCCGTGAAGGCGATCCGCGGGACGCCCAGGTCGCGGATGCTCTCGATGAGCAGGTTGAGCTCGGCGGTCTCGCCGCTGTGCGAGATGGCCAGGAGGACATCCTCCTTCCGGACGATTCCCAGATCCCCGTGGAGTCCCTCCACGGGATGCAGGAAGATGGCCTGCGTGCCCGTGCTGGTCAGGGTGGCCACGATCTTACGGCCGATCAGGCCCGATTTGCCGATCCCGGCGACGATCACGCGTCCCTTGCAGCCGTAGATGAGCTCGACGGCCCTGGAGAAAGGCTCCCCAACCCTCCCGATCAGGTTGAATAGGCTCTCCGCCTCGATCCGGAGCACTTCCCTGGCCTGTGTGATGGAACGGTCCTCAGCCACGAATGGATTCCCCTCCCTTTGATTGGAACGTGTACATGCCCGGGGCGTCTCCCCCGTGCCGGGGAACGCTATCAGAATTCAGGGGCACTGACAAGACCGATTTTGGACTCTGTCCCTGACACAGGCCAGGTCCGGTTTTGCGGCACATCATTGGTCCGATTTTAAGGTCACCGTAAAAAAGTCTTGACATGAAGCGAATGATGTAATAATAAAACTCTCGCTTTAATAATAAAACATCCAAGGGTGGTGAACAAAATCACAAAGCTTCCGGCACGGGACGAATGATCGGCAAATTAAGGAGAAAGGAGGATGGCAGATACAATGAAACTTAGAGGCAAGAAGGTCGCAATGATGGTTTCCAACGAATTTGAGGATATCGAGCTATGGTATCCGATGATCCGCCTCAGCGAAGAGGGGGCTTGGATCACGATCGCAACCCTTCACTTGGGGTTTCATCCAAGACCGTACGTCGAAGGAAAACCAATCACAGGCCGGTTTGGTACGACCGTCCCGCCGCTGGTGCACCGGGTAGGCAAGCTTTTCGACATTAAGAATATAGCCGAGCTTGTGCCCGAGGAATACGACGGAGTCATTATTCCCGGTGGATTTTCGCCGGATTTCCTTCGCAGGGATCCGGTGACCCTCGAGTTTCTCAGAAGGATGGCAGGGCAGGGGAAAATGATCGCCTCGATATGCCATGGGTCCTGGGTCATGATTTCCGCTGGCATCGTGAAGGGGAAGAAGATGACCGCATTTTTCGCGATCAAGGACGATCTGGTGAATGCGGGTGCCCTGTTCGTTGATGAACCGGTTGCCGTTGATGGAAAGATCGTCACGAGCCGCTGCCCCGACGATCTGCCTGATTTTTGTCGGGCAATCATTACCGCAATGTCCCCTGAATAACCCGATGAATCCGAGAGGTAAGATTTTCATAGCCATTAGGGAGAACGGTTTTATCTGTCAGGGAAAGGTTTGAAAAAAGTGACATGGGAGGTTGATGTAATATTGAAATATAAGATTTATTAATGCCATTGCGTCAGACCTCTTGATAAACAAAACCATGGGTTCTCAGACGCTCATGCTTCAAATCACGATGGGTCGCGTAAAGCAATGCAGGGAATGGATGGCAACTGAACGGTAAAGATTCATAAACGTACTGAATGATTTGCAAAAAAGGAGGGGGTTGCCAATGAAAAAAATACGTCTGTTGCTTATTGGCGTTCTGGCATGGGCACTCATGGTGCCCGTCACCGTTTCCGCGGCCGGATTCCCCGATCATGACATTACCCTGGTCGTACCCTGGTCGCCGGGGGGAGGGACCGACACGCTGGCCCGTACCCTGGTGAAGAATGGCAAAAAGTACTTTGGGGTAAACGTCAACGTCGTGAATCGGGTCGGCGGCACCGGTTCCATCGGAATGCAATCGGTGGCAAGCGCAAAGCCCGACGGCTACACGGTTTGCGTCATCACATTCAATCTCAGCAGCTACCGTCTGATCGGCCTGAACAATCTTTCCTTCCGTGACTTCGACCTCCTTTGCCTGCTCAACCGCAGCGTTGCAGGACTTTCGGTGAAGGCCGATTCCAAGATAGAGACATTGAATGATTTTGTGGAGTTTGCCAGGGCGAATCCCGGCGTTTTGACGGTTGGCCACGCCGGCCCGGGAAGCCCCTGGCACTTGGTGGCG
>JAJFUM010000283.1 GCA_021372415.1 Deltaproteobacteria bacterium
TGAGATCGCAGCCAAAGAAAAGTTCTCCGCGAAGGATATCGACATGATCCAGGTGGCCGTCCTGGAACACTCCACCGGGTACTGGTATTTCCGGGATTCCGTGGATCAGGCGGCGGGCCGCAAAGGCGCCTGGCGGGCGATCTACCCCGAGCCGGAAAACGAGATCGCAAAAATTGCACACGACGCCGACCTGATCTCCCAGTTCGTCTACGAGTCGGTGGTCCCCGAGGGAAGCAAGTGGAGGGTGCTCGCGCAGAAGCGCTGGAAGGCGAAGGATACGAAAGAGGAAGCCCACATCGTCTACTACGTCTTCTTCCGTCTCTACGAGGAAGCCAAGACGGAGAAGGGGAACGCGCTCGCGAAGCAGGACTGGGAGAAGATCCGGCCCGAGCTGGTGAAGCTCATGGGCCTGAAGCCGGATCAGGATCCGATCAAGGTCCTCGGCGTACCGAAGATTTTCCAGTAAGACTGCGGGAAGCAGGAATCCGGAAGCCCCGTCGGCGGAAGCCGCCGGGGCTTTCTGCTTTTTACGGGTTCGTCTTTGTCAGCTTCTTCCCGACCAGGGAGGCGATGACCACCAGGGCCGTGGAGATGAAGATCATCAGGATCCCCAGGGCCGAGAGCCTTCCCCAGAGCCCGTCTTCGGCGAACCGGAGGATCTGGACGGCCAGGACCTCGGTGCCGGGCCGGGAGAGGACGACCGAGAGGCTCAGCTCCCGGACGAACATGGTCGCCATCAGGATCCACCCGGAGACGATCCCCGGGACCAGCAGGGGAAAGACGATCCTGCGCATGGTGTATAGAGGCCCTCCACCGCAGACCCGGGAGGACTCCTCCAGGTTGCCGTGGATCTGGACGAAGGCGCTCGTGAGCGGCCGCAGGCCGTAGGGCAGGTTGGTGGCGATGTAGCCGATCAGCAACGCCCAGATCGTGGAGTACAGCGGCGTCTGGACAAAGAACCACATGAAGCCGATCCCGACGACGATCCCCGGGAAGGAGAAGGAGAGGAAGCTCAGGGACTCGAGAAAACCCGAGGCCTTCGTCCGGACCTTGACGATCACGTAGGCGACGAAGAACGAGAGGATGATCCCCAGCGTCGCACCGCCGATGCCGAGGTAGAGGCTGTTCTTCAGGGCAAGCAGGGATACGGGGTCCTTGAGGACCGCCAGCCAGTGCCTCCAGCTCATCATCGCGAAGGCCTTCGCGCTCGGCGTCATCACGTAGGGAACGAGCGACGTGTAGAAAAGGACGATGACCGGAAGGACGATCAGCACGAAGGAGATCAGGGCGACGATCCCGAAAAGCGGGTACCTTGCCCCCTTGAGGTCGATCACGCTCGGTCGGTAGCCCCTGCTGGAGACGGTCACGTACTTTTCGCCCTCGCGCGTCAGGCGCCGGTACAGGACGATGAGCGTGATGGAGGCTGCCAGGGCGCTCATCCCCACCGCCGCGGCCATCCCGTAGTCCGTGGCGTATCCGGTTGCGATGATGCGGTAGATGTGGGTGGCGAGCACGTAGATCTGTCCCGGCATGCCGATGACCGAAGGGACGGCGAAGGAGGCCAGGCTCCGGACGATCACGAGCGTCATCGCGGCAAGGATGGCCGGCCGCAGCACCGGCAGGGTCACCCGGAAGAGGGTTCGCCAGTTCGACGCCCCGCAGACCCTGGAGGATTCCTCCAGGGAAATGTCGAAGGCCGCCATGGCGGGGGCTATGACCAGGTAGGCGATGGGCAGGTCGAGCAGCCCCTCCACGAGGATCATCCCCTTGAGCGTGTAGATGTTGAGCGCCGCCTCCTCCCAGCCGAGGACCTGCCTCAGGAAGAGGTTGATCATGCCGTTCGACGGGTTGAGCAGGAGAACCCAGCTGACGGCGAACAGGATGTGCGGCACCATCATCGGGATGAGGGAGATGATGCCGAACATGAATTTGAAAGGAATGTTGGTCCGGGTGTTCAGGTAGGCCAGAAACAGGGCAAGCCCCGTCGCGACGAGGGCCGAGCCCAGGGTGAAGATG
>JAJFUM010000288.1 GCA_021372415.1 Deltaproteobacteria bacterium
TGGCAAAAGACCGACGGTTCGCAAAGCTGTTTGAAAATAGAGATGTGGTCATATACCGGGTTCCTTAGAAGAGCTCACTTTTCGATTATCGCCCTTTGTCTGGCCGGTGGGATCGGTGGATATCTCTGGATTCAGGGAGGAGCCATCTATCATGAGGTCATCGTGACGCTTGAATCTTCCGTGCCGGCGGAGACGCAACTCTTCTACGATACCGGCAGGGAATTCAACGAAAAGGAATCCGTCCGGAAGGTGGTCTATCAGGCAGGCCTGCCCGTCACGCTCTATTTCGAACTTTCCGGTGTGAACATCCGCGCCCTTCGTTTTGATCCCAGCCGTTCCCAGGCCACAATCAGGATCCATGAAATCATCCTCAAGTATCATGGAGCAGAACCCTTCAAGGTCCCGCTCGATTCATTGAGCCCGGTCAAGGACATCCGATCCCTTCGCTATGACGGCAAAGTTCTCACGGTGGAGACCGCCAAGGGGGGGGAGGACCCGATTTTGGGGTTCACCCGGATCGGTCCAGCGCCCCGCTTGACACCGTTCAAAATTATGACCGCCGTGCTGGCTGGGGCCTTTGTTGCATTGGGGGTAGCTTTTATTGTCGTTTGGGTATATCGATACAGCCTGAATTCCGAGGAAATCAGGACTTCTTTGCGGAGGTTTCCATGAAGGGCATCATCCTCGCCGGCGGCAGCGGCTCCCGGCTCTATCCGATCACGACGTCGATCTCCAAGCAGATCCTCCCGGTCTTTGACAAGCCCATGATCTATTACCCCCTCTCGATCCTGATGCTGGCCGGGATCCGGGAGATCCTCATCATTTCCACGCCCCGCGACCTCCCCTTTTACCGGGATCTGTTCAATTCGGGTTCGCACCTGGGCCTTTCCATCCAGTACGCCGAACAGCCCAGCCCAGACGGTCTGGCCCAGGCCTTCATCATCGGGGAGCCATTCGTCGGGAAGGACAACGCCTGCCTGATCCTGGGGGACAACATCTTTTACGGATACGGCCTCTCCGGTATCCTGGCCAAAGCCGGGCAGATGACGGAGGGGGCCCTGGTCTTCGGCTACTATGTGAAGGACCCCGAGCGTTACGGCATCGTCGAGTTTAACGGCCAGGGCGAGGCGATCAGCATCGAGGAAAAACCTCAGAAGCCCAAGTCGAACTATGCCGTGACCGGACTCTATTTCTACGACAACGATGTGGTGGACATCGCCAAGGGGCTGAAGCCCTCGGCCAGGGGGGAACTGGAGATTACCGACGTCAACCGGGAGTACCTGCGGCGCGGGAAGCTGAAAGTCGAGCTCCTCGGGCGGGGGATGGCCTGGCTTGATACAGGGACCCATGAGAGCCTCCTGGAGGCCAGCAACTTCATTGCCACGATTGAACACCGCCAGGGGTTGAAAGTGGCCTGTCTCGAGGAGATCGCCTACAAGAAGGGGTACATCTCCAGGGAGCAGCTCGTTCAGCTGGCCAATCCGCTCCTGAAGAACCAGTACGGCCAGTACCTGATGGATCTCCTGGAGCGCGGCCTATGATCTGGCTGGTGGGCAACCGGGGCATGTTGGGGACAGAGGTGCAGCATGGCCTGCAGGCGGGCGGCTTGGAACACGTCGCCACGGACCTTGAGGTGGATATCGCGGATCGGAAGGCCATCTCAGACTTTGCACGGGGCCTGAGTCTGACCTGGATCGCCAACTGTTCGGCCTACACAGCCGTCGACAGGGCCGAGGACGAGCCGGAGGCGGCGTTCCGGATCAACGCCGAGGGCGTCCGGAATCTGGCCCTCCTGGCCAGGGAAAAGGGCGCGAGGCTTCTTCACATCTCCACGGATTACATCTTCGACGGAGGCAAGGAAGGGGCCTATCTGGAGGAGGATCCTCCGAATCCCCTGGGTGTCTATGGCCGGAGCAAACTCCAGGGCGAATGGCACATCCGGGAGACCGCCGACCAGCATGTCATCCTCCGGACGGCTTGGCTCTACGGTCCCAGCGGCAACAATTTTGTCCGGACGATGCTGAGGCTCTTTCGTGAGCGCGAGGAGGTCCGGGTCGTGGCCGACCAGTGGGGGAGTCCCACGTTTGCCGTGGATCTCGCGGACGCCATCGCGCAGATCCTTAAACGGGAGACCATTCCCTACGGGACATACCATTACACGAACGAGGGCCGGACAAACTGGTTTGAATTCGCATCCCGGATCATGGAATCGGCCAGGCGGCATCGTCTTATTGACCGGGAGGTCCGGATTCTCCCGATCAGGACCGACGAGTATCCCACCAAAGCGCACCGGCCCGCCAATTCCT
>JAJFUM010000294.1 GCA_021372415.1 Deltaproteobacteria bacterium
TCGCAGCTTACCGCCGGATAGACGAACCGGGCCGCGATGGCCGTCAGGACGAAGGCGGCCAATCCCATGTTCAGGAAGGAGAAGAGGTTCTGGAGGTAGATGGGCCGGATCCTGGCCTGCCCGAAGGGGAGGACCGAGAAGTTGTAAAGGTAGACCGCGATCAGGGCCATGACGAGAAAGAGCTGCGGCCACTGGGTCTGGTCCCTGAAGAAGCTCCGGACATCCTTGACGGCAAAGGCCCAGGCCGGGCCGGAAGGCCTTCCGAAGAGCCGGCGTCCCTCTTCCCTTCCGCGGTTCTTCAGAGGGAAGAGGCGCTCCGCCGTGCCCTGGGCCTTGGTGTAGCCCCTCCAGTAGAGGCCCCCGGCCGTCCAGACGGCCACGGCAGCCAGGGCCGCCGCCCCGCTCCAGGCGAGGGCCAGGTGGAACAGGGCCTCGGACCTGCGGCCCGCCAGCGCCGCCGTCAGGCCGTCGAAGGCCCAGGTGGTGGGCAGGAGGGGCGAGCCCGGCGTCCCCATCTCCCGCAGGTAGATCAGGAGGGTCGCGAAGTTCTCGGGATTTACGAGCTGCTCGGGCCTCATGACCCGCACCGCGAGGATCAGGCCGACGACCAGGGCCAGGCCCACGAAGACGAAGGCCGTCCGGATCCTCCCGGCCGGCAGGACGAACGCCGCCGCAACCACGATCAGTGCGCTCAGGGCCGAGGCGATCAGGCAGAAGGAGACCAGGGCCGCGCCGGCCGTCACGTAGAAGAACGGCCCCGCCCGGTAGACGATCCCGTAGGAGAGGAAGACCGGGAGGCTGAAGACCACGACCATCCAGGAGCTGTCCAGGGTGCTCTCGAGCCATCTGGCCAGGAAGAGCGTTCCGCGCCGGACCGGCAGGGAGTGGACCAGGATCAGGTCGCGGCTGAGGTAGAGCTTCGTGAGGGAGGCCACGATTCCGCTGAAGATCAGGAGCGAAAAGAAGGTCACGAGGACCATCATGAGGAGCTTCCGGGCCAGGACGTCGCCGAAGTCCTCGATCCCGTGGAAATAGGTCAGGACCCGGTGGAAGAGGACAAAGGCGCCGAGCCAGAAGGCGATGCCGATCCCGGCGAAGAGAAGCAGCCGGATCCGCCGGTTCGCCACGCTCCGGGAAGCGCCGTCGTTCCTGAAGGCATGCCAGCGGGGGCTGAGCAGGGCGAGGAGCTCCGTCATGGCCCCCCTCGTTGCCCGGGCGGGCCGTCCCCTGCGGGGGGCTCCGCCTCCCCGGTCAGGCGGAGGAAGACCTCCTCCAAATCGCCCTCCTGGAGCAGGGCCGTCCCCTTCAGATCGCCCGTGGTCCCCAGGGCGATCAGCCTTCCCCGGTGGATGATCCCGATCCGGTCGCAGAGGTCCTCGGCGATCTGCAGGGTATGGGTGGACATGAAGATCGTCGTCCCCCGGCCGGCCAGTCCCCTCATGAGGTCCTTGACCATCCGGATCCCCGCCGGATCGAGGCCGACCATCGGCTCGTCCACGATGATGAGTTTGGGCTCGTGCAGGAGCGCCGAGGCGATCACCAGCCGCTGCCTCATCCCGTGGGAATAGGCCTCGATCAGGTGATCGGCCCAGTCGTAGAGGGAAAAGCGGATCAGGAGCCCCTCGGCCCGTTGGCGGAAGTCCCCGTCGCCGCAGCCGTACAGGTCCGCCACGAACCGCAGGAATTCCATCCCGGTGAGCTTCTCGTAGAGGAAGGGGCGGTCGGGGATGAATCCGATGACCCGCTTGGCCTCCTCGGGCCTGTCGGCCATCGGGATCCCGTCGATGAAGACCTGCCCCGCCGTCGGTCCCAGGACCCCCGCGGCCATCCGGATCGTCGTGGTCTTCCCGGCGCCGTTGGGTCCGATAAAGCCGAAGATCTCCCCCCGGGCCACCGAGAGGTCCAGGTGGTCCACCGCCAGGGTCTTGCCGTAACTCTTCGTCAGCCCGACCAGCTTGATCATCTCGCCGTCTCCAGGATCTCGATGCCCAGTTTTCCGATGAGGCCCGCCAGGTCGAGCTGGCGCTCGGCCGAACCGCGGACGAACCGCAGGTGCGTGACGTCGGCGGGAAACTGGCCCAGGACCGCGTCGGCGGTGATCCATCCCCCCCGGTCCTTCAGGTAGAGGGCGTTCCAGGCGTGGTAGTAGAACCGGCCCCGCAGGTAGACCAGCCCCGCTTCCACCTCGGCCGGGATTCCCGCCGCCCGGGCCAGGGCCGCCAGGAGGACGGCGTGCTCGTTGCAGTCCCCGACGCGGCTCTCCAGCGTGTCCAGGGCGCTCGGGATCGAGAGGACCGGCCGCTTTTCCAGGTTCCGGTTCACCCAGGCGACGATCTTTTCGGCCTTGCGCGCCTCGGAGTCGGCCGGATCTACGATCCCTTCCAGGGTCCGCCGGATCTTCGGATCGTCGGACTGGATAAAGGGCGTGGCCCGGAGAAAGGCCGCCAGCTCCTTCGGCCCGGCGAGCGGGCGGTTCCCGGCGGCCTGCGCCTCGCGCCGGATCGTCAGGACCCCTTCCCGGAAGTCCTGCCGGCCCCCGTCCAGGTCAAAGGCCCCCTCGATCCCCTTCAGGCGGACCTTCAGGAGCCGGAGCCGATCGGGCTCCGCGATCGTCCCGGAAGGGGCGATGGAGGCGAGCTCGGTCCAGTCGGCGGCCCCGGCCCCGGCCCCATGGACGCCTGCGATGGCCTCCTCCCGGCCGGCCCGCTCCAGGACGATCCCCAGGATTCCCTCTTCCCTGAGGACGGTGCCGTCGCGGTCGACCCAGGCGACCTGCTTCATCCCCATGAATTCGACGGAGAGTTTGCGGGCCTTCACGGTTCTGCCGCCCAGCGTCACCTGCTCTTCGCCCATGAAGGTGACCTGGGCCTCCT
>JAJFUM010000304.1 GCA_021372415.1 Deltaproteobacteria bacterium
AAAAGAGCCGCCGTGAGATCTGCAATCTTCGTAAAGCGTTCGATCCTTGTCTCATTCCCGCCCTGAGACCGTTGAACAACTTGGGAACCGGATTCCGGAAACGCAGTGGGGAGCAGGTCTGGGACCCTCTCTTCAAAGGTCTCGGCCGATTTCTCCCGGAGGGATCCTGGCCGGACCGACTCGTGGACGTAGAGCCTTGCCCCGGGGAGGGCGGTAACGAGCGGGACGAGGAGCTTCGCCCCGGCGTCGGAGAGGGTGATGAGGGCCGTCGTCACGGCGTTCACGGTTTCTCCCCCTTCCTGTGGCCGTGGGAGAAGGCCGCGTCGTAGAGCCTCGAAGCAGGGATGTCCCGCCCCAACGCCTGTCCCACGACGATGAGGGCCTGGGTGCGGATTCCCTCGGGTTCGGTCTTCTCGGCGATGTCCGCGAGGGTCCCCCGGATCACCTTCTGGTCGGGCCAGGAGGCGCGGTGGACCACGGCAGCCGGACAGTCCGCCCCATAGTGGGAGGTCAGGGTCTCGGCCACCTCGCGGATCTTCTCGATCGACAGGAAGATGCAGAGGGTCGCCCTGCTCCGGGCGAGCTTGTCGAGCTCCTGCTCCTCGGGGAGCGGGGTCCGGCCCGATGTGCGGGTGAGGACGATCGTCTGGGAGACCTCGGGGGCCGTGAGTTCCGTGCAGAGGGCGGCCGCTGCCGCCTGGAAGGCGCTCACCCCGGGGCAGACGTCGTAGGGGATCCCCAACTCGTCCAGGGCGTTCATCTGCTCACGGGTCGCCCCGTAGATCGAAGGATCGCCGGAGTGGAGGCGGAGCACATCGATCCCGCGCCGCTTGGCGTCCCGATAGACGGCGACGACCTCGTCATGGGACATCCGGGCCGAGTCGTGACGTTCCGCATCGGCCGGGATCAGGGCCAGGACCCCGGCGCTTACCAGCGAGCCCGCGTAGACGCAGATCCGGCAGGCCCTGAGCAGCTTTTCCGCCCTGAGCGTGAGGAGCTCCGGGTCCCCGGGCCCGGCACCGACGAAATGGACGATCATGGGCGGCTCCTTCGCGAAGGGGGAGCGGCCTCCCCGATGGTTGCATGGACGAGGATGATCGACAGGTAGCCGGCTTCGGGTTCCTCCGCCTTCAGGCGCCGGAGGTCCGTCTCGATCCGCTGGCCTTCCATGGTGGCGTGGGAGACGAAGACGCTCCGCTCCAGGAGGCCCTCGGCCTCCAGGAGGTCGAGGATCTCGGGAAGGCGCCTGCCGATCTTCATCAGGACGACGGTTCCCCCAGCCGCGAGGGCCCTCCGGATGGCGGCCAGGTCGTCGGCCGCCGGCACGATCGTCACTGGCTCGCGGCCCTCGCCGACGGGAAACTCGGCCAGGGCCGCCACGGCCCCGAAGGCCGGAATCCCCGGGACGGTGACGGCGACAAGGTCGGGGAGCCCTTTGCGGAGCGCCCGCAGGAGATAGATGTAGGTCGAGTAGAGGAGCGGGTCTCCGAGGGTGATGAAGCAGGCGTCCTCGCCCCTTTGGAGGACCGCTGTGACGCACTCCGCTGCGGCGTCCCATTTTTCGGCAAGCTCTCCTTGGTCGGCCTTCATGGGGAAGTGGAGCTCCTCGATCCGCGCATCGGGGCCGACGAATGGCCGCGCGATGGCCAGGGCCACGCTCTCTGCGGCGGTCCTCGCCTTGGGGACGAAGAGATGGGGGCAGGCGGCCAGCAGGCGCGCCCCCCGGAGTGTGATCAGTTCAGGATCGCCCGGGCCGATCCCAATCCCGTAGAGTGTGCCAAGCCTCATGACATGAGCTCCTTTCGGATGACAAGGATGATCGCCCGGGCCGAGACGGGAATCTTCATCAGATCGCCGGCGCTGACCTCGCGGACCCTTTCGGTGGGCATCGTGAGGTCCTCGCAGAGAAAGACCCGGCGGCCCTCCCCGAGCTCCGGGATGATCCCCGCAGCCCAGCGGAGCGAGCCGTCACGGCCGCCGAGGATCGCCAGCTTCGGCGACCCCCTGAGTTCGGCCGGCGTTTCCTCGGGGTCGGACCGGTGGGCCGTAATGATCCGCGCGTCGATCCAGTCAAGGCCAAGCCGCGCGAAAGCGACCTGGATCGAGCTGATCCCGGGGACCACCTCGCAGTTCTCCCGGCCGAACCGCCGGATCACCGGTTGGGCGAGGCTTGCGATTCCCGGGTCACCCGTGGCCAGGAGGACCACCTGTTGCCCCGCGTCGCGGTGGGAGGCGATGACGTCAAGGATTCCGGCCACGTCGACGCCCGAATCGATCCGCTTAGCCGGGCACTCCGGGAAGAGGTCCTTCAGGCGCTGCGA
>JAJFUM010000306.1 GCA_021372415.1 Deltaproteobacteria bacterium
TTCGCCCAACCTTTACATTGCCTGCGGGATCTCCGGGGCCATCCAGCATCTGGCGGGGATGAGCTCGTCGAAGTTCATCGTGGCCATCAACAAGGACCCGGAAGCCCCCATCTTCGCGAAGGCGGACTACGGCATCGTGGACGACCTGTTCAAGGTCGTTCCGGAATTCACCCAAGCGTGCAAGAAACTGCTCGCCTAGCCTTCAGAGGAGGATCTGCGGGGATGTCCTCCCCGCAGATCCCCTGGCGATCAAGCTCGGGTTCCCCAAAGGGCAGGTCCCGTACGGCAGCCTGTGGGGCGTCAACCCGTCATCCTGAAGAGGACCGTTCTGTATCAGCTCAACCCTGCTTCTAATCCGCGTATTCTCGTCAGGAGGGTTTATGGAACACGTCGTTGCATTTTCGGTTGGAAACGAAGGGCGGCAGGTTTTCTGGAATGCCGAGTACTTTGAGCCGTTTCTTTTTCTCTTCACGGCGGTGGCGCTGGCCATCTTCGCCTACGGCATCTACCGGAGATGGCGGATCTGGAAGGCCCTGGGCAAGCCGGAATGCCGGCTGGACCACATGGGCGAGCGGGTCAAGCTGCTGCTGATCAACGGCCTGCTGCAGGTCAAGACCTTCCGGGCGCCCTATTCCGGGATCATGCACGGCCTGATCTTTTTCGGTTTTCTGGTCCTCCTGTTCGGGGCGGCCTTCGACGCCTCGGAGTTCCACATCGCCGAACCCCTGGGGTGGGCCTTCCTGCGGGGGACCTTCTATCTGGTCTTCTCCTTCCTGATGGACCTGTTCGGCCTGGCGGTCCTGATCGGCGTCCTTCTGGCTATCGCGAGGCGCTACATCCAGCGTCCCGAGGGCCTGGGCTACCAGGGGAAGCCTGACAACACCCCGGACGATGCCATCGCGCTCCTGTTGATCCTGGGGATCATCGCGACCGGTTTTGTCATCGAGGCCCTGCGGATCCACGTGACGAATCCCCCCTGGGAGAAATGGTCCTTTGTGGGCTGGACTCTGGCCCAGGCCTTTTCCGGCATTGATGCGGGCACGTCAAAGGCCCTCCACAAGGTCGCCTGGTGGGTGCACACCTTCATCGCCCTGGGGTTCATTGCCTATATCCCCTATTCGAGGCTCCTGCACATGCTCACCACCCCTGCCAACCACTTCATGGCCTCCCTGCAGCCGGTAGGGGCGATCGAGCCGATCCGGGACTTCGAGACGGCGGAATCCTTCGGCGTGGGCAAGATCGAGGAGTTCACCCGGAAGCAGCTCTTCGATTCGGACGCCTGCACGCGCTGCGGACGCTGTCAGGACGGCTGTCCGGCCTATCTGTCCGGGAAGCCCCTCTCGCCGAAGAAGCTGATCCAGGACCTGAAGACCTACTGGCTGGAGCGGGCGCCCCTGGCGGCAGTGCCGGCGGCAGAGGGCGTTCTGGCCAGGACCCTCGAACGGGTGGACGGCCTGGTCGACGCGGCCCTGAAGGGGGCGACGCCAGGCCAGGAACCGGCGGAGAAGACCCTGGCCGGGGAGGTGATCGACCTGCACGAGCTGTGGGCCTGTACGAACTGCCTTTACTGCCAGGAGAACTGTTCGGCCTCGATCGAGCACGTCCCCAAGGTCATCGGGATGAGGCAGTACAAGGTCCTCACCGAAGCGGACTTTGCGCCGGAACTCCAGCTCACCTACCGGAACATGGAGAACAACTCCAACCCCTGGGGGATCGGGGCGCATCTCCGTGCGGACTGGGCCAAGGACCTGGGCATCAAGACCCTGGCCGAGGATTCCGGTGCGGAATACCTGTTCTACGTGGGCTGCGCCGGTTCCTTTGACGACCGGGGCAAGAAGGTCTCCGTGGCCTTCGCCAAGATCCTCAAGGCCGCTGGGGTGAGCTTCGGGATCCTGGGGACCGAGGAGGGATGTTGCGGCGATTCGGCCATGCGGGGCGGAAACGAGTACCTCTACCAGAGCCTGGCCCAGGCCAACATCGAGGTGATGAAGACCTACAATGTCAGGAAGATCATCACCACCTGCCCCCACGGCTACAATGCCCTGAAGAAGGACTACCCCCACTTCGGCGGCCAGTTCGAGGTCTACCACCACACGGAGATCATCGCCGATCTGATCGCCCAGGGGAAGATCACCCTCAAGAAGCCCCTCGAAGGCCTGGCCGCCTATCATGACTCCTGCTTCCTGGGGCGTTACAACGGGATCTACGATCAGCCCCGGCGTATCCTCGCGGCCATTCCTGGACTCGAGCTCACGGAGATGGATCGGAACCGGGGCAAGAGCTTCTGCTGCGGCGCGGGCGGGGCGAGAATGTGGATGGAGGAGGACATCGGCGAGCGGATCAACAACATGAGGACCGACCAGGCGATCGCCACGGGGGCCTCCACGGTGGCCGTGGGTTGCCCCTTCTGCCTCACCATGATTTCCGACGGGCTCAAGGACCGCAAGAAGGAAGAGGCCGTGGCCGCCCTGGATATCGCCGAACTCGTCTGGAAGGCCATGGGCCTGGAGGAAGCGAAACCACCTGTAGACGTCTGCGCGGTGCCGCCTGCCTCGTAAACAGAACGGTTTGCCTCCGGAAATAAAAAGCCCCTTCTGTGGTGGGAGGGGCTTTTTTCTTGTGGCAAATCGGGACGCTTTATTTTAGAATGCACTCTTCAATCGGCTTCCAGAGAGCCTGGAACCATCATGGGAAACCGGTTTCGTTGGAGCTCATAAATATCTTTTTCGACCCTGCACGCTTCGCTGTCAAGGACTCGGTCCGCGCTGAACGGTCCGAGCCCGTTGTCTTGCATAAAGGCGACGGCAGGTGCCCAGCAAATCGCTCGTTTGCCGTACTGATCTGATCCTGTGAATGCATGCCCCGCAAGACTCCTGTTCGGGATGGGGCGAAAGGATAGGCGGATCATACCGTGAAAGTGGGTTCCTTGCTTCGAAAACAGACCAAATAAAAAAAGAAGGGAGAGTGGACGCATGGCTGAATCAAGGTATCTGGAAAAACCGTGGTTGAAGTCCTACGAAAAGGGCGTGCCGGCATCGATCCAGTACGAAGAGATCTGTCTGCCCGATATTCTGGACCGGACGGCCAAGAATTTTCCCGATAAGCCGGCCCTCCTGTTTCAGGGCACGACAGTCGACTATCGACAGTTCAAGGAGATGGTGGACCGTTTTGCCGCCTGTCTGGCCGATTTCGGCGTCGGCAAAGGGGATGCCGTGGCGATCCTCCTGCCGAACACGATCCCCTGCGTCGTGGCCTACTATGCGATCCTGAAGGTCGGGGGGATCACCGTGATGAACAACCCCCTTTACTCCGATCCGGAGCTGGAACACCAGTTCAACGACTCCGGGGCCAAGGTCCTGATCACACTGGATGTCCTGGCAAACCGGATGATCGATCTGAGGACGAAGACGAAGATCAAGCAGATCGTCCATACCTGTATAGGGGACTATCTGCCCGCCGTCAAACGCGTTCTGGGAAGATGGCTCAAGAAGTACCCCTTCGGCGAAGTCAAGGCGGCTCCCGATGTCTATGCCTGGAAGGACTGCCTCGCGAAATACGCCCCCAATCCGCCGGAAGTGAAGATCATCTTCGGGGACGTCGCCATGTATCAGTACACCGGCGGGACCACCGGGGTTTCCAAGGGGGTCATGCTGACCCACGCGAACCTGAGCAAGCAGGTCCAGCAGATCGAAGCATGGTTCCCCACCTTTGAAAAGGGAGCGGAGATCATGCTCGGGGCGCTTCCCTATTTCCACGTCTTCGGGCTGTCCACCTCCATGAACTATTCCGTTCACAAGGGATGGGCGCAGGTCCTGATCCCAAGGCCTCAGCCGGCCCCGCTGCTTGAGGCAATTCGAGAATATTGCCCGACCTTTGCACCGCTGGTGCCCACAATGTACATCGGGATGCTCAACCACCCGGACCTGAAAAAGACCAAAATGAGCTGCATCAAGGGGGCCTTCTCCGGCAGCGCGCCGCTTCCCGTCGAGGTGATCCATGACTTCGAGAAGGCCACCGGGGCGGTGATCGTCGAGGGATTCGGGATGACCGAGACGACGCCCGTGACCCATATCAATCCCTTCGCCGGCGGCGCCAGGAAGGTGGGGAGCATCGGCGTCCCGATTTCCGACACGGAGTGCCGGATCGTGGATCTGGAGGACGAGGTGACCGATGTTCCCGTGGGCGAACGGGGCGAGTTGATTATCAGGGGACCTCAGGTGATGCTCGGCTACAAGGGAAAGCCCGACGAGACGGCCAAGACCCTCCGGAACGGCTGGTGCTATACCGGCGACATCGCCACGATGGACGAGGACGGCTACTTCTACATCGTTGACCGGAAGAAGGACATGATCATCTCCGGCGGCTTCAACGTCTATCCTCGGGACATCGACGAGGTCTTCTACCTCCATCCCAAGGTCCAGGAAGCCTGTTCCATCGGGATTCCCCATCCGACCCGGGGCGAGAGCGTGAAAGTCTTCGTCGTCCTCAAGGAGGGCGAGACGGCCACGCAGGAGGAACTGATCGAGTACTGCAAGACGAGGCTGGCCACTTACAAGCTGCCGACAGAAATCGAATTCCGCAAGGAACTGCCCAAGACGAACGTGGGCAAGATCCTCCGCAAGCAGCTCCGCGCAGAGGAGATGGAGAAACGCAAGAAGAAGTAGCAGAGGGATCGGGAAAAGGGCGGGAAGTCCGCTATCTTTCCAGGTCCCAGAATCCCATCCTCATTCGGGAAGAAGCCCCCGGGTCATCGGGGGCTTCTTTTTCAGCATAAGCCACGAAAGAGGAAAACGAGAAAAGGGGCATCAACATCCCCTCGTGAATTCATCTTCCCTGCTGAATCTGTTTGCGGACAGCATCCAGCGTGTGGATGTGATTGGCAATGGCCTGCCTGGCCTTGGAGACGCTGCGCTGGCATAGCGCCTCGAGGATCATCCGATGCTCTTCGTCCGTGGTCGGCAGCTTTCCCAGGGTATGGTTCATCAGCCGGAAACGGACCATCTGCATGTGGGCGTTAAGGTTCCGGTATATGTCGAGCAGCCGCCGGTTCCCCATGACATTGAAGAAGAAGAGGTGAAAATTGCTGTCATACTCCATGAAGGCCCTGTAACTCTCGCTGTCGTTCGGATTCACGACGAGGGAGACGCCCTGCTGGTAT
>JAJFUM010000323.1 GCA_021372415.1 Deltaproteobacteria bacterium
ACCCGATTCCCACCTCGGGGACCCTGATCACGGAGGGGAGGATCACCCACTACTACGACAAGGGGCCCAAGGGGGCCCTTGTCGTGGCCGAGAGTGAGACGACCCATTCCAATGGCCAGAGGCTCTTCACGAACCTCATCACCGTCTTCGCCCGGCTCGACGGCGGCTTCGGCGGCGAGCCGGCCCCTAAGAAGTCCGTGGAATTCCCGAAACGCGATCCCGACGTCGCCGTGGACGCCGTCCCTTCCCCGAGCCAACCGCTCCTCTACCGGCTCTCGGGCGACATCTTCCAGCTCCACGTCGACCCCGAATTCGCCAAGATGGTGGGCTTTGAGCGGCCGATCATGCACGGCCTGTGCACCCACGGCTTCGCCTGCCGGGCCCTCATGGCGAGCCTCACGCCGGGTCAGCCGGAGCTCGTCCGGCGTCTCGCCTGCCGTTTCTCCCGACCCCTCTACCCGGGCGACCCGATCCGAACCCTCATCTGGAAGACCGATGAGGGGAGCGCCGTCTGGCGGACAATCAACAGCCGGACCGGCGACACGGTCATCGACCAGGGCGTCTTCGAATACGGGCCGGTTCCGAAGGACGAGATCCGCCTCGACGGACGCGTGGCGATCATCACCGGAGCGGGGGGAGGCCTGGGCCGCGTCTACGCCCTGGAGTTCGCCAAGCGCGGGGCCAAGATCGTGGTCAACGACCTGGGCGGCGCCCGCGACGGCTCCGGCGAGGGGTCGCAGACCCCGGCCCAGAAGGTCGTCGAGGAGATCAAGGCCCTGGGCGGCGAGGCGATCCCCAACTATGACAACGTCGCCACCGTGGAGGGGGGCGAGCGGATCGTAAAGGCGGCCCTGGACGCCTACGGCACCGTGGACATCCTCATCAACAACGCGGGAATCCTCCGGGACAAGAGCCTGCTCAAGATGGAGGCGGACACCTGGCAGGCGGTCCTCGACGTCCACCTGGGCGGGGCCTACCACGTGACCCGGCCCGCCTTTGCCGTCATGAAGGAGAAGGGCTACGGCCGGATCGTCATGACGACATCCGCCGCCGGCCTCTACGGGAACTTCGGCCAGACCAACTACAGCGCGGCCAAGATGGCCCTCGTGGGCTTCATGAACACCCTGAAGATCGAGGGGGCCAAGTACGACATCAAGGTCAACACCGTGGCCCCGATCGCCGCCTCGCGGCTCATGGCCGACATCCTCCCGCCGGAGATGCTCGAAAAGATGAAACCCGAGTTCGTCGCCCCCCTGGTCCTCTACCTCGCCTCCGAGAAGTGCCCGGTCACGGGCCGGATCTACAACGCAGGCGTGGGCTACTACGGCCGGGCCGCCATGATGACGGCCCCGGGGACGATCCTCGGCGGCGGGGAGAGGGTCCCCACTGTCGAGGAGGTCGCCGCCTCCTGGGAGAAGATTCAGAGCCTCCAGGGGGCCAAGGAGCTCGGCCAGCTGAACGACCTGATGGCCGAGATGCTCAACGCCTTCGCCGCCAAGCCCCAGGCCGCGGCCCCTCCGTCTGGGGCGGCCGGCATCGCCTCGGTCGCCGATGTCTTCGAGAAGATGCCCCAGGCCTTCCGGGCCGACAAGGCCGCCGGGGTGAACGTCGTCTTTCAGTACGTCATCTCCGGCGAGGGAGGCGGAAAGTGGTTCGCCGAGATCAAGGATGGGGCCTGCCGCGTCGAGACGGGCAACCACCTGAGCCCGACCTGCACGCTGACGATCGACGCCGCCGATTTCCTCGCCCTGATGAACGGAGAGCTCGCGGCGATGGCGGCCTACACCTCGGGGAAGCTCAAGATCGACGGCGACATCGTCAAGTCGCAGTTGATCGGCAAACTCTTCAAAATGTAAGAGGAGGGACAAGAGATGATCGGAATCACTTCCTACGGCGCCTACATCCCCCGCCTGCGCCTCGAAAGGGCGGCCATCTACCGGGCGATGGGCTGGTTTGCCCCGGCCACCATCATGGTCGCCCAGGGGGAACGCTCGATGTGCAACCACGACGAGGACGCCCTCACGATGGCCGTGGCCGCCAGCCGGGACTGCCTGATCGGCAAGAACAAGAGGGAGATCGACGGGGCCTACCTCTGCTCGACGACCCTCCCGTTCGCCGACCGCCAGAACGCCGGGATCCTCAAGACCGCCCTGAACCTCCCCGATGCGATGATCACGGCGGACTTCACCTCATCCCAGCGCGCCGGGACCACGGCCCTGATTACCGCCCTCGAGGCCGTCGAGGGCGGCGGCCGCAGGAACGTCCTCGTCACGGCCTCGGACAAGCGCGAGACCAAGCCCGCCTACTTCTACGAGATGTGGTTCGGCGACGGCGCAGCGGCGCTCCTGGTCGGGAGCGAGGACGTCATCGCCGAGTTCAAGGGCTCCCACAGCGTCTCCTGCGACTTCGTAGACCACTACCGGGCTGCCGGGAAGGCCTATGACTATACCTGGGAGGAACGCTGGCTCCGCGAGGAGGGCTACTCGAAGTTCATCCCAGAGGCCGTGGAAGGCCTCTTCCGGAAGACCGGCCTCACCATGGCCGACGTCCGGTGGATCGTCTTCCCCTGTCTCTTCAAGGCGGAGCACCGGGCGATCGCCAAGGCCCTCGGCGCCTCTCCGGAGAAGGTGATCGACACGATGCACGAGGTCTGCGGCGAGACCGGAGCGGCCCATCCCTTCCTCATGCTCGGCGCGGCCCTCGAGCAGGCCAAGCCCGGCGACGGGATCCTCCTGGCCGGTTTCGGCCAGGGCTGCGACGCCCTCTTCTTCAGGGTCACCGAGGCGGTCACGAAGCTTCCCCCCCGTGCCGGGGTGAAGGGGACCCTGGCCAATAAGAAGACCACCGACCATTACATGAAGTTCCTCAAGTTCCGCGACCTGATCGATCCGGAAATGGGGATCCGGGGGGAGGCCCCGACCCAGACGGCGATGACGACCCTCTGGCGGAAGCGCAAGATGATCACGGGCCTCGTGGGCGGCAAGTGCCGGGACTGCGGGACTCCCCAGTACCCCGCGATGGACATCTGCGTGAACCCCGACTGCGGCCACGTGGGAACCCAGGAGGATTACGAGTTCGCCGATGTCCCGGCGCGGATCAAGACCTTCACGGGCGACCTTTTGGCCGTCTCGGTCGACCCGCCGGCAATCTACGGGATGATCCAGTTCGAGGGGGGCGGCCGGTTCATGGCCGACTTCACGGACTGCGAGCTTTCCGACTGCAAGGTGGGAATCCCGGTGAAGATGGCCTTCCGGCGGCGCTTCAGGAACGACGAGCGGGGTTTCGCCGGCTACTTCTGGAAGGCGATCCCGGAGCCCGGGGCTGCCGCAACGCTCCCCGAGATCCGTTTCGACAACCGGGTCGCGATTGTGACCGGGGCCGGGGCGGGGCTCGGGCGGGCCTACGCCCTGGAGCTCGCCAGGAGGGGCGCCAAGGTCGTGGTCAACGACTTAGGCGGCGGCCGCGACGGTGCGGGGGCGGGCTCCAGCAGCCCAGCGGACAAGGTCGTCGAGGAAATCAAGGCCGCGGGCGGCGAGGCTGTCGCCAACTACAACAACGTCGCCACGGCGGCGGGCGGCGAGGGGATCGTGAAGACGGCCCTGACCACCTTCGGCGGCCTGGACATCCTCATCAACAACGCCGGGATCATCCGGGACAAGAGCTTCCTCAAGATGGAGCCCGAGAACTGGGAGGCGGTCCTGGCCGTCCATCTGAACGGCGCCTACAATGTGACGCGCCCGGCCTTCGCCGCCATGCGGGAGAAGGGCTACGGCCGGATCGTCATGACGACCTCCGCCTCCGGCCTCTTCGGGAACTTCGGCCAGACCAACTACGGCGCGGCCAAGATGGGGCTCGTCGGCTTCATGAACACCCTCAAGATCGAGGGGGCCAAGTACAACATCAAGGTAAACACGATCGCCCCGCTTGCCGCCTCGCGTCTCACCGAAGACATCATGCCGCCGGAGATGTTCGCCAAGATGAAGCCAGAGTTCGTGGCGGGGATCGTCCTGTATCTCTGCTCCGAGGCCTGCGAAGCCACCGGAGAGATCGTCAACGCCTCGGCGGGCTTCTACAGCCGGGCTGCGGTCCTGACCGGCCCCGGGGCGATCCTGGGCGGCCCGGAGAAGATCCCGACAGCCGAGGAGATCCGGGACAACTGGGCGAAGATCGACAGCATGCAGGGGGCGAAGGAACTTTCCGACGCGAACACGGCGATTCTTTCGTTCCTCACGCCGCCGTCGCCACCGGCGGGCAGTGCAACGACCGGGACCCCGGGGACGGCCGGTGCCGGCGCACCGACAGGAGGAATGGATGTGAAGGGCGTCTTCGCGAGAATGCCCGAGGCCTTCCGTCCCGAGAAGGCCGCGGGGGTGGACGTCCTCTTCCAGTTCTCCATCTCCGGACCCGGAGGCGGCGACTGGACCGTGGCCGTAAAGGACGGGGCCTGCAAGGTCGAGGCGGGCAAGGCCGAAAAGCCCACCACGACGATCAAGATGGCCGACGAGGACTTCCTGGCCCTCATCGCCGGAAAGCTCGACGGGATGCAGGCCTACGGCTCCGGGAAGCTCAAGGTCGAGGGGGACATCATGAAGTCCCAGCTTATCGGGAAGCTTTTCAAGTTCGCAGCGAAATAAGGAGGAACCATCATGGCATCGGGAATCAGGGACAAAGTGGCGATTCTCGGGATGGGGTGCACCCGCTTCGGGGAGCGCTGGAACATGGGGGCCGAGGAGCTCCTTGTCGAGGCCTTCCAGGAGTGTCTCGCCGACGCCGGGATCGAGAAGGGACAGATCGGGGCGGCCTGGTACGGCCACTGCATTGAGGAGATCGGCCTGGGGAAGTCCGCGACGCCGCTGGGGGTGGCCCTGCGCCTCCCCAACATCCCCATCACCCGGACCGAGAACTACTGCGCGACCGGGACCGAGGCCTTCCGCGGGGCGGTCTACGGCGTCGCATCGGGGGCCTACGACATCGCCCTGGCGATCGGCGTGGAAAAGCTCAAGGACACCGGCTACGGCGGCCTCCCGAACGCGGGCTCCGGCTTCGGTTCGCTCGTGTGGCAGTGGTTCCCCAACGCCTCGGCCCCGGGCCTTTTCGCCCAGCTCGCCTCGGCCTACGCCGCCAAGTTCCGCGTGGCCGACCAGGACCTCAAGAAGGCGATCGGCCACGTCTCGGTCAAGAGCCACGCCAACGGCGCCCTGAACCCCAAGGCCCACCTGAGAAAGCCCGTGACCCTGGACCAGGTCCTGGCGGCTCCGATCATCGCCCATCCGCTGGGCCTCTTCGACTGCTGCGGCGTCTCAGACGGGGCCGCCTGCGCCATCGTGACCACGCCCGAAATCGCCAAGTCCCTGGGGAAGACCGACATCGTCTCGGTCAAAGCGATCCAGCTTGCCGTCTCGAGCGGCGCCGAAGGAGGCTTCAACGCCTGGGACGGCGAGCACTTCGTGACCACGAGCGCCTGCAGCACCAAGGCCTACCAGGAGGCGGGGATCAACAACCCCCGCGAGGAGATCAGCATGATGGAGCTCCACGACTGCTTCTCGATCACCGAAATGGTGACCTACGAGGACCTCCACATCTCCGAACGGGGCCGTGCCTGGAGGGACGCCCTCGACGGCTTCTACGACCGGGACGGCAAGGTCCCCGCCCAGATCGACGGCGGCCTCAAGTGCTTCGGTCACCCCATCGGGGCCTCGGGCCTCAGGATGATCTACGAGATGTACCTCCAACTCCTGGGCCGGGCCGAGGCAAGGCAGCTCAAGAACCCCCGCTACGGCCTCACGCACAACCTGGGCGGTTTCCCGCACCAGAACGTCTGCGCGATCTCGGTCGTCGGCCGCTACGGGAACTGAAGGAGGGAACGGCCATGGAGATCCTCACATACACCGACGAGCACCGGATGTTCCGCGATTCGCTCCGGCGGTTCCTTGTCCGGGAGATCACTCCCCATGTGGAGGAGTGGGAAGAGGCGGGGATCGTCCCGAGGGAGGCCTGGCGGAAGATGGGCGAACAGGGCTACCTCGCCATGGGGGTCCCCGAGGCCTACGGCGGCCCGGGTGCGGACTTCCTCTACTCGGTCATCGTCATCGAGGAGATGGTCCGGACGAACCACTCGGGGCTGGCCGCCTCGCTCCACAGCGACATCATCGTCCCCTACATCCTGGCTTTCGCCACGGAGGAGCAGAAGCACAGGTATCTGCCCGGCTGCATCTCCGGCGAGATCATCACGGCGATCGCCATGACCGAGCCCAACACCGGCTCGGACCTGGCGGCGATCCGGACCACGGCCGTCGAGGACGGCGACCAGATCGTCCTCAACGGCCAGAAGACCTTCATCAGCAACGGGATCAACTGCGACCTCCTGGTCCTGGCCGCCCGCGACCCGGCCGTCGAGACCCCCCATGCCGCGGTCGATCTCTACCTCGTCGAGGCCGGGACGCTCGGCTTCGAGAAGGGCAAAAGGATCAAGAAGGTCGGCTGGCACAGCCAGGACACGGCGGAGCTCTTCTTCAGCGACTGCCGGATCCCCAAGGCCAACCGCCTGGGCGAGAAGGGAACGGGCTTTTTGAAACTCATGCAGCAGCTCCAGCCCGAGCGGCTCGTCTGCGCGATCGGCGCCGTGGCCGCGGCCGAGTATATGATCGAGATCACGATCCAGTCCTGCAAGGAGCGGACCGCCTTCGGCCGCCCCCTGACCAAGTTCCAGAACACCCAGTTCGAGATCGTCGAGATGGCGACCGAGGCGAGGCTGGGGCGGACCTTCGTGGACAAGCTGATCGCCGACCACATGGAGGGCCGCCAGATCGTCGTCGACGTCTCGATGGCCAAGTACTGGACCACGGAGATGGCCTCGCGGGTCGCCGACCGCTGCGTCCAGCTCTTCGGCGGCTACGGATACTGCGAGGAGTACCCCATCGCCCGGGCCTGGCGGGACATCCGGGTGACCCGGATCTTCGCCGGGACCAACGAGATTATGAAGACGATCGCCGCCAAGTTCATGGGGCTGTGAGGTCGATAAGGAAGGGGCCATGCTGCTGTCAGAAGTTTCGACGATCGGGGATTTCAACCAGTGGATTCGTCTTGCCCGGGAGGTGGAGCCCCTGTTCGGGCCCATGGTTGAAGACCCGGGCTTTCGGGAGGGCCTCCGACAGTCCCTCGTAGACCGGAATGCCTTCTGCGTCAGGAGGGCGGACGGTGAGGCCGGCCGGAACATCCAGGGCGGGATTGTCGTCTCCCCGAGGGACAACGAGATCCTGTGGTTAGCAGTCGCCGGGTCGAGCCGCGGCCAGGGGGTGGGGAGGGTCCTGCTGGACGGCGCCATCCGTCACCTGGACCCGCAAAGGCCCATGATCGTCACGACCTTCGACCGATCCGTGGAAGCAGGCCTGCCGGCAAGGAGGCTGTACCGGAGGCATGGTTTCGAGGATGACCGACCCGGCGGTCTGAATCCCGCGGGGATACCGACGGTCGTCATGGTTCGTTCGAACAGGACAGATTGACCGATCAGGCGGAGGAAAAGCGTATGGCCGGACCGCTGAAAGGCTTGAAGATCCTCGATTTCACGACGCTCCTGCCGGGTCCGTACGCAACGATGACGCTGGCGGACCTGGGGGCGGATGTCCTGCGGGTCGTTTCGGGCTCGCGGCCGGACCTGGCCTCGTTCCTCCCGCCTTTCCTCCCCGAAACCGGGCTCTCCTGCGCCATCGCCTACCTCGGCCGGGGGAAGCGCTGCATGGCCCTGAATCTGAAGGACCCGCGGGCCGGGGAAATCGTCCGGAGGCTGATCGTTGAGTACGACATCCTGATCGAGCAGTTCCGCCCCGGCGTCATGGCGAAATTCGGACTGGACTATGAGAGCCTGAAAGCCGCGAACCCGCGCCTCATCTACTGCTCGCTCACGGGCTACGGCCAGAGCGGCCCCATGAAGGGCCGGGCTGGCCACGACATCAACTACCTCGCCCGCGCGGGGGTCCTCTCCTATTCGGGGAGAAGGGCCTCCGGCCCCGCCCTTTCGGGGATCCAGATCGCCGACGTGGCCGCGGGGTCCAACCACGCCGTCATCGGCATCCTGGCCGCCGTGATCCACCGGCAGGCCACCGGCGAGGGCCAGCACATCGACGTGGCCATGGCCGACGGGGCGCTCGCCTTCAACGCCCTCTTTGCTGCGGCCTGCCTCGTCGACGGGTCGGAGGTCTGCTGCGAGGAAGGGGTCATCAACGGCGGCTCCCTCTACGACGTCTACGAGACCAGGGACGGGAAGTTCATCGCCTTCGGGGGGCTGGAGCCCCAGTTCTTCGCCGCATTCTGCGAGCGGATCGGCTGCCCCGAATTGATCCCTGGCGGCGTGATGCCCGCCCAGCTCGACCGGGCCAAAGAGGCGATCCGCCGGGCGGTAAAGATGAAAACGCGGGACGAGTGGGCGGCCATCTTCGGGGATGTGGACGCCTGCGTGGAGCCGGTCCTGACGCTCCGCGAGGCCCTGGAGGACGCCCAGACCGAGGCGCGGGGGATGGTCGTGGAGGTGGCACTCCCCGGGGGCGGAAAGGTGAAGCAGCCGGGGCACCCGATCCGGTATTCCGCGACGCCGCCTGAGTACGGCGCGGCCGGCGTCGGGACCGGGGCCCACACGCGGGAGATCCTCCGCGAAATCGGTTATACGGACGGCGAGATCGGCGGGTTTGAGAAAACGGGCCTTTTCGACTGACCGCCGCTTTCCACAGGGAAACGGGCCGGCCGTCGGAGGGAAGGCCACGTTAAATAATGTTCAGGGGAGGGAAGGATGGAGAACTGTTTCAAGATCGAGAAAGAGGGGCATGTGGCCTGGCTGATCCTCAACCGGCCGGACAAGCGCAACACGATGACCTGGGAGTTCTTCGCGGAACTCGTCAGCCAAGGCCGGGCCCTCGACGCGGACCCGGAGGTCCGGGCGGTGATCCTCAGGGCAGAGGGGAAGATGTTCACGGCGGGCCTCGACCTGGTCGCGGCGAGCTCCCTTCTGGGCGACGGCTCGGCCCCCTACCGCGAGGGACTCAGGCGCAAGGTCTTCGAGTTCCAGGAGGCAATGAGCGCACCCGAGAAGTGCCGCAAGCCCGTCATCGCCGCGGTCCACGGCCACTGCATCGGCGGCGGCGTGGACCTGATCTCCGCCTGCGACATCCGCCTGGCCACGAAGGACGCCGTCTTCTCGGTCCGTGAAACGCGGCTGGGGATCGTCGCCGACGGGGGGACGCTCCAGAGGCTCCCGCGGCTCATCGGCCACGGTCGCGCGGCGGAGTTGGCCCTGACCGGCAGGGACTTCACCGCCGAGGAGGCGCTCTCGATGGGGTTCGTCACCCGCCTGTGCGAGGACCGGGAGGCGCTCCTGGCTGAGGCCAAAAGGCTTGCCGACGAGATCGCGAACCTCCCGCCGCTCACCGTTCAGGGGGTCAAGGACACCCTCGTTCAGGCCCGCGACAACGGCGTTTACCCGGGACTCGAATACGTCGCCCAGAAGAATGCCGCCCTCATCCCCAATCAGGACATGCTGGAGGCTGTGGCGGCTTTTCTGGAAAAGCGCCGGCCGGTCTTCAAGGGCCGCTAGGGAAGGAAGCTCTTGGAGTGGCCGCCCCCCGTTAGTCCAAAAAAAGGCCCTGTTCCCTGTTGACAGCGGTCTTTTGATCCCGTACATTTTTATCAGAGAAACGTTCAGGCATCCTTCGCCGATCCGGGGCATTGTGGGCGGGTCATGCCCCCGGATTCCCGAATCTGCGCTTCACCCGTCCATCGCTTCTCACCCGTGGAGAGTTATGCCATGCCCAACCAGGAAAAGGGAGGTCCCATCCGGGACGGTCTTCCCAGAAATAAACGGCGGCCACCCCGATACTCCTTGAAGGAGCTGATCCGCCTTCCCATGCTGCAGGAGCTGACCGACGAGCTCTACCGGGCAACCGGGATCCAGTCCAGCGTCGTCAGCACCACCGGCGAGCTCCTCACCTGGGCCGGCTGGCAGTCCATCTGCCGGAACTACCACAGAAAACATCCCAAAACCGAACGAGAGTGCATCGAGAGCGACGTCCAGGTCGGAAGAAAGCTCGCCGAAGGGGGCCCCTTCATCACCTATCGATGTCCCAGGGGGCTGATGAATGCCGCGGCTCCGATCTTCATCGAAGGGGAGCACGTGGCCACGGTGTATGCCGGGCAGCTCTTCACCGAGCCCCCGAACGAGGAACGGGAGGCCTTCTTCCGGCAGCAGGCCCGGGAATTCGGATTCGACGAGGCGGGTTACCTGGACGCGTACCGGATAGTCCCCGTCGTCACCGAGGAGAGGTTCCGGTCGGCCCTCGCCTTTCTGGCCAAATTCGCGCAGATGATCGCCGACATGGCAATCGCCCGGCAGAAGGAGATCGAGGCCCTCCAGAAGCTCCGCCGCAACGAGGAGCAGTCGAGGCGGCTGTTGGAATCGATCCGCACGGTCCCCTGGGAGCTCGACCTGACCACGAAACGGTTCACCTACATCGGCCCCCAGGCGGAGAAGCTCTTCGGCTACCCGCTGTCGCGCTGGAGAGACGTGGAGTCCTGGGCCGGCTTCATCCACGACGACGACCGCCAGGATGCCCTGAACCTCATCTACCGGACCTCCATGGAGGGGCACGACCACGACTTCGAGTACCGGATGGTCACACGGGACGGCCGAGAAATCTGGGTCCACAACACGGTGACCGTCATTGCCGGCCCCGAGGGGCCGGAGAAGCTCGCGGGATACCTCCGCGACATCACGGCATTAAAGAAGGCAGAAGAGGCCCTGCACGATGCCGGCCAGCTCAATGAGCAGATCGTCGGCGGCATTGAGGAGGGGGTCATCGTTTATGGGCCCGATCTGCGTTACCGCCTGTGGAATCACTTCATGGCGAAGTTGACCGGACGAACAGCCGAGGAAGTCCTGGGAAAACACCCCCTGACCGTTTTCCCCTTCCTGAAGGAGGTGGGGTACATCGACCGCCTGGAAAAAGTCCTGGCGGGAGAAGCTTCCAGCGAATCCGAATTCCCCTTCACAAACCCATTTACCGGAGAGAGGAACTGGGTCCTGGACATGATCGTTCCCATGAGGAACGTGAAAGGGCAAATCATCGGCGCCATCGCGACGGTTCACGACATTACCGAACGCAAGAGGATCGAGCAGCAGCTCCTGGAGAGCGAGGAGCGTTTCCGGCTCTCATTTTACACCTCCCCGGACTCGCTCAACATCAACCGACTGGACGACGGCCTCTTCGTGGACATCAACGAAGGATTCACGCGGGTGACCGGCTATACCCGCGAGGACGTTCTCGGCAAGACCTCGCAGGAGGTCAACCTCTGGGTCAATGCGGAGGACCGGTTGAAGCTCGTTCGGAGGCTTCTGGAAAAGGGCTACTATGAGAATCTGGAGGCGGAATTCCTCCTGAAGGACGGCACCGTCGGGATCGGGCTCATGTCGGCCCGGATCATCCATCTGCGTGGCGTTCCCCACATCCTCTCCGTCACGAGGGACATCCGAAAACTCAGGCAACTGGAAAAGGAACGGAAGCTCCTCGAGGAGCGACTGCAGCGATCCGAGAAGATGGAGGCCCTGGGGACCCTGGCCGGTGGCGTCGCCCATGACCTCAACAACGTCCTGGGGGTCGTGGTCGGCTACGGGGAGATGCTCGTCGACGAGATCAAGGCACCCGCCCCGGCAAAGGCCCACGCCAAAAAGGTCCTCGAAGGCGGCATGCGGGCCGCAGCGATCGTCCAGGACCTGCTCACCATGGCCAGGCGGGGGGTCCAGGCCAGAAGCGTGCTCAACCTCAATACCGTCATCGAGGAATGCCGGAAGACCCCGGAGTTCGAAAGGGCCCTGTCGCCCAACCCCAGGATCAAGCTCAGGGTCGATCTGGACCCGGAGCTGCTCAACATGAGCGGGTCTCCCGTCCACCTCAGCATATCGCTGATCAACCTGGTCCTGAACGCCGTCGAGGCAATGCCGAACGGCGGTCTTCTGACCATTGCCACGGGCAATCAATACCTCGACCGGCCGCTCCAGGGATACGATCAGATCCGGGAAGGGGATTACATCACCCTGTCCGTGTCGGACACGGGAGAGGGAATATCGTCCCAGGACATCAAGCGGATCTTCGAGCCTTTCTACACGAAGAAGGTGATGGGCCGGAGCGGGACCGGCCTGGGGCTGGCGGTGGTCTGGGGGACCGTCAAGGATCACGAGGGCTACATCAACGTCCAGAGCGAGGAGGGCAAAGGCTCCACCTTCACCCTCTATTTCCCCGTCACCCGGGAGACGATCTCCTCGGAACCCCAGGTGACGGCCCCGGCCGCATACCAGGGCAGGGGCGAGACGATCCTGGTCGTGGATGACAGCGAGGAACAGCGGGGACTGGCCCTCAGCATCCTGGAGAAACTCAACTACCGGGCCACCGCCGTTTCGGGTGGGGAAGAGGCCCTGGCCTGGCTGAAGGACCATCGGGCGGACATGATCATCCTGGACATGATCATGGAACCCGGCATGGACGGCCTGGAAACCTATCGTAAAATCGCCGCGATTCTTCCCGGGCAGAGGGCGCTCATCGTGAGCGGCTTCTCCGAATCGGAACGCGTAATCCAGGCCCAGAGCTTGGGGGCGGGCACCTACGTCAAAAAACCCTTCACAATGGAGCGGCTGGGGTTGGCCATCCGCAGGGAACTGGACAGGCCCGCGGCATGACCGCCGGCCCCTTTTCGACCCTGCGGCGTTCCGTTAAAGCGCCCGCATCCACTCCGGCTTGAGGGCGATCTCGCCGCGCAGGGCCGCGTCGATCATCTCGAGGGCCCTCTGCTTGCCGCTCGGCAGCTTCGCCTTGATGGGCAGGTAGTTGGAGGCGTGGTTCGAGAAGAAGTACCCCCGGCTGAGCTCCGTGTGGGCGATCATCTCCCGGAGCTCCCGGAGGATGCCCGCCTCGTCGGGGAGCTGGAAGGTCCCCTTGACGTAATCCTCATAGAGCGGTGTCCCGGGGATGAGCATCACCGTCAGGGCCCCGACGTAATCGGGGTCCATGGCGCTCAGGAGCTCGCCGGTCGCCCGGGCGTGGCGGAGGGAGTGCTCCCGGCCGGCGATCCCCAGGAGGACCGTAGCCGAAAGGAGGATCCCCGCCTCTTTGACCTTTCGCCCCGCCTCGATGGCGGTCGCCGCCGTCGAGCCCTTCCGGATCGCCTCGCGGAGCGCGTCGTCGCCGGTCTCGATGCCGTAGTAGAGAATCCCGAGGTTCCGCTCCCTGAGCGCCTTGAGCTCATCCAGGCTCTTCTTCCGGATGCTCTTGGTGTTCGCATAGGCCCCGACCCTTTTCACATTGGGCAGGTACTCCCGGATCTGCTCCAGGAGCCAGAGGAGCCTCTTTTGGGGGATGATCAGGGCGTCTCCGTCCATGAGGAATAGGCGGTCCTCACGGGAGAGGTGACGGGAGGCCCAGCGGATGTCCTCCAGGATGATCCCGTCGTCCTTGATCCTGAAGCGCTTGTCGGTGTAGGTCCCGCAAAAGCTGCAGCGGTTGTGCGAACAGCCCACGGTGACCTGCAGGAGGATGCTGTCCGCCTCGCTGGGCGGCCGGATGCAGTATCCCTCGTAATGCATGCCCTCTTCCTGAAAAGCCATATCAACCTCTTCTCTCTTTTTGCTTCCGATTCGTTCTTATGTCTGCTGCCACGGGTAAGTCGCCCGGATTACATCCCGGTAATTTGCATCCAAGTCAGGGCGCAGGGCGACCAGGGCCGTGAGGCGCCGGGCCATCTCCGTGACGTAACGGACCTCCTCCGGCGTCAGGCCGCGGCCCAGAAGCGATTTCTCACGGTAGGACAACCACTTCTTGATCACCTGGTAGCCTCCGATGGTGTATTCCCACACCGCCTCGGAGACGTTTCGCCAGCAGGCTTCTTCGTTGAGGAAGATATCATAGGCGCCATCGTCCCGCCGAACCGGCTTTCCTTTGCCCGGCATCGTCACGCCCCCTTTTCCGGCGTGTCCCCACCCCGCGGTCAAATCCAGATCGCCATTCTCCGGGCGGGCAGGACTCCCGTCCAGGCACTGGAAAACCGCGATGGGCTTGAGTTCCTCCGGAATCTTGCCCGCCGTCACGCCGGGAACCGGCGTCTCCGTGTCCAGCAGGCCCGCCACCCGGCGGCCGAGGGCCGCGGATGCGATGAGTGCCTCTTTTGCCTGGGGAAGCGGGATCCGCGGCCAGTCCTGCCGGATGCCGTCGGCGTTCTCGTCAAGATAAGCTGGCGAATAACCGACGGCCAAGGCGTGATACCAGATCATCTCGGCGGTCTCCCGATCTGTGTCGGGGTTGGGCAGGTTGAGCGACGCTAGATAGGCACGGGCAGTTAAGGAGAGGTTGGCGGTGATCTTTTCGGCTTCCTGCTCCATGCCGGGCAAGATATGGCTACCATTTAGCTGGCGGCTGGCTTTTTGATCCTCTCTTTTTTTAAGGAAAAGTGGAAAATGGCGAGCATGGCCGGATATAAAATCATAGTCGCAAACAACAGACGAAAAGAAAAAAGGAGGCCCTTCAGGGTCTTTGTCTGCTGTATCACGGGTGATAAAAAATGAGTTGCCCGAGAATCTTTGATTCAGCAGTTGGGGGCTTGGTTCACTGAACAAGGGGCGCAAATTATCCAAGTAACACCAACGCACATCCCATGGTTTAAATGGATATCGAACAATTCGAGATTCATCGTATTGAAACTCATTTAGGATTTTTTTCCTAGCCTCGGGGCCGATGATTCTGTTGCCTGTCATCATCAAAGAAGAATGGATATTCTTGATCTCATCGTCAGATACAGTTTCATCAAAATAGGAAGAAATCCGATCCGCAAGCAAGTCCTTACCCATGGAAATTAATGCGAATCCTCTACGCTCCACTGGTCCATTATATGGAGGGACTACACAAAGATTTATCACTTTTGGCCATCCGAGATAAGCACTTGCGATATCAGACGGTCGGAAACTCCAGCGATTTTCTTTCTTGGGATTGGACATTTCGTATTGGGAGTCGAAGTCTTCGGCATCGAGGCTGGCCAGAAGATGACCACGGCGTTCGACAGCTTTGGCGTCATTGA
>JAJFUM010000329.1 GCA_021372415.1 Deltaproteobacteria bacterium
GCCTTCGGCGCCGCACCGGCCGAGGTGGAGGTCAACATGGGAGTCCTGAACAGGGACACCGCGACGATCCTTCTCTACGGCCGTTTCTCGCCGGTCCTGAAGGCGAAGATCGCCGCAGCGGCGGCCAAAAAGAAGGTGGCCGTGGCGGGTGTCTGCACCGATCCAATCCTGGCGCCTTACACCTTTGCCCCGGTAACCAGCTACGGTTCCCAGGAACTGCCGCTCATGACCGGTGCCGTCGATCTGATCGTGACCGGTGACCAGTTCGTCAACCCCTCCCTGGCCGCGATTGCCGAGGCGTACAAGGTCGCCGTCGTGCCGACGGAGACCCTCAAGGGACAGAAGCTGGACGCCTTTGCCAAGGCGATCGTCGAGAAGGCTGAAGAGGCGTTCAAATTCCGGCGCTCGGTCGCCAGCGACATTTCCGAGGCCAAAGAGGCCGCCCTCATGGGACTCTCCGCGGCCAACCTCGACGTGAAGAAGATCGCCGATGCCATTGCCAAGAAGAAGATCAAGGGGATCGCGATCCTGGCAGGGACGAACAACGCGAAATTCACCCAGGATCTTCCCTTCGTGACCTTCGCGCAGGAATTCCTGAAGGATGGCGTCCTCTGCCTGTCCGAGGGTGATGCGAGCGTGAGCTTGGCCAAATACGGGCTCCTCAATCCCAAGCAGCGGGAGAAGCACGCCGGCAAGGCCGTCGCCGATCTGCTCAAGGTCGCCGGCAAGAACCTCCCGGCCGTCATTGATCTGGGCTGCAGCGAGAACGGCGGCGTGATCGAGTTCCTGCTCGCCCTGGCCGCGGTGTCGAAGAAGGCCCTCCGGGATCTGCCGATCCTGGTCTGCTTTGCCGAGGCCAACCGGAGCTCCGAGGCGGCCGAGGCCCTGAGCCTGGTGGCGATGGGCGTTTCGACCTATTTCTGGCCCTGCCTGCCTGTGACGGGCAGCCCCCAGACCGTCGAGCTCCTCTCGAAGCTCTGTAATGAGAAGTTCGGCGCCAAGCTGATCGTCCATACGGACAAGAAGATGGAACCGCTGGCGAAGGCGAAGATGATCCTGAAGGTCTTCAACCGCGTTCCCGATCCGTCCGTGACGGACCATCCTTGGACGGATTGGAAGAAGTAGCCGCCTTTTGAAGCGGCGATAAGACCGGGCAGGGGTGACTCCGGTCGAGCCTTGAGGGAAGATTCGGATCCAGGACGCTTCCACGGGTGATCCGGAGGGCCCCCTGCCCTTTCTGAGGAGGAAAGCATGTCATATCCAAGCGGCCGTCATTTCCTGCAGATTCCCGGGCCAACCAATGTCCCCGAGCAGGTGCTCCGGGCCATGGCCAAGCCCACGATCGATCACCGGGGACCCGAATTCAAGGCCCTGGCGCTTGAGGTCCTCGAGGGGATCAAGCCTGTTTTCAAGACGGCCGGCCCCGTGGTAATCTTCGCCTCCTCGGGCACCGGGGCCTGGGAGGCGGGGCTCGTCAACACCCTTTCCCCCGGCGACAAGGTCCTGATGTTCGAGACGGGCCATTTCGCCACCCTCTGGAAGAACATGGCCATCCGCCTGGGGTTGGAGGTCGATTTCGTCCCAGGGGATTGGCGCCACGGGGTCGATCCTGCGGTGGTCGAGGCGAAGCTTGCCGAGGACAAGGGCCATCGCATCAAGTCGGTCAACGTGGTCCACAACGAGACCTCGACCGGCGTCACCAGCCGGATCGCCGAGATCCGCAAGGCAATCGACCGGACCGGACATCCGGCCCTCCTCATGGTCGATACGATCTCCTCGCTGGGCTCCATCGATTACCGCCATGACGAGTGGGGGGTGGATGTGACGGTCGGATGTTCCCAGAAGGGGCTCATGCTCCCGCCGGGACTCGGTTTCAACGCGATCAGCGCCAAGGCCCTGGCCGCGGCGAAGGGCTCCAAGCTTCCCAAGTCCTACTGGGGATGGGAAGAGCAGCTGAACGCCAACAAAGGCGGCTTCTTCCCGAGCTCGCCAGCGACGAACCTCCTGTACGGTCTGCGGGAGGCCCTGCACCTGATGGCAGCGGAGGGGCTGGAGAACATCTTCGCGCGCCACATCCGCCACGGCGAGGCGACCCGCAGGGCGGTCCGGGTCTGGGGCCTGGAGATCCTCTGCCTCAAT
>JAJFUM010000357.1 GCA_021372415.1 Deltaproteobacteria bacterium
TCGATCTCCCGGCTGATCAGGTCGATCCTGCGCTGCGCCCGCTCCAGGCGCTTGTCCGAGCGGACGATGCCGACGTAGTTCCACATGCACCGCCGGATCTCGTCCCAGTTGTGGGAGACCACGATCGACTCGTCGCTTTCCGTCGCCCCCCTCGGGTCCCAGGGCGGGATGGGGAGGGATTCCGCGGCCAGGCCGGGCAGGAGGGCGGCCATCTTCTGGAAGGCGCGGTGGGAAAAGACCACGGCCTCGAGCAGGGAATTGCTGGCCAGGCGGTTGGCCCCGTGCAGGCCCGTGCAGGAGACCTCGCCGCAGGCGAATAGGCCGCCGATGCTCGTTTCGCCGTTGGCGTTGACCATCACCCCGCCGCAGAGATAGTGCTCCGCCGGGACCACCGGGATCGGGTCCCGGCTCATGTCGATCCCGAACTCCAGGCACTTGGCGTAGATGTTCGGGAACCGTGAGGTCAGGAAATCCTTGTCGTGGTGCGTGATGTCCAGAAGGACGCAGTCGTCGCCCGATTTCTTGAGCTCCGTGTCGATGGCCTTGGCCACCACGTCGCGGGGGGCCAGGCTCTTCATGGGATGGTACTTCTCCATGAAGGTCGCCCCGCTCTTCAGCTTCAGGATCGCCCCCTCGCCCCGGACGGCCTCGCTGATCAGGAAGGACTTGGCGTCGGGGTGGAACAGGCAGGTCGGGTGAAACTGGATGAACTCCATGTTGGCGATCTTCGCGCCGGCGCGGTAGGCCATGGCGATGCCGTCGCCCGTGGCGATGTCGGGATTGGTCGTGATCAGGTAGACCTTGCCGATGCCGCCGGTCGCCAGCATCACGAACTTCGCCCGGAAGGTGTGCACTTCGTTGCGGGCGATGTCCAGGACGTAGGCCCCCAGGCACCGGTCCCCCTGTTCGACCTTCTGGCCGTTGACCGCCGACCTCATGATCAGGTCCACGGCGATGTGGTTCTCGAAGATCCGGATGTTCTCCTGCTGGGCGGCCTTGGCGTGCAGCGCCCGTTCGATCTCCTGGCCGGTGAGGTCCTTGGCGTGCATGACCCGCCTCATCGAGTGCCCGCCCTCGCGCCCCAGGTCGAACCGCTCCGGGTCGGCGGTGGAGTGCGTGAATTCCACGCCCCACTGGACCAGCTCGCGGACCCTTTCGGGACCCTCGCTGACGACGAAGCGGACCACCTCCTCGTTGCACAGCCCGCCCCCGCAGGTCAGGGTGTCGTTGATGTGGTATTCGAACCGGTCCGTCTGATCCTGCACCACGGCGATGCCGCCCTGGGCCATGTTGGTGTTGGAATCGGTCTTTTCCCTCTTGGTGACGATGGCCACGGACCCGAGACCCGAAGCCTTGATGGCGAAGCTAAGGCCCGCAATGCCGGTGCCCAGTACCAGAAAATCGGTGGATATCTCCATGGTTGTCTCTTCCCTGAAAAGAATGTTTGCAAAATACGGGCATTTCTATATATTTTTTCGGCTATTTTGTAAAAGAAAATATAACGGGACATCCGAATGGTTATCTTGGGGATTGAATCTTCGTGCGACGAGACCGCCGCCGCCGTGGTCAGGGACGGGCGGGAGCTCCTTTCCAATGTCATTGCCTCGCAGGTGGACATCCACGCCCGGTATGGCGGGGTCGTCCCTGAAATCGCCTCCCGCAAGCACATCGAGGCTGTCGCGCCGACCATCCTGAAGGCGCTGGGCGATGCCGGCCTGACCCTGGAGGCCGTCGACGGCATCGCGGTGACCCAGGGGCCGGGCCTGATCGGCTCCCTGCTCGTGGGCCTCTCGACCGCCAAGGCGATCGCCTTTGCCCGCCGCATCCCCCTGGCCGGGGTCAATCACCTGGAGGGGCATGTGGCGGCCGTCTTCCTGACCCCCGAACCCCCGCCTTTTCCCTTCATCGCCCTGGTCGTTTCCGGAGGGCACACCACGATCTATCTCGTGGAGGGTTTCGGACGCTTCACCGTGCTCGGCCAGACCCGGGACGACGCGGCCGGGGAGGCCTTCGACAAGGCGGCCAAGCTGCTCGACATCGGCTATCCCGGAGGGGTGGTGATCGACCGCCTGGCCAAGGAGGGGGACGTCAAGGCCATGGCCTTCCCGCGGGGCATGCGGGACGGGCTGGATTTCAGCTTCAGCGGCCTGAAGACCTCCCTGATGGTCATGCTGAAGAAAAGGGGGGCTCCCTTCAGCGGCCGCGAGCTGAACGACGTGGCCGCCTCCTATCAGGAGGCCATCGTCGACGTCCTCGTGGCAAAGACTCTCAGGGCCGCCGCCATGGCCGGCGTGAAGCGCATCGTCGTCTGCGGCGGCGTGGCCGCGAACAGCCGGCTGAGGGAGCGCTTCAGGAGCGACGCGGCGGCCGCGGGGATGGAGGTCTTTGTCCCCCCTCCGGTCCTCTGCACGGACAACGCCGCCATGATCGCCGTGGTCGGCACCCATCTTCTGAAAGAGGGACGCCGGGACGGCCTCGGCCTGAACGCCGTGTCCAGGTGGCCGGCGCCGGTTGCCCCATGACACTCAAGGACCGGTTTCGCCGGATTTCCGCAAGGGTCCTGGCCCTCAAAGGGGACAAGGCCGCGATCGCCAGGGGCATGGCCCTGGGGGTGTTCATCGGCACGACGCCCACGATCCCCTTCCACACGGCCCTGGTCCTGGGCCTGGGGGTTCTGTTCCGGCAGCACATCGGGGCCGCCTACGTGGGCACGTGGGTCGTTTCCAACCCGCTGACGATCCCCGTCCTCTACGTGTCGCAGTACGAGCTGGGGAGCTTCCTGACCGGGATGGGGCAGGGCGGCCTCCAATTCACGGATTACTCTCTTGTCACGATCTGCTCGATGGGAGGGAAGATCCTCATCCCCCTTCTGGTGGGGGGGCTGGTCATGGCCCCCTTTCTTGCCCTGGCCGCTTTTTTCCTCACCAAAAGGCTTCTGGAAAAGGCGAGAAGTTAGGAACCGCCCATGAACGCCATCCGAGAAGACCTCGCCGAGCACGGCATCGAGCCCCGCAAACGGCTGGGCCAGTCCTTCCTGGAGGACCGGAACGTCATCCGGAAGATCGCCGGCCTGGCCCGGCTGTCTGGGGAGGACACCGTGGTCGAGGTCGGGGCGGGCCTCGGGTATCTGACGGAGGAGCTGGAAAAGGAGGCGGCCAGGGTGGTCGCGCTCGAGCTCGATCCGCGCCTGGCGGCCCTCCTGCGGGAGAAGTTTTCCGGCCACGAAAAGGTGGAGATCGTCGAGGGGGACGTCCTGAAGTACGATTTTTCGTCCACCGCCTCCACCGGCAGGATCAAGGTCGTGGGCAATCTTCCCTACTACATCTCCTCGCAGATCCTCTTCCGGCTGCTTCGGTTCAGGCGGTCCATCTCCCTGATGGTCCTGATGTTCCAGAAGGAGCTGGCGGACCGGTTCCTGGCGCCGCCCGGGAACAAGGATTACGGCATCCCGTCGGTCATCCTGGCCCGCTACGCGACAACGACCCGGGAGATCACGGTTCCCCCGGCCTGTTTTTATCCCCGGCCCGAGGTGGTCTCGGCGGTGCTGAGGATCGCCGTGAAGGAGGAGGGGGAGGGGGGCGCCGTGCCGGAAGCAATAGACGACGAGCGGGCATTCGCCGCCACGGTCAGGGCCGCCTTTGCCCGGCGCAGGAAGACCCTGGCGAACAACCTGCGCGCCGCCGGGTTTGCCGCGGACGGCCTGGAGAGGGCCTTCGGCCGGGCCGGGATCGACGGCGGCCGGAGGGCGGAGACCCTCAGCGCCGACGAGTTCGGCCGGCTGGCCGGGGAGCTGGCCGCCGCGTGCGACGTGCGGAAAATCCTTGACAAATGGATTTCCCTCTGGTAGGGAAGGGCACGCTTGGATCCGGGTTCGGACTGAGACGGAAGGTTTCTGAAGTCAGCACTTTTAAGTCAGCAATTGACAAGGCCTCTCGTCTTTGACGCGGGGCCTTTTTTTGTGCCGGAGGGCAGGGTTGAAGATCATCGATTCCATCGTAGAGATGCAGGGGGTTGCCGATTCCCTGAGGGGCCTGGGCAAGAGGATCGCCCTGGTGCCGACCATGGGGTATTTTCACGAGGGGCATCTGAACCTCATGCGGATCGGACGGACGCTGGGCGACTACCTGGCGGTGAGCCTCTACGTCAACCCCACGCAGTTCGCCCCCACGGAGGACTTCGAGGCCTACCCCAGGGACTTCGAGAGGGACAGGAAAATGGCGGAGGAGGTCGGCGTGGACGCCATCTTCTGCCCGGACAGCACCCAGATGTATCCCGAGGGCTACCAGACCTACGTCAGCGTCATGGAGACGACGAAAAACCTCTGCGGCCGGTCCAGGCCCCACTTCTTCAGGGGGGTGACGACCGTGTGCACCAAGCTCTTCCATAGCGTCAAGCCCCATGTGGCCGTCTTCGGCAAGAAGGATTACCAGCAGTACGTGACGATCTGCAGGATGGTCCGGGACCTGGACATGGGCATCGAGATCGTCGGCGCGCCCATCACGCGCGAGCCCAGCGGCCTGGCCATGAGCTCGCGGAACGTCTACCTCCGGCCGGAGGAGATGGAATCGGCCCTGAGCCTGAGCCGGTCCCTCGTGGAGGCCAAGGGGATGTACGAAAAGGGGGAGCGGGAAAGCCGGGTCATCCTCGATCGGGTGAGGGGGATCATCGAGCGCCATCCCCATGCGAAAATAGATTATGCCCAGATCTGCCACGCGGCGACCATGGACGACATCCCCGTCATCGGGGAGCAAGCGGTCCTGGCCCTTGCGGTCTGGGTCGGAAAGACCAGACTGATCGACAACCATGTCTTCGGTGAACCTCTGGATATCGATCACGAGGATTCAAACAGAGGAGGTCGATGACCATGCAGCGGTTTATGCTCAAATCGAAACTTCACCGCGCCGTCGTCACCGATGCGGATCTCCATTACGAGGGGAGCATCTCCATCGACGAGGGGCT
>JAJFUM010000362.1 GCA_021372415.1 Deltaproteobacteria bacterium
ATGCCCAGTTTGTCCTTGAGCGATTTCATCAGCTCCAGGATCTGGGCCTGGATGGTGACGTCCAGAGCGGTGGTCGGTTCATCGGCAATGAGCAAGTCCGGATTGCAAGAGAGAGCCATGGCGATCATCTCCCGCTGGCGCATCCCGCCGGACATTTGGTGAGGGTATTCATTCACTCGGCGTTCTGGGGAAGGGATGCCGACCAACTTGAGCATCTCAATGGTTTTTTGCATCGCCTCATGTTCGGAAACGCCCTGGTGCAAAACGATGGCTTCGCTGATCTGGTTGCCGACCGTGTAGACCGGGTTCAGGGAGGTCATCGGTTCCTGAAAAATCATCGAGATCTCGGCGCCGCGGATCTTTTGCATGTCATCCGGTTTCTTTTTCAGCAGGTTCTCGCCCTTGAACCAGATCTCGCCGGAGACGATCTTGCCAGGAGGCGTCTGGATCAACTGCATGATGGAAAGAGAGGTCACGCTTTTGCCGCAGGCGGATTCCCCTACCAGGCCCATGGTTTCTCCGTTGAGGATGCGGTAGCTGACATCATCCACCGCCGGTACGACCCCCTCGTCTGTGTAGAAATAAGTTTTCAGGTTTTTCAGTTCCAGCAGAACTTGGTCTGTCAAATGAACACCTCGTTGATCACCGGGACTAGTTGGCGTTCTTCAGACGGGGGTCCAGAGCGTCACGCAAACCGTCGCCCATAAAGTTAAAAGACAGCACGGTCAGGAAGATGAAGAAGCCGGGATAGAAAATCAGCCATGGACCATTTCGCGGAGCGAAGATATATTCCGATGCGGTCTGCAGGATATTTCCCCAGGAAGGCATCGGGGGTTGGATCCCAAATCCGAGGTAGCTTAAGGCTGCCTCACTGACGATGTTGCCGCCAATAGCCAAGGTGGTCGAGACGATGATCACGGCCATCGAATTGAGCAACAGATGCGTCACCATGATCCGCCAATTGGATGAGCCAACCGCTCGTGCCGCCTCGACGAACTCCATGTTCTTCAAGGACAGCACCACGCCTCGTACCATTCGTGCGTCCCCCATCCAACCGAAGGCCACGAAAATGAAAATCAGGGTCCAAAAACCAGGGCCGAACGCCATGGATAGGACGAGATAGAGTGGTATATAAGGCAACGACAACATCACATCCGTGAAACGCATCAAGGCCTCATCGACCCACCCGCCGAAATAGCCGGAAACGACCCCGACGAGGGCGCCCAAGACGACCGATGCTAGCGCCGAGATCAACCCCACCTCGATGGAGACTTGTCCTCCATAGAGGATCCGGATGAGCACGTCACGCCCAAGGTCATCCGTCCCAAAAAGATGCTGCGCTGAAGGATAGGCATAGCGGTTCGTCAGTTCCTGCGTGCTGATCGTCATGCCGGTGATGGCCGAATAAATCGGAGCACCGACGAAGCAAAGAAGGATCATGACGATCACGACGATGCTGCCAAACATCGCCAGTTTATGCCTGCGGAACCTCGTCCAGACCATGTTCCAATAGGAGAACGAGGGCGCCAGTTCGATTGTGGTATCAGCGACTGCCATTTTTTCGTCCTCCTTTAGGAGTATCGGATCCGGGGGTCGACCACAGCGTAGAGGATGTCGGCCACCAGGTTAAAGAAGATCGTAATCACAGCCAAAAGCAGGATATCCGCCATGGCGACAGCGTAGTCCTTACCGATTACGGCTTGGTAAAGCATACGCCCGACCCCGGGATAAGCGAAAACGGTCTCGGTGATCAGAGCGCCACCGAACAAGCTTGGGATGGAGAGAGTAAGAATCGTGACCATCGGGATCAGCGCGTTGCGAAGGGCGTGTTTATTGATCACTTTGCTTTCGGGCAAGCCTTTGGCGCGGGCGGTGCGAACGTAATCCGAACGGATCACCTCCAGTAAGGAAGAACGCATGTAACGCGTCCAGCCGGCCATGTTATAAATCCCAAGCACGACCACGGGCAGAAACAGATGCCAAATCCGGTCGTACCATAATCCTGCAAAGGGTTTGCCAAAAGAAGCGATGTCTCCGGCTGGGAAAAGGGGGAACCCGAAAAGGCGCGAGGGAAGCAGATGAAAGATGATAATGGACATCAATGCCAACCAGAAAGTGGGAAGAGACATCCCCATGAAGGAAAAGGTGGTGAATACGTAATCGAAGCTCGAATATTGTTTGAGAGCGGAATAGATGCCGATCGGAATAGCGATAATGAGTGACAAGATGAGGGAGAGCCCCATCAAGATCAACGAGTTAGGAAGAAAAAGCATGATCGCTCCGAAGGCGGTCTGGTTCGGCCAAATCCGGGACCAGCCCCAGTCTCCTCGCAAGATATTACGCACCCACGTGAAGTATTGGCTGATCAGAGGCAGAGGTTTCCCGTTTGCATCCACGAGCCCCAGGCGAAATTTCTCAGCCTGAATGTCGGCGGGTTTGATCCTGGGGTTGAGCGTGATCATATACTCAGCCGGGTCGGGTCCCGCCAGGCGCATCAGGAGGAAAGTCAGCAGGGAAATAAGGATGAGGATGGGAATCATCTGCAGGAATCTGCGGATGACATAGGTACCCACTGTTGCTTGGAGTTCTCCTTTCTTTTGCAGGCATGGCAGCTCCCGGGGAAGAACTGCCATGCCTCATAATGAACGGCTTCCCGTTTTTAGTCGGGGAGCGGATTCTTGTTTATTCCAGGTGCCACCAGGCGACGTTCCAGGTGATCGAGGACCAGTTGGGGTCGTTGATGCCCTGGATGCGGGCCTTGTAAAGGGCGGCGTCGGCGGTGAAGAGCAGCGGGACGGACGGCATGTCGGTGAGCAGGATCTGCTGCGAC
>JAJFUM010000376.1 GCA_021372415.1 Deltaproteobacteria bacterium
CTCCCCTGGGCGTCTTCGTCCGCCCCGGGCGCCTCGCCGACAAAGACGAGTTCGGCCCGGGGATTGCCTTCGCCGAAGACCAGGCTATGGCGCCGACGGCCCAGGCCGCAACGCCGGCAATCTCCCAGTTCCCCACGGATGGACTCCAGGCCCTCTGCGTCCCCGCTGTCTGAAGAGATCTCCCCTTCCGTCCGGTTCCCGCCTGCGGTGCCTGCCCCGACGGACCGCCCGTTCAGATAGGCGAGGGGCCTCTTCAGCTCCCTGTCCGTGCGGATCCGCCCGTTGAGCGACCGTACCAGCTCCAGAAGTTCCTCCCGCGGGTCCCCTTCAGCGGCCATGCCCTTTTCCCCTGCCCTCCCGGATCTGCCTTACCCGATCGAGGATCGCCGCCGCCACGTCGAGCTTATCCATGATCGGGAGGTTTTCGACCCCCCCATCCCTGTCCAGGATCCGGACCACGTTGGTATCGCCCCCAAAGCCGGCACCCGTCTCGGTCACGTCGTTGGCCACGATGAAATCCATCCCCTTTTCCATCAGCTTGGCCCGGGCATGCTCGATCAGGTGGTCCGATTCCATCGAGAAGCCGACCAGGATCCGGTTCCCCTTCTTCCCGGCGATCTCGGAAATGATGTCGGGGTTCCTCTCCAGACGGACGTCGATGGGGCCTTCCTTCTTTTTGATCTTCGTCTCCTGAAAGGTTTCCGGCCGATAATCGGCCACGGCCGCGGCCTTGATCACCACCGTGGCCTCATCGAGATGGCCCATCACGGCATCGCGCATCTCGCGGGCCGTCGTCACGGCAATGCTCCGGACGCCCTTCGGGCACGCAAGGGATGTGGGACCGCTGACCAGCGTCACCTCGGCCCCCCTCCTCCTGGCCATCGTGGCCAGGGCGTACCCCATCTTCCCCGAGGAATGGTTGGTGATGAAGCGGACAGGATCTAAGGCCTCCTGGGTGGGACCCGCCGTCACCAGGACCCGTTCCCCCTGGAGATCCTTCGGGGTGAGCATCGTCTCGATCTCCTCGACGATGTCCCCCGGTTCGGCGAGCCGCCCCTGCCCCTCGGTCCTGCAGGCCAGCTCGCCATAGCCAGGCTCCAGGACGGCGTGCCCCAGGGACCGGATCCGGCCGAGATTCTCCTGCACCACCCGGTTGGCGTACATCTTCGAATTCATCGCCGGACAGACCAAAACGGGCGATGCCGCCGCGACCAGGACCGTGCTCAGCAGGTCGTCGGCGATCCCCGCCGCCATCTTGCCGATGATGTTGGCCGTTGCCGGCGCCACGACGAGAACTTCCGCAAAGTCGGCCAGCGCGATGTGGCCGATCTCGTAGCCCCCGGTCATCTGGAAGAGGTCCGTGTACACGGGGCTCCCGGAGAGGGTTTCAAAGGTCAGGGGCGTGACGAACCGCTGTCCGCTTTCGGTCATGACCACCCGGACCTTCGCACCCCGCCGGACAAGCTCCCGCACCAGTTCGGCGGCCTTATAGGCCGCGATGCCGCCGGTGACCCCCAGAACGATCCTCCTGTCCTTCAACATGACG
>JAJFUM010000177.1 GCA_021372415.1 Deltaproteobacteria bacterium
TCATGTTCCTCGGCATGATATTCCCGCGTGGGATTTTGTTTTCGTAAAGATGACCAATGCATGCTTGGTATTCTTCCCGCCAATAAAGGCAAAGAAAGGATCCGTTGGTTAAGGGGGATGTAAGATGCCTATCCTGGATGGTTTTTTAAATGCCTTAACGTTGTATAATCTCCTTTTTTGCTTCATCGGCTGCGTCTTGGGAACGCTAGTCGGAATACTGCCCGGGCTGGGGCCTTCTGCCAGCATTGCCATCATCCTGCCTTTTTCCGTTTATCTCGATCCGACCGGGTCCATCATTATGATGGCCGGGGTCTGTTATGGCGCCATGT
Organism: Deltaproteobacteria bacterium; assembly: GCA_021372415.1. Lineage (GTDB taxonomy): Bacteria > Desulfobacterota > Syntrophia > Syntrophales > UBA5619 > JAKAFS01. The sequence continues at coordinate 330 of JAJFUM010000177.1, forward strand.
ATGGGGGATCCACGACCTCCATTTTGGTCAATATTCCCGGCGAATCGGCCTCTGTGGTTTCAACCTTTGACGGATTTCAGATGACGCGCCAGGGGCGTGGCGGGGAGGCCCTTTGGATCGCTGCGGTGGGATCGTTTATTGCCGGCACCATCGGAGTCATTGGGACCTGCATCTTGGGTCCCGAACTTGCCAAGTTCGCCATCAAGTTCGGCCCTCCGGAGTACACTGGCCTTTTGTTTTTCAGCTTGACTATGCTTGTCAGCCTCTCGGGGGCTTCGCTGATCAAGGGAATCGTCGCAGGAATCTTGGGCATTTTTCTTTCCTCTGTCGGGATAGACCCGCTGACGGGGGCGCCGCGCCTGAATTACGGCCTGGTCGGACTGACCCGAGGATTCGAGATCGTGCCCGTTGTGGTGGGGCTCTTCGGGATCGGAGAGATCCTTTCGAGCGCAGAAGCAGGCGTGCAGCAGATATTCCAGGGAAAACTGGGAAGAATGATGCCTCGGGGTTCTGAGCTGAGAAGGGGATTGTTCGCGGCTCTGCGTGGAACGATTCTAGGTTTTCCCTTGGGTCTCATACCGGGCATGGTGACAGCCCTGTCGACGTTCATGTCCTATGATGTGGAAAAGAAAATATCCAAACACCCCGAGCGGTTCGGAAAGGGGGCCATCGAAGGGCTTGCGGGTCCGGAGGCGGCCAATAACGCCACGGCGCAGGCCGGCTTCATTCCCCTCTTATCTCTGGGGATCCCAACGGCGCCCTCGATGGCCATCATGCTGGCTGCATTCATGCTATACGGCCTGCAGCCGGGACCTCAACTTTTTCTCCAACACGGCTCCATGGTTTGGACGGTCATCGCCAGTATGTATATCGGCAACGTCATGCTCCTGGTGCTGAACTTGCCTCTGGTAGGTCTCTGGGCTCGAATCAGCCTAATCCCCTATAGATTCCTGGCCCCGTTCATTCTAGCCGTGTGCCTGATCGGGGCTTACTCCCCCCGCTGCACCATGTTCGATGTCTGGGTCGCCCTGGCCTTCGGCATACTCGGCTACTACATGAACAAAAACAAGTGGCCCGTGGCCCCCATGATCCTGGGGCTGATCCTGGGGCCGATATTCGAGATATCGCTGCGTCAGTCAATCTCCATGGGAACACTTTCCGGCGGGATCATTGCTCTTTTCCTGAGTCGTCCCGTCTCGGTGGTCTTCATCGCACTGGCGGTCATTGCCCTGGTCATTTCCTTTGTGTTTCTGAAACGTCTGCCCAAGGATGCCTTGGAGGACGATTCAAAAAAATAAAGCGAAGCAAGGAATCATAACAGATGTATTTGAGCAACATGAGAAAATTACGGAGGATCGATCATGGACACGACGAGTGAGTTGATGAAATTTGTCTGCAAAACACGTTTTGAGGACCTTCCCCTCGATGTCATCGACAGGGCGAAGATGCGGATATTGGATACACTCGGAGGCATCATCTTTTCCGCGGACCTCCCGTGGTCGCAGATCACCTCCTCGCTCATGCAGGAACTCAAGTCTCAAGGGAAATCGACCATCGTACGCAACGGCGCCAAGACATCTGCCCCGGCGGCAGCTCTGATCAACGGCACGATGGGGCATGGTTTCGAACTCGATGATGTCCATGAGGGCGCCCAGTCCCATCCCGGAGGGGTGGTGATTCCGGCCGCGCTGTCGGTCGGGGAGCAGGAGTCGGTGGATGGCAGGAAGTTCCTACTCGCCGTCATCATGGGTTACGAGGTGATGTGCCGGGTTGGAATGGGTGTCGGAGCAAAGGCGCATATGGTCAAGGGCTTCCACCCGACTGGGACAAGCGGCAATTATGGCGCCACAGCAGCGGCGGGGAAGATCCTGGGGCTCAGTGAGGCGCAACTGATTGACGCCATGGGCATCTGCGGCTCCACCTGCTCTGGGATTATGCAGTTCACCCAGGATTCCACCGGCGGCGGGGAGATGATTAAAAGACTCCACGCGGGCTGGGCGGCCCAGAGCGGCGTGCTGGCCGCACTTTTGGCCCAGAGAGGATTCCGCGGCCCCTGCGACATCGTGGGCGGCAAGTACGGATTCTGTAGGGTCTTCTCCGACCGGCCTGAAATCGATCTGACGAACCAGGGACTGGGAACCGTGTACGAGATCATGAACGTGGGGACTAAGCCCTACCCGTGCTGCACGACGATGCACTCCACGGTCGATGGAATTGCGAAGCTCAGGGACGAGTTCGGCCTGAAATGGGACGAGATTGATGAGATTAGGGTAGGAGGAAGTGAGAAGCTTGTCGCCTTCTCGAGCATCTACGAGATCGACTCCGCCATGGCAGGACAGTACAGCATTCCTTACGTCGTGGCGCTGACGCTTGTAGGGGATATCAAAGACCCGAAAAATTTTAAGAAAATATCCGACGACGAGCAGGGCAGGAAACTCAGGGAGCTCGTGGGACGGACCAAGCTCTACGTGGACGAGGAGCTCGACGGGTTATTCCCGAAGATCGAGGGGGCCAAGATCGCGATCCGGCTGAAGAGCGGCAGATCCGTGTCCACCCGGGTCCTCCAAGCCAAAGGGAATCCCAACAACCCTCTGAGCCCCGAGGAAATCTGTGAAAAGTTCAGCATCGTCACCGGGGACAAGGTCGCTCAGGAAAAAAGGCAGTGGATCATCGATACGGTAAGACAGCTGGAAATGGTTCCAAACATTGCGGAACTCACGAGATTGCTGGCGTGAATTTGAAGCCGGGCAGTACGTTCAGCCTGATGCCGAGCGGTTCTACGAAAATTTAACAAGCAACTTCAACGCCACTGGAACTGGCGATGGGAGATTCTAATAAAGATTAAGGAGAGCAACAACATGCGTATCGAAGGCATCGAAACCATACCCATTAAAATTCCACTGACCAGGGATTTCGGCGGCAGTACCTACCACGTCCCTTCGCGGTGCACGATCATCACCCGCATCCGCACGGATGTGGGGCTGGTCAGTGAAGTTTACAACGGCGACAATCGAGAACAGGCACTCGACATCGTCAAGATCATACAGGAGGAGCTTGCACCGCTCATTATCGGCGAGGAAGTTCACGATATCGAGAAACTCTGGGAGAAAATGTACGCCATCACAAAAATGAACCGCGACAGGAAGCTCGCCATCGAGGCGATCGCCTGCGTGGACACGGCCCTGTGGGACCTCGTGGGCAAGGCGTCCGGCATAAGCGTCAGCAAGATGCTCGGGGGTTACCGGACCAGTCTGCCGATCATCACGATCGCGGGCTACTACGAGGAGGGGAAAACCCTTAACGACCTCGCCCGGGAGATGGCTGGGCTTAAGGCGATGGGGCTGGCTGGCTGCAAGATGAAGGTCGGGCAGCTCTCGCCGGAGAGAGACGCCGAGCGGGTGGCCGCGGCGCGAGACGGTGCGGGAAAGGACTTCATGCTCGCCGTAGACGCAAACCGCGGCTGGAGTGTGGCCGACGCCATCCGCTTCTCGCACCTGATCGAGCACCTCGACATCGAGTGGTTCGAAGAGCCATGCCATTGGTATGACGACGCCTACATGATGGCCCGGGTCCGCCAGGCCACCTGCATCCCAATCAACGCCGGCCAGTCCGAGTTTACCAGCCACGGCGTCCGCCGCCTCATCGAGGCGGGTGCCGTGGACTATGTCAACTTCGACGCTTCCGAGAGCGGTGGCATCACAGAGTGGCGGCGCGTGGCAGGCATGTGCTCGGTCTTCGGGGTGAAGATGGCCCACCACGAGGAACCCCAGATCGCAATGCAGATGCTCGCAGGCGTCCCCCATGGTACCTATCTCGAGTGTTTCGCCAATCCAGACCGCGACCCGATCTGGCAGGGGTTGATCGCCAACCGTCCGCAGATCAGGGACGGCAGGATCGAAATCCTCCAGGGCCCCGGCTTCGGCCTGGTGCTCGACGAAAAGATGATCAGGAAGTACCGCGTCAAATGAAAAAGGGTAGGGAGAGGATCGCATGAGAATCAAAAACAAGAGAGATTTCCTGGCCGGGCTGATGTTTACCGCGACGGGCATCGTCTTTGCGCTCATCGGAACCCAATATAAGTTTGGCAGTGCCGCCCAGATGGGTGCCGGATACTTTCCGATAGTGGTGAGTGTCGTCATGTCACTGCTTGGGATCGTGATATCGCTCCACGCACTGACCCCTAAGGCCGAAGAGGAACAGGTCCCGGCCTTCTACTGGAAGAAGCTGTTTCTGGTTTTGGGCCCGATCGTGCTCTTCAGTGTGGTTCTTAAGTGGCTCGGCCTGATCCTCTCCCTCCTGTTGCTCATCGGGCTCTCCAGCACGGCGAGCCACGAGTTCGGCTGGAAGGGGACGCTGGTCAATGCTGCGATTCTTATCGTCTTTTGTCTGGTGGTCTTTGTCTGGATCCTAAACATCTACCTGCCGCTCTGGCCGTGGTTCATGGACAATTAATGGAGTGATCATGGAAAGCTTGCTGACCAATCTAGGAATAGGCTTCGGTGCGATCTTCAGCCTCGATCCAGTGAATCTCTTCGGCCACACGATGATGCTGCCCGTCAACATCGTGTTTGCCTTCATCGGAGCGGTGATCGGCACCCTGATCGGAGTGCTGCCCGGCATCGGCCCCCTGGCTACGATCGCCATGCTGCTGCCAGTAACCTTCGCACTCAAGCCCCTGGCCGGGCTGATCATGCTGGCGGGAATCTATTACGGTGCCATGTATGGCGGCTCGACGACCTCGATTCTGGTCAATCTGCCGGGTGAGGTATCATCAGTCGTTACGTGCCTCGACGGCTACCAGATGGCACGGCAAGGCCGGGCCGGCGTCGCCCTCACCACGGCCGCATTAGGCTCCTTCGTGGGCGGATGCTTCGGCACCCTGCTTCTTGCCGCCTTCGCCGTGCCACTGGCCGAAATGGCCCTCCAGTTCTATCCGCCGGAGTATTTCTCCTTGATGGTACTGGGACTCATCGGCGCGGTCGTCCTCGCCTCGGGCTCGCTCATCAAGGCCATCGCCATGATCTGCCTAGGCCTGTTAATGGGGATGGTCGGTACGGATGTCAATACGGGCATTTCCCGCTATACCATGGGTATCCCGCAGCTCGTGGACGGCATCGGCTTGGTCTCCATGGCCATGGGCGTGTTCGGCTTCTCCGAGATCATCAGCAACCTGGAGAAGTCTGAAAAGCGGGAAACCTTCACCAACCGGATTACGAACCTCTTTCCGACCAGGGAGGATTTCAAGCGGATGGCCATGCCGGTCCTCCGGGGATCGATCATGGGATCACTGTTCGGATTCCTGCCAGGAGGCGGTGCGCCGCTCGCCTCTTTTGCCTCCTACGCCCTGGAGAAGAAGATCAGCAAGACCCCCGGGGCGTTCGGCAAGGGAGCGATCGAGGGGGTTGCCGCGCCGGAGACGGCCAACAACGCCGCCTCGCAGACCGCCTTCATCCCCTTGCTGACATTGGGCATACCCCCCAATGCGGTCATGGCCATCATGGTCGGCGCGATGATGATCCACAACATCCAACCCGGCCCTGAGGTCATGACCGCAAATCCGACGCTCTTCTGGGGGGTGATCGCCTCGATGTGGGTCGGAAACCTGATGCTGATTATCCTGAACCTGCCCCTTATCGGGGTCTGGGTCTCCCTGCTCAGGGTGCCGTACCGTTTTCTCTATCCGGCGATCCTGACTTTCTGCTGTATCGGTGCCTTCACGGTCAACAACGATACCTTCGACGTCCTGACCGCCGCGATTTTCGGCTTTCTCGGCTACGTCTTCCTGAAGTTCGGCTGCGAGGGGGCGCCCCTGCTTTTGGGCTTCGTCCTGGGGCCCATGATGGAGGAATATTTCCGCCGTTCCCTACTGCTTTCCCGCGGTGATTTTTCCGTGTTCTTCACGAGACCTGTTTCTCTGTCCCTTCTGCTCATTGCCGCAGCACTGATAGTCATCGTGGCGGTGCCAGCGATCAAGGCCAAACGGGAGGAGACGTTCAGGGAGTGAAGCGACGAGAGGAGGTGGCAACATTGTAGCGACAACTGTGCGCCTCTGCGTAGCGCGGCGCGATTAAAGGCATGAGGTCATTTGAATTCAATGGAGGCAATCATGAAGAGAAGCTTTGGAACTGTGGCATCGCTTGGAATTTTCCTTATCCTGTCGTTCATTTTGGTGTCAGCCACTGCGTTTGCTCAGGGATATCCGAATAAGCCCCTCAAGATCATCGTTCCCTATGCCCCCGGTGGAGGGCTCGACACCACCGCCCGCCTGATGGCACCCAAGATGTCAGAGATACTGGGCCAGCCCGTGATCATCGAGAACCGGGCCGGCGCTGGAGGGACCATTGCCGCGGCCCTGGTGGCCAATGCGCCTGCCGATGGCTATACGATCCTGATGGTCAACGTCGTGGCCCACGCCCCGGCCCAGGGGCTGTATAAGCTCAACTATGATCCGATCAAGGCCTTTTCTGCGGTGGGCATGGCAGTGGAGACGCCATATATCCTCGTGGTCAACCCCTCGGTGCCGGCCAAAACCGTAGGTGAACTTGTGGCTCTGGGCAAAGCCAAGCCAGGTGCAATCAACTTTGGTTCCAATGGCATCGGCGGCTCCACGCATCTTGCCGGGGAACTGCTCCAGAGTACGATGAAGGTCAAAATGACCCATGTCCCCTATAAAGGGGGAGGGCCGGCCCTGGTGGGTGTGCTGAGCGGCCAGGTTCAGTTCGTCTTTGACAGCTATGCACTGTTGCCCCACATCAAGTCCGGCAAGCTGCGTGCTCTGGCCGTAACGAGCAAGAAGCGGATGACGGTCCTCCCGGATCTTCCGACCGTGGCGGAGCAGACCAAGACGGACTTCGAGGTCGTCGGTCAACTCGGCTACGTGGTACCCGCGGCTACGCCGCGCGACATCGTTAACCGTCTGAACGCAGCGATCAATAAGACCATGGCTTCGCCTGACCTGATCCAGCAGATCCGGACTCAAGGAGGCGAACCCCTGACCATGTCTCCGGCGGAGTTCGACAACCTGATCAAGCAGGAGTCCGTTAAGTGGCTGAAGATCATCCGCGAGGCTGGGATCAAGCCGGAATAGGGGATGGCGGTTCCCTCTTTCCGCCGTGTTAGGCTGTGAACCTTGGCTGCGGCTGGCGACCTGCCGCAGCCAAGGCACGGCAGTTTCGGGTATTCCGGCTGTCCGGGCCCATTACGGCTCGCGAAACTTACGGGGAAATCGAACTGCGAAGAAGGCATGACCGCGTGATTGATGGTTGAGTCAGGCTAGCGGCCTGTAACCTTCATAGAATCTAGATGTCATGTTCGCCCGCCATAGAGAGACGCCAAATAGGACCACATCCAAATAATCGTCCCTGAAAAAAGGCTTGGTTGGAGCAGACAGGGATGAAGTCCATTGATCTTTGACAATAATTGATATCGGTCGGTCGTATGTCCCAAATTGAGCCTATGGAAAATGGCCAGGAAGAAAGCTCCTAGGGTTTTCTCTAAAAAGCCACAGGAAAACTCAAACCGCCAATCGAAAGGGCGGCCAGACAGCGGCCGATATGACCCATACCCTGTAGTGCGTTATTTTGCATAAACCGGCGAGCTATGTAGTGGATTATTATTTATAGGAGTTTTTTTGAAAAGTTACTTATCCGCCTCTGACACGTTCAAAAGCGTCTTTTCAATTTCCATGTCTCAGTTTGGACTGGCGTTTTGCTTCAACACCGTCATGTCATTTATGCCCTTTTACATTACTTTGGTCAGCCCGTACCCCGCTCATGAAACGATGCTTTGGATTGGTCTGATCATAGGGCTCACCTCCCTTATTTCTGCTGCTGCCGCTCCCATTTGGGGAAGCCTGACCTCGAAAATCCAGCCAAAGGCGCTCTTCCAATGGGCTTTTTTTGTAAATGCCATTATCTTTCTGCTCATGGGGTTTACGGCCAATCTGCCTCTGCTGCTGGCGCTTCGTCTAATCCAAGGGGCACTTGGCGGCGCTTCCACCATTGGGCTTTTCATGGTTTCTGAGATATCGTCCCGAGACCGGTTGGCCGGCAACCTGAGCCTGTTCCAGAATTCCATAACCGCTGGGCAGTTGTTGGGCCCCCCTGTAGGGGCCTATCTAGCCTCACATCTCGGATACAAGAGTCCCTTTGTCTTCTCATTTGTCTTAGTCGCTCTTTGTCTTTTGCTATGCCATATCTACGTAGCTGAGATGGACATAAGGGAGATGGCCCGGAACCAGAAGCTCCCCCTTGACCGCGGCTTCCTGTGGGGAGGGGGCTTGATCCTCATTGCCACAATTCACCTCACCTTCTTGCCGAGCATTCTGCCGCATATCCTGCAGGGGTTCGGACTGACGGGTGAGAGGGCCCTGAAATCGGCGGGTTTTATTATGATGGGCTATACAGCTACGGCCATCGCTGGCAGCTACGTGATCAACCGTATGACGCCAAGAGCGAAAAGGGTCGGGGTGATTGCGGGGGTATGCCTCACTGCAGCTTTCTTCCAAACCTTTCTATTGGTCACTCAGGATGTCGTCAGCTTTACAATAATCCGAATGATCCAGGCCGGTATCATCGCTGCCGCTATTCCCTTGGTCATGGCCAGCTTTGCTCCGGGCATGGGTGGAGCGGGCATTGGCTTTCTCAATTCGGCACGGTTAGCTGGAAATGCCGTTGGCCCCCTGATGGCAACCTCTATTCTAGCCATTTCAAACCTGCTTACACTGTATCTATTGGTCTCTATCTTGACCATCGGCATTCTATTAGCATTTTGGATAACCAATGGGAGAAGGAAAGTTGTTTAAGAAATATGGAAAAGGAGAAGAAATTGCATAATTAAAGTCAGCAACTTGCCTCCCTTTGACGCACGAACAGTCGGTTGGCGTTCGGTTTCCATGTTGCTAACCGGTGGATGGGCAAACTCCCCCTCCGGCCCTGCCGGAGGGGAGTATATCCGATTGAGCGTTGACAGGAAAGATTCGCGCCGTTCCCCTTTCGCCCGTCAATTCGGGACCACGATGCTCGGTAGCCAGGTTGCCAGGGCCGGGAAGATCATGACCAAAGCAACGCAGATGCAATCGATCAACATGAAGGGGATCGCACCCATGAAGAGGCGCCTCAGGCTGATGGCATCGGGCATGAGCCCCTTGACGATATAAAGATTCAGTCCCATCGGCGGAGAGATGTTCCCGCAGCACATGTTGATCGTCACCAGGATGCCGAACCACACGATGTTGATCTCGAGGGCCGTCAGGATCGGCAGGACGATCGGCGTGGTCATCATGACGATGGCCGCGGGATCGAGGAACATGCCGAGGATCAGGTAGCCGATCATCAATACGCCCACGATGACCATGGGCGGTACCGGCAGACCGACCACCCAGTCCGTGAGCTCCTGGGCGCAGCCCGAGTAGATGATGACATAGCCGAACGCGGTTGCGCCAATGATGATCCAGCCGATCATCGTGGTGGTCCGCACGGACTGGATGATGCACTTTCGGAGGATTGGCATGGTCATCTTGCCCTTTGCAACGGCGATCAGGAACACTGCCAGGCAGGCGACGGCGCTCGATTCCGTCGGGGTCGCCGCGCCGGTATAGATGGTGAGCAGCAGGATGAGCATGACCAGCAGCAGGGCCCACACCCGCCACAGGGAAGAAAGCTTTTCCTTCAAGGTGAAGCGGTTGGTGTCCCGCTGGGCCATGGAGGGGTTGATCAGGACGCTGAGCCAGATGTAGAGGACCCCGATAAGGGTCATCAGGGCCCCGGGGATGACCCCGCCAGCGAAGAGGGCGCCGATGGATTCGTTCGCCAGGGTCCCGTAAAGGATCATGATGATGCTCGGCGGGATCAGGATGGACAGGGCCCCGGAAAAGGCGACGATGGCCCCCGACATCCCCTCATCGTATTTCCTCCGGAGCATCTCCGGCAAGGACAGGAGGCCGACCGTCGCGGTCCCGGCGGTGCTGGCGCCGCAGACAGCCCCGAAGACGGCCCCGAAAACAGTGCTGGTGATCCCCAGGCCCCCCGGCAGACCGCGCAGGAACCGGTCTGCCACATCGTAGGTGTCCTTGCCCATCTCGCAGTGCATCACGATTTGGGCCATCAGGATAAACAAGGGGACGCAGACGAGGGTGAAACTACTCATGTGGCCGTAACCGGCCAGAGCCACACCGTACAAGCCCGTCGTTCCGGGCCAGAAGACCAGGGCGGCCAGCATGCTCAGAAACCCGAGCGAGAAGGCCACTGGCAGTCCCAGACAGAGCAGGAGGGTCAGAGACCCCATCAGGATGATCAGGATCCAATACCATTCCATGGACAGTCACCTCCAGTCGTTCAACGTTTCAGCTCGTTCAGGCGCTTGACGGCCCGGATGATCCGGAAAAGAAATTCGATTCCGAGCAGCACCCCGCCGATCACCAGGAAAGACCGCATCGGCCACATGGGCAAGGCCAGGTATTCCGTGCTTTTCACGTTACCGGCTATGGCCTCCCAGGTGTATTTGATCGATTCCATCGAAAAGATGGCCATATAGACCACGGCCATGCAGGAGGTAACGATCTCCAGCCGCAGCCGCTTGCGCTCCGCCAAAGTCTCCGTTAAGATGTCGACGGCCACATGACCACCGGCGGGAAGCGCCCAGGGGCCCCCGAAAAACATAACCAGGACGAGGAAGTAACGGTTGATCTCACCGGCCCAGGTGGTTGGCATGCCAAAGGAATACCTCATGACGACGTCGTAACTGAGGGTCAACATCATGACGATGATAATCCAGCCCGCAAACTCGGCCAGAAAGTGATCCAGGGCAGACACCGCCCGCATGAAGGCGTTGCGGTCCACAGGCGTTTCTACACTCCCATGACTCATAAGCCCTCTCCTTCTTGAAGGGGGTGGCGTAACGGGAAGGTTGCGCCACCCCGGTGATCAATTACGCGCAATGGATGCAGCGCCGGTTACCACTTCTTCTGCTCGGCTCTGTACAACTGGACCAGCTTCTTGCAATCCGGGCTCTCGGAGGCGTACCAATCCCAGACCTCCTCGAGCATCTTCTTCGACTTGGCCACATTGGCCGCGTCGAACTCGAGGAACTTCACGCCCTTGGACTTGCCCCACTCCTCGATTTCCTTGTCATAAGCAGGCCAATACTCCACGCTCGCCCAACGGGCCCACTCCCTGGCCACCTTCTTGAGCTTGTCCTGGAGGTGCTTGGGGAGTTTGGCCCAGGCATCGGCGTTGATCCACAGGTCGTCGGTCCAGATGTAAACGGCGGGACCGGTGAAGGATTTGGCCACCTCGAAGAACTTGTAGTCCTTCAGGCCGTAAGCATAGAAGAGCAGGGCATCGACGGTCCCCATCTGCAGGGCGGGGTAGATTTCGCCGGTGGCCATGGTCACGGGGCTCGCACCCCAGGCCTTGGCGATTCGCGTATTGACGCCGCCGGCCGCCCGCAGCTTGATGTTCTTCAGGGAGTCGACGGTGGGATACTGTTTCGTGCCCCCGCCGATGACTCCCGAACTGCTGCAGAGGATGTTTGTCAGCAGTACGGCATTGGCCTTCTTGAGGTAGGCATTGCGGATGATTTCGGCGAATTCGTTTTCGCCGTTGAAGAAATCATAGAACTTGTCGCGATGGCCGAGCGAGATGTAGGGCATCCAGTCAATGTCCCCTTCGGGAACCATACCGTGAAAATAGGAGGAGCAGCTTCCCAGCATGTCGATCGTCCCTCTTTTCAGCCCTTCCAGGGCCTCTTCTCGGCCTACCAACTGGTCCGCAGGAAACACGGTAAAGGACAACTCCCCGTCGGTCTCCTTCTTGATCATCTTGATGAACTGCTGGTAGGCCTTGTATTCCGGATGCTGCGTGTGCCAAGCCATCTGGAATTTCAGGTTGACTTTGGCGGCATCCGCTTGGTTGAGTAAACCGAAACTGAACATCATGGCCAGAGCGACAAGTGAAACAACAAAGTACTGTACGATTTTGTCCGTCTTCATCATGCTCCCTCCTTATGATATTCGATTTACGTTTCCGGCTTCTCCCGCGAGCGGGGAAACCGCATCCCATCAACGACCTCCTTGTCATTCCTTTCCGGGGTCCCAGCATCCGGACGTTTCGGGCCGCTGCCCTTTTCCCCTAGAGGATCAGCTTCTGAGGATCGCATTTGTCCCGGAGGATCTTCAATTCCTCAGGGGTTGGCGGCGTGATCTCTGCCGCCTTGGAGACGTCCACCGTAAATTCCATGTTCTCGAGGATCTGCTGGGGGGTGATGCCGGGATAGCACCCTGCGAGATACATCCGTTTGGTAAGCCCATCGAACCGGAAGACCGCCATGTTCGTGATCACCACCGTCGGTCCTCCGGCGCGCAGTCCAGCCTCCCTGCGGCCATCGGCCCCGCCCATATGGCCGGGGCTCGTCAGGTAATCCAGTCTGTGTACGAACCTTTTCTTCTCCTGCTGCATGAAGATGATGCAGCGCGGGACAAAGGATGCCACGTCGCAGCCCCCGCCGCTTCCCGAAAAGCGGGTCTTGGGCTTGACGTAATTGCCGATCACCGTCGTGTTGAGGTTCCCGTAGGGGTCGATCTGTGCCGCTCCCAGAATTCCGATGACGTGACTGCCGGTGATCGGATTCTGCATGGTGATGAAGGCGTCGAAAAGACCGCCGTTGGTTGCCGCGAGGTACATCACCCGCGAATCCGCCACGGCCAGCGGGATCTCGTCGAGCTTCGAGTCGATCGCCCCGGTTTCAAAGAACATGACGCTTTCGGGGGCATTGATGTTTTTGGCGGCCATGGCGGCCAGCATGGAGATCCCGGTCCCCCCGAATACGATGTCGCCGTTCTTGATCTCCCTGGCGGCCACGATCGTCATCATTTCCCGCAACGTGTAGTCTGCCATCGGCTCCTCCTTAACCCCTTGCCAGATTGACCGCATATCCGGTCTCCGGATCCGCCTTGATCCTGTCCAGCCGCTCCCGTCCCCCGTTCAACGCGATGAATGCTTCGTGGTCCTTCGCGCCGTGGATGAACTTGTCCAGATACTCGCGATAGAGACCATCGTCTTTGGCGCATTTGACGTAGTGCAACAGGCAGGCCGGGTCGTAATCGTAATATCCGTAGCAGGCCGTCGGATGGGCGCCGTAGGGCACAGGGACCACCGCATCGACGTGGATGAAGGGGATATTGTTCTGGTCCGGATTCCGCCTCAGGGTGGCGGTGTCGACCAGTTCCTCGCAGGTCAGGATGACGTGCCTTGCGGACTTTGCCTGCTCCACGTCGGCGAAGGTCAACCCCTTGATCCTCCCCGTGCCCTGCTTGTCCGCCTTCTGGACGTGCAGGATCGTGACGTCAGGCCGGATGGCCGGCACCAGAACGACTTTCGGGGTATCCATCCAGACCCCGAAGGGGTTCTCCATCACAACCACTTTCTTGTCCGGCATTTTGGGATCCTGCGCCCTTTCCGCTTCGGAGAACCCCCAGACATTCACCAGATCGGTTCCTAAGGACGATACGGTGGGCAGGAAGGGCATCCCCATGGCGCCTGCCATGAAGCGAAGGCACATCTGGAAATTGGAATAATCCTCTATCCGGATCGTTCCTTCCTGGACGGCTTTCCGGAAGCGGATGCAGGTGGCCGCGTACTTCCCGTTCCCCCCATAGGCGATGTCCAGCCTCGATACGCATCCCCCGCCGATCAATTCGTCGGCACCCTGGCCGTTGGAGTGGGCGTAGAGGTACAGATCCCTGAGCCCCTGGCGGATGATCTCGTGGACTGCCGCCATGGGATTCCGGTTGATAGTGAACCCGCCGATGGAAATATGGCTTCCATCTCTGACGTATTCCCGGATCGCCTCCGTCAATGACATGACCTTGTTGTCTTTGGTATTCATGAATGCTTATCCCCCTTGCCCGATTTCAACTGATGCATAAAACAATCCCTCATGCGGCCATGATCGCAGAAGGGGCACCGCCCCCTCCGGGGCGGCAGCACCCGTGCGGCTAAAATCGTTCAGGACGTCTTTCGTGAAAGGTTGGAGAAAATACGTTCTGCTACAGGACTATCAAACGTTCATGCCAACCATCTGTTCTGATGTGGCGACGTTCATCCAAGAATAGCTTTCCATCCCTCGTTCATATCCGTGGGAGGATAGCCGAGGGCGAAGGAGATCTGAGCGGCGGTTCTGACAACAGCTGGAACGATGACCTTCTTGA
>JAJFUM010000435.1 GCA_021372415.1 Deltaproteobacteria bacterium
CGGTCCCCATCCGGAAGCCCGGGTTCCTTTGCCCCTCGGCAACTCCACCTCATGGCCCCCCTTCCCGAGGACCGTCTTTGGCCCGATTCATCTCACGGCCGGCAGAGCCCCGCGAAGCGTTCCCTGTAGGCGGTATAAAAGAAAATCTGGGGCAAAGATTGACAAATTCTCTATTTATTTTATAGGTAAAGGTTACATTTGCATGCGGTGGTCCGGAAGTCTGCCCCGGATATGCCGCCAGGAAATATATGGGAAGTCCCGGCTTGGGACCAAGCAGGCGGTTTTCTCAATTGAGGCCCCGGGGAGGGATGCCGGATGGGCAGGGTCTTGATTGTCGGCGCAGGCGGCGTGGGCGGTGTGGTGGCCCAGAAGTGTGCGCAGTTCCCGGAGGTTTTCTCTGAGATCGTCCTCGCCAGCCGCACGCTCGACAAGTGCGAGCGGATCCGGCGCCAGCTCAGCCGGCCCATCCAGATCGACCAGGTCGATGCCGGGAGCTCCCGCGAGATGACGGCCCTGATCCGGAAGCATGCCCCTGATGTGGTCATCCAGGTCGCCCTCCCCTACCAGAACCTTGCTATCATGGACGCCTGCGTCGAAACCGGCGTCTCCTACCTGGACACCGCCTGTTACGAGCCGCCCGACCAGGCCCGCTATTCCCACACCTGGCAGTGGAAGTACGACGAACCCTTCCGCAAACAGGGCCTGATGGCGGTCCTTGGCTGCGGGTTCGACCCGGGGGTCACGAACCTCTATATCGCCCATGCCCTGAAGAACCACTTCGACGAGATCCACAGCGTGGACATCCTGGACTGCAACGCCGGCCAGCACGGCTTCGCCTTCGCCACCAACTTCAACCCCGAGATCAACATCCGGGAGGTGACCGCAGTCGGCCGCTATTACGAAAACGGGCAGTGGGTCGAGACGGCCCCCCTGTCCGTCCGGCAGACCTACGATTTCCCGGAGGTCGGTCCCCGGGACGTGTACCTGATGTACCATGAGGAACTGGAATCACTGGTGAAACATATCCACGGCCTCAAAAGGATCCGTTTCTGGATGACCTTCTCCCAGGAGTACCTGACGCACCTGCGGGTCCTGCAGAACGTCGGCATGACGCGCATCGACAAGGTCCTCCATCAGGGCGTGGAGATCGTCCCCCTCCAGTTCCTCAAGACGCTCCTCCCGGAACCTTCGGCCCTGGGAGAGACCTACTCGGGCAAGACCTGCATCGGCTGCCTGATCGAGGGCGTCAAGGACGGCAGAATCCGAAAGGTTCTCATCTACAATGTCTGCGACCACGCCGCGTCCTACCGCGAGGTCAAGGCCACCGCCGTTTCCTACACGGCCGGGGTCCCCCCCGTGCTCGGGGCCGAGCTGATGCTGCGCGGGATCTGGTCCGGCGCCGGGGTCTTCAACGTGGAGCAACTCGACCCCGCCCCGTTCATGGAGCGGGTCGGCCGGTATGGCCTGCCCTGGAAGGAACGGTTTCTCGATGACGACGCGCCGACAGGCTGGAAGGCCTGACCTGACCCCTTTGCGAGGCTCAAGCCGATGCTCGACCT
Source organism: Deltaproteobacteria bacterium (assembly GCA_021372415.1). Lineage (GTDB taxonomy): Bacteria > Desulfobacterota > Syntrophia > Syntrophales > UBA5619 > JAKAFS01. The sequence goes on from JAJFUM010000435.1 coordinate 1,560, forward strand.
GAAGGATCTGCCGACCCCCTGCTACGTGATCGACGAGCCTGCCCTCGTCCGCAACCTCGAGGTCCTGGATGCGGTGCAGGAGCGGACCGGCTGCAAGATCCTCATGGCCCTCAAGGGCTTTGCCATGTTCGGCGTCTTTCCCCTGATCCGACAGCGCCTCCGGGGGGTGGCCGCGAGCTCGCTTCACGAGGCGCGTCTAGGCCGCGAGGAATTCGGCAGGGAGGTGCACGTCTATGCACCCGCCTACCGGGAAGGGGAATTCGACGAACTGCTCGCCTGCTGCGACCATATCGTCTTCAACTCCTTCTCCCAGTGGCGCCGCTTCAAGCCCAGGATAGCCTCCGCGAAGAAGGAAGTATCCTGCGGGATCCGCGTGAACCCGGAGCACTCGGAGGTCAGGGTCGCCCTTTACGACCCCTGCGCCCCCTTTTCCCGGCTGGGCGTCACGCGGGAGCATTTCCGCGGTGAGGATCTGAGGGGGATCTCGGGCCTGCACTTCCACACCCTCTGCGAGCTGAACGCCGATTCCCTGGAGCGGACCCTCAGGGCCTTTGAAGAAAAATTCGGCGAGTTCATCCCAGCCATGAAGTGGATCAACTTCGGCGGCGGGCACCACATCACGCGGCCCGACTACGACGTGGAGCTCCTGTGCCGCCTCATCGCCGATTTCAGGAAGCGCTACGGCGTGGAGGTCTATCTCGAACCCGGCGAGGCCGTGGCGCTCAATGCCGGGTACCTTATCGCCTCGGTCCTGGACCTGCTCCACAACGGCCGACCGATCGCCATCCTCGATGCCTCGGCGGCAGCCCACGCACCGGATGTCCTGGAGATGCCCTACCGGCCCGAGATCGAGGGCGCCGGCAAGGAGGGCGAGTTCCCCTACAGCTACCGCCTGGGCGGCCTCACCTGCCTGGCGGGCGACGTCTTCGGGGACTATTCCTTTCCAGAGCCGCTCCAGGTCGGCTCGAAGCTGGTCTTCACGGACATGGCCCACTACACGATGGTCAAGAACACCACCTTCAACGGCGTGGGACTGCCAGCCATCGCGATCCGGGGTGCCGATGGGAAGATCCGCATCGTCCGCCGGTTCGGCTACGAGGACTACCGCAACCGCCTCTCCTGACGGTCATAGTGATATGGGAGATTTTCAAGGGATGTGAAAAAAAGCTGCGCACCGGCTAGCGCTTCGTTCGCCCGTCAGACGTTGAACCGGAAGTTGATGATGTCGCCGTCCTGGACGATGTACTCCTTGCCCTCCAGGCGGAGCTTCCCGGCGGCTTTGGCTGCGGCATTGGTCCCACCGCAGGCGATGAACTCCTCGTAGCCGATCACCTCGGCCTTGATGAATCCCCGTTCGAAGTCGTTGTGGATCGCCGCCGCGGCCCGGGGGGCCTTGGTCTCCACCGGGATGACCCAGGCCTTGACCTCGTCCTCGCCCACGGTGAAGTAGGTCATCCGGCCCAGGAGCGTGAAGGACTCCCGGATGACCCGGACGAAGGCCGCCTCCTTGATTCCCATCGATTCCAGAAACTCCCCGCGTTCCTCCGGCGCCAGGGCCATCAGCTCCGCCTCGACGGCGCAGCAGATCCCGATGACCGGGACGCTGAGCCCTGCCTCGGCGGCGAAGCCCTCCGCCAGGGACGGCTTGTCCTCGGGAGTGTTGACGACCGCGAGCTCCGGCCGGATCGTCCAGAAGGAGAAGCTGCGCAGGCCGTGGCGCTCCTCTTCGGAAAGGGCGATCTCCCGGAGCGGTCCCCCGGCCTCGAGCTGGGTCTTGAGGCGGGGCAGGACCTGGGCGTGGAGGGTGTCCTGGGGCGTCATGGGCTTCTTGGCCATCTTCGCCAGGCGCTCCAGGCGGTTCTCGACGATCATCAGGTCCGCCAGGATCAGCTCGTCTTCGAGCTTGCGATATCGCTCCAGGATCTCCGGGACGCCCGAGGCGGTGAAGGCGTCCACCACGTGCAGCAGGCCCTCGGCCCCGGAGAGGCTCTGGCGGACGGCGTCCCAGGCCTTCTCGCCTACGGCGTTCACGTCGGAGAAGGGGACCTTCGCCGGCGACACCTTCGCGGGCTTGAAGATCTCCACCAGGCGGTCGAAGCGGGCGTCCGGCACGGAGGCCAGCCCCTTGACGCAGGTCTCGCCGTGCATCTCCCGGCTGCGGACGCCGGTCATGATCTCGAAAAGAGTGCTCTTGCCGCTCTGGGGAAGGCCCAGGATCCCGATCTCCATAACTTCACATCTCTCCTAACTACCGGACCGAATGGAAATCGGGTCCCGGGGGCGCGCATTGGAGATTTTCCGGGGCACCCTGCCCCCGCAGCGGAGCGAGGAGGAGCAGGGTCGGAAAATATCCAGCGCGCAGAGGGACCCCGATTTTCACGCGAAGGCCTTCTCGATCCGGGCCATCGCCTCCTCGAGGCGGTTATCCGGCACGGTGAGCGAGATCCGGATGAACCCCTCGCCGTACTGACCGTAGGCCGTCCCCGAGGCGACCACCACGCCCGTCTTTTCGAAGAGCTGGTTGGTGAACTCCAGGGAGCCCATCCCCTTGGGCGTCGGGATCCAGAGGTAGAAGGTCCCTTTGGGCGGGTTGAACTTGATCCCGATCTTGTCCAGGGTCTTGAGGACCCGCTCGCGCCGGCGGGTGTAAATCGCCATCATCTTCTCGATGTTCGGTGTCTCGTTCTTGAGCGCCTGGATCCCTGCGAACTGGATCGCGTTGAAGATCCCCGAATCGGTGTTCTCCTTGACCTTGCTGATCGCGGCGATGAGTTCGGGGCTTCCCACGGCCATGCCGAGCCGCCAGCCCGTCATGTTGTAGGGCTTCGAGAGGGAATTGAGCTCCACGCCCACCTCCTTGGCCCCGGGCGCGGACAGGAAGCTGAGCCGCTCCTGTCCGGCGAAGACGACCTCACTGTAGGGGTTGTCGTAGCAGACGGCGATGTCGTTGGCCTTGGCGAAGGCGACGAGTTTGTCTAAGAAGGGCCGGGTTACGCAGGCCCCGGTGGGGTTGTTCGGGTAGTTGAGGAACATCCCCCGGGCCTTCTTGACGACATCCGAGGGGATGTCCTCGAAGACAGGCAGGTAGCCGTTCTCCGGGCGGATCGGGACGTTGTAGGGGATCCCGCCGCCCATGAGGATGCTCGCCCGGTAGGCGGGATAGCCCGGGTCGGTCATGAGGACCACATCGCCGGGGTTGATCCGGGCCAGGATGAAGTGGTGGCAGCCCTCCTTGGAGCCGATCAGGCCCAGAATCTCGTTCTCCGGGTCGAGCGTCACGCCGTAGCGGTTCTTGTACCAGACGGCGACCTCCTTGCGGAAGGCCAGCATCCCCTTCTCCTCGTCGGTGGGATAGCGATGGTTCTCGGGATTGCAGGCCGTCCGGTAGAGCTCCTCGATGATCGAGGTGGGCGTCGGCTCCACCGGATCGCCGATCGCCAGGCTGATCACGTCCACGCCGTCGGCCTTGGCCTTGGCAATCTTCTTTCGCAACTCCATGAAGAGGTAGGGCGGTATCTTCGTCAAACGGTCGGCAATCTGCATCGTCTTATCTTTCTCCTTTCAGAGGGTCATTTCCAGGCTTCATCCCAGAGCTTGCCTTGATAAACCACTTTGGCCTTTCCTTCAAGGTAAACTTTTTCGAACCCCTTTTCGGTCGCCTCGAAATAGATCCGGAGGCGCTCCCCGCTCCGTACCACGACCTCCACCGGGGCGCTGACCAGGCCTTTGCGGGCGGCGATCAGCGCTGCGGCCACCGACCCTGTCCCGCAGGCCAGGGTCTCGTCCTCGACGCCCCGCTCATAGGTCCGCACCTGCAGGGTGTTTGCATCCAAGACGGCGACAAAATTGGCGTTCGTCCCGGCCGGCCGGTAGGCCTCGTGGTACCGGATCGCCCGACCGGTGTCGACCACGTCGAACCCCTCCAAGTCGTGAAGGAAATGGACGACGTGAGGGACGCCGGTGTCGAGGCGGTGGACGATAAGTTCCAGGTTCCCGATCCGGAGCCGTTCGTCCAGAACCAGCGAATGGGGGTCTGTCAGGCGGATCTTCACGACGTCGCCCTTGACCTCGGCGTCGATGATCCCGGCCCCGGTCTCGAAGGACATCCTCTCCCCGGCGATCCCGTTCAGGAAGGCGAAACGGGCCACGCACCGGCCGCCGTTGCCGCACATCGCCGCCTGGGAGCCGTCGGCGTTGAAGAAACGCCACTTGAAATCGACCCGGTCCGACTTCTCGATGAGAAAGAGGCCGTCCGCCCCCACCGAGACCTTCCGTTGACAAACCTTTCTCACGAAGGCAACGACGTCACGGACCCCCAGTGATCCGTCCCGGTTGTCGATGATGATGAAGTCGTTGCCGCTCCCGCTCATCTTGAAAAAATCGATCATGGCATCCTCACTTTAGGAAACAGACCGCCCGCTGGCTCTGCGGATCGGCCACCACATGGGCGTAGAGCCCGCCCGTCGCCACAGGCAGATCCACGAGGCGGACGACCTCTTTGAACCGCCCGGCGTCGGAGAGAAGCTCCGTCAGGACGTTCGGGAAGGCCTCGAAGGCCTCCCGGTTGAACTCCGCCTCGGGATCCCCCGGATAGACCGGCAGGTAGATAATATTTGCCTCCACGAGGTCCAGGAAGAAGTGGGTCCCGTAGGAGACCTCCGGGATCTGCCCTGCCTCCTCCCGGGCCATCTCCACCAGGACCGCGGTGTTGTTGATGTCGGCGTAGCTCACGTTGACGCCGAGCTCGATGTTGCTGCTCCCCCAGCGTCCCGGCCCCATCATCAGGATCCTCCCGGCCGTCACGTCAGGGTGCTCGTTGATCCGGCCAACGACGCGGCCGAGGGATTTCTTGAGCTCCGGCGATTCGATGGTCCCGTAAAGGCGCGGGTCGATGTAGAGCAGGTAGCGGATCGGCCCCGTGACGCCGCCGCTGATCGTCCGGCTGGACCGGAAGAGGACCCGTTCCGTTGGGATGTCGGCGGGGATCTCCACCGGCCCGACCGACCCCGGTAGGCGCATGGGCCGGCACTGCAGGAGGTTGATCCGGATCCGGCCCGAGGCGTCCAGGGCGGCGGTGAACTCCGTATCGAGCGGCTGGCCGTAGGCCTTCTCGAGGCGCGTGAGCATCTCGCCGATGATCGGGGCGAAGTCGGTCTTGGCCAGGAGGCGGTTGAAGGTCAGGACCATGGGCTCATTGGTGGTCTCCAGGCGGCTCGTCCAGGGGTCGGTCGGATGGCCGTCCTTCATCAGGGAGACGAACTGGTGCAGGCCCGGGTAATCCCGCCCTTCCAGGACCTCCTCCAGGGAGCGGGTGGCAAACTCGTTGCGCGCCAGGTCGATGAGGTCCACCTCCCACTGGGAGTACTTGGCGATCCGGGCCCCGGTCTCGGGGCGGAGCTCCGGATGGCTGACGGCGACCATCCGGGGGTAGTCGTTTCCGACCCGGTTCACCGCCCGCGTCCCCAGGCCGAAGACCAGGCGGATCAGTCCCCGGTTGGGGTCGATCCGGTCCGTCCAGGCGTAGAGGTTCCGGGAAAAGGCCACCCCGGCCAGGGGCGGGAAGAAGTACTGGCGGTAAGGCATCCCCGAGACGCGCTGGACGAGGATCGCCATCTGTTCGTCGCTCTCGCCCAGTCCCCGGGTCCGGCGGTAGGCCATGGCGTCGGGATTCAGGGCGCTGGCGTAGATGAGCTTCACGGCGTTCGTGAAGGCCTCCAGCCGCTCTTCCGGCGTCCCCTGGTTCGCGCAGTACTCGCTGTGGTACTTGCCGGCGAAGGCGTTCCCGAAGCTGTCCTCCAGGAGGCTGCTGGAGCGGGCGATGATCGGGGCCTGTCCGAAGTAAGCCAAGACGTCTTGGAACTGCTCCATGATCTCCGACGGAAAACGGCCGGCCAGGAAGCGTTTCTCCACCTCGGCGAACTCTTCGTGGGAGATCAGGCTGGCCCGGGAGAGCTGGAGGCGCAGGCGGAACAGGTCATTGTTCACCAGGAAGGTAAAAAAGACGTCCGAGCCGATGTAGAAAGAGTCGTGGGGTTCCAGAATCTCGTTGAAATCCCGTTCGCCCGGCCCGGCTGCGAGGATCCGCCGGGCCAGGAGCATCCCCGCCGCCTTGCCGCCGATCCGGCCCGATCCGATGAGGCGCTCCCGAATGGCGAGCAGGTCGTCGAGGGTCATGTAGGTGTCGACCATGCGGCTGAACTCCGGATGGGTCCCGATCATCATCCGGGAGAGCTCCTGCTTGAGGGCGGCGACCTCGGGCGTCCTGGCGTCCAGATCCAAGCCCGCATCATGGTACTGCATCAGGCGCCGGTAGACGCTGTCCCAGGGGGCGATCGACCGGGCCTTGGACTGGAGCCGCCTGCGGCGCGCCGAGATGGACAGGGCCGCAGCCTCGCCGCTCTCGAAGACGGGCATCCAGCCTTCCTCAGACAGGACATGGGGGAGGAACATCTGGGGCGAGTAGCGGTCCCAGACCTTAAGAGGATGCAGATAGAGGCCCCCGTCGACCTGGTAGAGGTCCAGGAGGACCTGCGTCGTGTCCCGGATCCGGGCCACGGCTCTGTGGCTGTGGCGGCCGCGGGTCAGGGCGAAGTAGGCGACCGTGTCGAGCTCGAAGAGGAAGGGACAGGTCACCTGGAAGAAGTTCGCCAGGAGCTCGTCGGTGGCCCATTCGACCACGAGGGCCGAGAGGTTGTCAAAGACGTAGAAGGCCTCTCGTCCTTCGGCCTCGATGATCTCGTGGAGGGCCCCGCTGAAGGCGTCGAATCCGGCATGGGGGTCCACGGTGATCGTCGCGAGCCCCTCGATGGACGGCAGGACCGGCGGGTGGGGGGCGAACCGCAGGTAGATGCACCGCCGGCCGTCTCGGATCGCCTGGCGGGCAAAGGGCTCGGCGAACTGGACGTAGTCCTCCAGACGGTCCACCTGCCAGACGACGTTGTCGCCCAGCCGGAGGCCCTGGAGGACCTGATCGAGGGCCGCAAGGCCGCTGGTAACGATTCGGGATGGCATGATCGATTCCTTAATACCGGTCCGACCGATCCGGCCCCGGTTACCGGGGGGATCGGCGAGGCCTCGACCGCGGGGTTTTCCCTGCGCAGGAACAGCCTCAGGGTCCATGGATCCCGGTTGATCCGAAGGGATTCTGCCATGAAGCCCTCCAGAATTCCAACCTTTTTTGAACCGCGGCCGACGCGGACCGGCCGCGGCAAGGCGGGCATTGGAACGGTAGGAAAACCGGGGAGGCGCCAGGGGGTGCGAAGCTCCCCTGCCGATTCGACCGGCGGGGGCCTTCCACACAAAGGGGAAAGGCCGCTGCGGGATGCCATATTACGAGACCCGCCCCCGATCGGGCAATCCCTTAAGCATCGCGCAGGCTGTTGCGCATACGATTTGCTTCATCCAGAGGAGTGGCCCCAAAAAACCGCTTGAACTCGCGGCTGAATTGG
>JAJFUM010000184.1 GCA_021372415.1 Deltaproteobacteria bacterium
GCCCAGGTTCGTGGCGCCGCAGACGAAAGGCACTTTGAAGTTCCACTTGTTGATGTGGTATTTCTCGTCGGCCGGTGTGAGCACCTCGCTCTCGTCGATGTAGTCGATGCCGAGGGACTCCAGGATCTGGGCCTCGACGAAATGCCCGATCCGGCACTTGGCCATGACGGGGATCGTGACGGCCTTCATGATCGCCTCGATGATGGCGGGGTCCGTCATGCGGGCCACGCCGCCCTCGGCCCGGATGTCCGCGGGCACCCGCTCCAGGGCCATGACGGAGACGGCCCCGGCGTCTTCGGCGATCTTCGCCTGGTCCGCCGTGGTCACGTCCATGATGACGCCGCCCTTGAGCATCTCGGCCAGCCCGGATTTCACGGTTAAGGTTCCAAACTTTTCCATCTATCTTCAAGCCTCCTTGTGACTTTTAATCGAGGTTTCGGGTACCTTTCGTTCAAATCCCCCTGCCCCTTTTACGAAAGGGAGGATTTCTTTGTCTCCCCCTTTAACAAAGGGGGATGAAGGGGGTATAACACCTCTAACGCCAAGTAACCATATCAGAAAAGCCCGACCGGATAAAGGGCTTCTTCAAACGGAACTGGCTGCCATGCCGGGCGTGGACAAGACCGCGATCTGGAACTGGTAACACGGCCGGACACCCGCCCTGCGGCATATGCCTGCGGTCATCACGCTTGTCGGACGGAATGTCATTCCACCGCCGGATCCGGTGGATCCTCTTGCCTGTCTCCGGCATCTACGGAAAATTCACGGCTCGACGCTCTCGGAATTGGAAAAAAGAATCGGTATTCACTACGAGCTGATACAGGACTGGATTTCCGGGCGTTCACGCGCTTTACGGCGGAATGATGTCAGGACTTTTGTGCAGCATAATGCACTTTTGCCAATTCCGCTTCAATCTGTTTTCCGCCGGGAATGAGGGAATAATGGGGTCTGAGGGGAGATTGGGGTCAATCTTACAATTGACATTCGAAAGAAGGATTCGTTCACGGGCTTCGAAACGTCAATATTTCAGGTCAGAACATCGTTTGATCTTGTCCCTCTCGGAAGGACAATATTGCATATAGTTATCCTTCTAAAAAGGATAAATGCGGGGCATCGTCGACGACTTATCTATACAACACTTCTATCCAGCGCCCTGTACTGGATCGCCTCCGCCACGTGCCCCGGGCCGATGTCCGCCTCACCCTCCAGGTCCGCGATCGTCCGGGCCACCTTGAGCACCCGCGTGTAGGCCCTTGCCGAGAGCCCCAGCCGGTCGACGGCCATCTCGAGGAGCTTCTGCGACTCCTCGCCCAGCGGGCAGAACGCGCGCAGCTGCTTCCCCGTCATCTGCGCGTTGAGCCGGGTGGGCCCGCCGTCGAAGCGCCGCTGCTGGATCGCGCGGGCCCTCTGCACCCGCCCGCGCACGGCGGCCGACGATTCCGCCCGCCCCGTCCACGCCAGCTCCCGGTACGGCAGCGACGGCACCTCCACGTGGATGTCGATGCGGTCCAGAAGCGGCCCCGACACCTTGGCGCGGTACTGCCTCACCTGCTGGGCGCTGCAGCGGCAGCTCTTCCGCGCGTCCGCCAGGTACCCGCAGGGGCATGGGTTCATGGCCGCCACGAGCATGAACCGCGACGGGAAGGTGGCCGTG
>JAJFUM010000442.1 GCA_021372415.1 Deltaproteobacteria bacterium
AAAATGGGAGGGCAGAGTCAGCAATGAGAAGTTCAGGCCGCTGTCATCCGACCTTTGCACGGTTGTTCCACGAATAATATAAATCGTCCTTCCGTCTGAAGCGACTGCCATACCGGTAATACTCATATCTTTTCCCTCCCCCATCATGACGCCAGTAAAACCGATTCTTCAGTTATCGAACCAAAATTTATAAAATGCAGTGAAGAAAAAGCTCTCAGGCGAAGTCTTGGCCATCACAGGCCGAAGAATTCACCTCCTATGTTGCAAGTTGATGGACAAGAGGCATGATGAGTGCACAGATCAAGTGGTTTTGGTGGAGTCTGGTTACTTCAAGAAGGGCGTTTCAGTGATGCTGATTAGAGTCGCTACGAGTAGTGGCGGCGGAAGACAGATGCATTTATAATTATAATAAGATGTGTAGTTTCCCCATGTCAAGGATTATTATGGGGATTATTCCTCATTTCCCTTCTTTGAAGTTTCACCGAAACGACTTGTCGCTACGGCCTGCAGGGGGCGAATCGCCGTTGCAATTTGAGGACCGTTGCGTTATGGACACCCATGCCGGCCTGCATCGCCCGGCTGGGATGCCCCCGCGAAACCCCTTCGGTCCCGGATGGCACGGGGCTTTTCGCGGCCTGGAGTGTGGCGCGGGGGATCGGGATCTTCAAAACGTATTGAGGTGTCTATGAAAGTCCGATTCATGGGAGCGGCCAGGACCGTCACGGGCTCTTGCTTCATCATGGAGGCCGCCGGGCATCGGTTCGCGATCGACTGCGGAATGCATCAGGGGAACGCCGAGATCGACAAGCGCAACTGGGACATCGAGAGCTACGATCCGGCAAAAATCGAGTTCGTCCTCATCACCCATGCCCACATGGACCACTCGGGTCTCCTGCCCCGCCTGGTCCAGAAGGGGTTCCGGGGCAAGATATTCCTCACGGAGCCGACGGCGGATCTCCTTAAGATCATGCTCCTGGACAGCGCCCACATCCAGGAGATGGAGGCCCAGTGGCGGGGCCGCAAGCACCTGCGCCGCGGAGACAGGGCCGCCGTTCCCCTCTACACCCAGAAGGACGCCATGGAGGTCTTCCCCCGCTTCGCACCGGTAACCTACGGGAAGCCCTTCACCCCCGCGGAGGGGATCACAGTGACCTACCGGGACGCGGGCCACATCCTCGGCTCGGCCATGCTGGAGATGGCCATCACGGAGGAGGGGAAGACGAGCCGGATCGTCTTTTCCGGGGACCTCGGCCGTCCGGAGCAGCTCCTCATGGAGGACCCGACCGTGATCAGCGAGACGGACTTTCTCTTCATCGAGTCGACCTACGGGAACCGGAACCACAAGGACGACAAGGACAGCCTCGACGAGCTGGCCGAGGCCGTGGCCTACAGCTACGGCCGGGGCGAGAAGGTGATCATCCCGGCCTTTGCCGTGGAGCGGACCCAGGAGATGATCTACTGCCTCCACCTCTTGGCCAAGGACGGCCGCCTGCCCGCGGACATGCCCGTCTTCGTGGACAGCCCGCTGGCCATCCAGGCGACGGAGATCTTCCGGAAATCCAGGAAGTACCTGGATAGGGACACCAAGCAGCTCCTGGCCCAAGGCGAGGACCCCTTGACCCTGCCCCAGCTCCGCTACACCCCGTCGACCCAGGAGTCCATGGAGATCAACGGCGTCCCGGGCCCCGCCGTCGTCATCTCGGCCAGCGGGATGGCCGACGCCGGACGGATCAAGCACCACCTCCGCCACAACCTCTGGCGCGAGGGGGCGAGCGTCGTCTTCGTCGGCTTCCAGGCCCAGGGGACCACGGGCCGGAAGATCGTGGACGGCGCTCAGAAGGTCCGGATCTTCAACGAGGATATCGCCGTCAAGGCCAAGATCTTCACGATCAACGGCTTTTCCGGCCATGCCGGGCAGGACCAGATCCTTGACTGGCTGGGCCATTTCCGGATGAAGGGCCTCCAGATCTACCTGATCCACGGCGAATACGGCGGCCAGCAGGAGCTCGCCCGTCTGATCAAGGACCGTTTCGGTCTGGAGGTGACGATCCCCGATTACCTTGAGGAGATCACCCTGAAGGTGGGCCGGGAGCCGGCCCGCGAGGCGCATCCCGAGCAGGCCGCGCCGCAGATCGATTGGGACTTTCTCATCGCCGACATGGAGGCCCGTTTCGCCCAGATCCGCCAGCGCAAGGCCCAACTCGAGAACAAAGCCTGGGTCGAGCAGACCGAGCTTCGGGACCGCCTGCTCGAGGCGAACCGGGGTCTGGTGGAGATTATCTCGGAGCTCTGATCCCGCAGGAGGCGCGGGGGCTCAGCGGTCCATCCGGTACTCGAAGGCGGCCGTGACGTGGAGCCTCGAAAGGCGGAGGTTCGCCGGGATGGGGTCGTAGGGCGCCGCAGCCCGGACCACGGCCAGCGCCCCCTCGTCCAGGAGCACGGAGCCGGACGTGGTCACGACGTGGTATCCTGAGAGGGTGCCGTTGGCGTCGATCGTGAAGCGGATCAGGGCGACCCCCTCCTGACCCCGGGCCAGGGCTTCGGGCGGGTAGCGCCAGAGGCGTTCGATCTTGCGGCGGATCGGCAGGAGATAGGCGTCGTAGGGACCGCCCGGGTTCTGCAGGGCGACCGAATCCTCCCGGACAACGCCTCCGCCTGCCGACCGGGCCGGCGGTCCTGCGGCGGGGGTGGCAGGCGCCGGTTGGCTTGCCGTCTCTTGGGTGGGGGCCTCCAGATCGACCTTGATCGCCTTGTCCCTGAACGGGATGTCGGTCCACTCCAGGCGGGTCGTCAGGGCCAGCAGGAGCGCGTGGCCTGCGAGCGACGCCAGGACAAAGGGGATGAGAAACCGTTTGGCCTTCATCGAATGGGTTTCCTCCGTCTCTGAAAGGGATGATGGCGGAATTTTTTGGAAAAGTCAAATCAGGCCTTTTCCCTGAACGGCCTTTGAGGTGGGAAGATGGATGCCAGTGATGACCAGGGGATCATCGGGGAGACCGACGAGCGGTGGATGCGGCTCGCCCTGGAGGAGGCTGCCTTCGCCCGTGAGGCCGGGGAGGTGCCGGTCGGCGCGGTCCTCGTCCGGGGGGAGGCCCTGATTGCCCGGGCCCACAACTGCCCCATCGGCCTGAACGACCCGACCGCCCACGCAGAAATCCTGGCCATCCGGCATGCTGCTGCGGCGGCAGGCAACTATCGCCTCACCGGGAC
>JAJFUM010000443.1 GCA_021372415.1 Deltaproteobacteria bacterium
TCAATTATATCAGGGTGGTTTGTCGCACCCATGATGATAACATCTTTTAATTCCTGCAGCCCGTCGATTTCTGTCAGGATCTGGTTCAGGACACTGTCGAGGAGGTGGGAGTTCTGGTTGGCCCCGCGGTGCGGGACAATCGCGTCCATCTCGTCGAAGAAGATGATGGCCGGCGCAACCTGGCGGGCCTTCTTGAAAATTTCGCGCACTGCCCGTTCGCTTTCCCCCCAGTATTTGGAGAGGAGTTGCGGTCCCCTGATTGCAATAAAATTCGCACCGCTCTCGTTGGCGACCGCCTTGGCAATAAGGGTCTTTCCCGTACCGGGGGGCCCATAGAGCAGGACCCCTTTCGGGGGCTGGATCCCAAGGTCATCAAACCGCTGCCGGTCGGTGAGCGGGTATTCCACGGTCTCCCGTACCTCCTCTTTTGCCGCTTCCAGGCCACCCACATCCTGCCACCTGATATGGGATACCTCCACGATGACTTCACGCATCGCACTCGGGCTTACATCACGTAGAGCCCCCCTGAAATCTGTTGCCTTTACGTGAAGGGTGTCAAGGATTTCCGATGGGATCTCCTTCGCGTCCAGATCGATCGTAGGAAGGTACCTGCGGAGCGCACGGATGGCGGCTTCACGGGCAAGCGCTGCAAGGTCGGCACCCACAAACCCGTGGGTCTGCTGTGAAAGGTCCTCGAGTCTCACGTCCTCGGCCAGCGGCATGCCACGGGTATGGATCTTCATTATTTCAATCCGGTCAAGTTCGCTCGGGACACCGATCTCTATCTCCCGGTCAAACCTCCCAGGTCTTCGTAGTGCTGGATCAACCGCATCAATCCGGTTCGTCGCGCCGATTACGACCACCTGGCCACGTTCCTCGAGGCCGTCCATCATTGTCAGCAGCTGTGCAACAACACGCCGTTCGACCTCCCCGGTCACTTCCTCCCTTCTCGGTGTTATCGAGTCCAGTTCGTCGATGAAGATTATCGAAGGGGCATTCTGCCTGGCCTCTTCAAAGACCTCACGGAGCCGCTGCTCACTCTCCCCGTAATACTTGGAGATCACTTCCGGCCCTGCAATTGAGATGAAATGGGCTCCGCTCTCGCTCGCAACAGCCTTTGCAATCAGCGTCTTGCCCGTCCCCGGCGGTCCGTACAGCAGCACCCCTTTCGGGGGTTCAATCCCGAGTTTCTGGAATAATTCCGGGTGACGCATCGGGAGCTCAATAGTCTCCCGCAGGCGCTGGAGCTCGTCCTTGAGCCCCCCGATATCCTCGTAAGAGATCCGTTTTAACCCCTCGAACCCTGCTGCCGGATTCTCATAGAACTCGATCATGGTATTTTTAGTGATGATAACATCCTGTTCAGGCTCAATATCTACAACTTTATAGGCGACAATCTGTGGCTGTATAAAGGGGAGCCCGACCATGATCGGGATTGAGTCGTTCTTCACAACAGGGAAATCAATCAGGCTGTTGATGACGTGGGGGTTATTCGAGACCTGGATATTCTTCGGCAGGTCTTCCGGGGGGGCAA
>JAJFUM010000457.1 GCA_021372415.1 Deltaproteobacteria bacterium
CTAACCTATGACCATATATTAATTCACCCCTAGGACTGGTTGATACGGAAAGACGGTTTTGGATAAAAAAAAGCTCTATATTCAGACTTTTGGCTGCCAGATGAATGTCCAGGACTCCCAGAAGATGGCGGCCTTGCTGAAAGAATCGGGATACGGGACGACGGAGGATCCCAGGGAGGCGGATCTGATCCTCGTCAATACATGCAGCATCCGGGAGAAGGCGGCCCAGAAGATCTGCAGCCAGCTCGGGAGATTCAGGGATCTGAAAGAAGAGAATCCCCATCTGCTGATCGGGGCGGTCGGCTGCCTGGCCCAGCAGTGGGGGGCGCGCTTCTTCAAGAGGATCCCCCATCTGGATCTCGTGGTCGGGACGCATCAGATTCACCGTCTTCCCGAGATGGTCGCCGATCTGGAGCAGAAGGGGGGACAGGCGGTCGAGACCGGCCGGTGCGAGAGTGTCCGTTCTCTGGAAATCGTTGCGCAGCCCCCGGAGGGGGCGGTGAGCACCTTCGTCACGATCATGCAGGGCTGCATCAACCGTTGCGCGTACTGTGTGGTGCCCTTTCTCCGCGGGCCTGAGGAAAGCCGGCCCCTGGACGAGATCCTCCGGGAAGTCCGGATGCTGGCTGCAGAGGGTATCCGGGAGGTCACGCTCCTGGGCCAGAACGTCAACTCTTACGGGCAGGCCAACGGGGGAGGACACGACTTCGCCGACCTGCTGGCCGCCATCGGCAAGGTGGAGGGGATCGAGAGGATCCGTTTCACGACCTCCCATCCGAAGGATCTGTCGCCGAGACTGATCGACTCGTTCGGGAAGGTGGCCCCGCTGTGCGAGCATATCCACCTTCCAATCCAGTCAGGGTCCGATCGGGTGCTGGCGTTGATGAACCGGGGATACCGTGCGGAGGAATACCTCGCGAAGGTGGCTGCCCTGCGGGCGAGTTGCCCGGACATCGCCATCACATCGGACGTGATCGTCGGATTCCCGGGGGAGCGGGAGGAGGATTTTCAGGCCACCCTGGCGCTGATGCGGCAGGTACGGTTTGACAATCTCTTCTCGTTCCAGTATTCAGAAAGGGAGGGAACGGCCGCAGCCGGGATGGCGGACCCCGTCCCCGAAGCGGTGAAACGGGAGAGACTCGTGATCCTTCAGTCCCTCCAGATGGAACATACCGGCGAACGGAACCGTGCCCGCATCGGCCGGACAGAAGGGGTCCTGGTGGAAGGCCCAAGCAAGAACGGACCGCAGGATATGACGGGACGGACGCGGGCCAACAGGATCGTCAATTTTCCGGGAGCGGCCGGATTGATCGGTCAGGTGGTTCAGGTCAGGATCACGGAGGCCTTCCTCCACTCCTTAAGGGGAGAAGTGGAGGGGAGAGGAGAGGGGGATGTTCATTGAAATGAAAGTGTCGGGCCTGACGATGGACCCGATCACCAATACCCCGATTGTCATCCTGAAGGACCTTGAGGAGAAGAGGGCGATTCCCATCTGGATCGGCATCTTCGAGGCAAGCGCCATCGCGACCGAGATCGAGAAGATCACCTTCTCCCGTCCGATGACCCACGACCTGCTCAACGAGATCCTCAAGGTGCTCAAGGCCGAGGTGATCCGGGTGGAGATCCATGACCTGCGCAACAACACCTTCTTTGCGAACATGCACCTGTTGCGCGACGGCAACACGATCGTCGTCGATGCCCGTCCGAGCGACGCCATCGCCATTGCGCTGCGTGCCGGCGCCCCGATCTTCGTGGAGAACCGGGTCATCGAGAAGTCGCGGAATGTGGACTTCGGGACCAAGATGACCGACCTGGACCGGTTGAAAAAGGAAAAGCTCTCAGACTTTCTTGAGAATTTATCTCCAGAGGACTTCGGGAAATACAAGATGTG
>JAJFUM010000460.1 GCA_021372415.1 Deltaproteobacteria bacterium
CTCGATCTGCCAGGCCAGGAACGGCTTGACCAGCCGGCGGGAGAACCATCTCTTCCAGAAGGGGGTCTTCATCGGTTTTGCCATCTGCGTACGAGCAGCTCGAAAAGGGACGGTGCCTGGTTCTCGAACCCCAGCGACTCGTGGTTCAGGAACGCATGGCCCCCCCATTTCCGCTTGAAGTGGGTAACGCCCTCGTTGATCCCAAGCCCCAGATTTATCTTTGTCTTGCCCCGGGTCCGGGCCTCCCGGATCAGGGCATCCAGGAGCAGATCGGAAGCCCCCGGGACGATGTGGGTCCGGGAACGGAAGTTGAACATGTAGATGGCGTACCGATCGGGCCAGAAATCGGCGATGTCGAAGGCGGCCAGATTTCCGGCCCCGTCAAAGGCGCTGAAGACCTCGGCCGTCGAAACCCTGGCGAGGTAGGCGGGGATGCTCTCGTAGAGGTATCGGCCGTTTTCGTCCAGGTTCTTGGCCGCGATGAAATCGGCCATCAGCCGCCGGTGCGGCCCTTCCAGGGTCCGTCCCCTTTGAACGGTCAGTTCCCGACCGGCGCGGCGGATCATGTTGCCCACCTTGGGACCGATCCGCAGGTCCGTCAGGTCGACCTGGTAGTAGACATCGGCGTCTCCCCGGGTGCCGGTCCGGTCGGGAAGCGACGGGGCGATCAGGACGACCCGTTCGGGACGGAAGCGGCGGATTGCCCTCTCGAGGATTTCCCCGAGCCGTCCGGTGTCAACGGCCCTCTCCAGGGGGTAGCCGATGAAAACCAGGGTCTCCCCTCCAAAATAGAGGAGAAAGTCCTCTGCCAGGAAGGGGTCGCATCCCGACACGACCTTTCCGTAACCCGGGATGTGT
The DNA here is from genome assembly GCA_021372415.1 of Deltaproteobacteria bacterium. Classification (GTDB taxonomy): domain Bacteria; phylum Desulfobacterota; class Syntrophia; order Syntrophales; family UBA5619; genus JAKAFS01. Next base: position 859 of record JAJFUM010000460.1, read on the forward strand.
TCCGGGATATAGGCCTTTTCCCGGACGAACCGCTCCTCGTCGGGGTTGATCATCCCTCGGCCTCCCCGACCTGCTCGACCCGGTATCCCAGGGCCTCGAGCCGCTTCGACAGGCCGACGACGTGGACGGTCCCCACGAAGGCGATCGTCGCCTCCTCGCTCAGGGAGGGGAGCAGCCGTTCGAACATGACGGGGTCGCGGTCCTGGACGATGGCCGGACAGCGGGAGGGAAACAGGCGGCCCTGGGACAGAATATGCTCGATCCTTCCGGACAGGTAGGCGTCCCGGTGGGCCTTGGCGTACTCGTTCCAAGAGGAAACATGCCGCAGGAAGTCGACGATCCGCTCCACGGGGATCTTCTCCATGGCCGCCACCTGCTCCTCGATCGTTTCGAGGTAGCGGATCTCCTTGCCCATGCGGCCGGCCGTTTCCCAAGCGTCCATGTCAACGGAATACCTCCAACCCTTCTCCCGGAGATAATCGTTCCAAAGGCTGAAGAAAGCCATCCAAGGGCGGAGACTCCGGAAGTGCTCGTATAGGGGGTCGTCTTCGCGGGATTCTGAGAGGTCGATAGGCATGAATTCGGGACGTTCCGCCTCTCGGAAGCGGCTGCCCGTCTTCTCCTTGATTTTCCGGATCACGGCCTCGTCCAGGGCGTCGTAAAGGGAGGCGGAGCCCGCTCCCCGGCTTCCCAGAGCGACCACCCGGTTCATGCTGTCGGGATCCAGGGGACCCTCGAAGTAGGCCCGTTTTCCCCGGCCCAGCAAGGTCTCGATCGACCGGGTGAAGCGATAGGGAAAGTGATGGGCCGTCCCCACCAGGTGGTGGATCAAGCCGTCCCTTTCCACTTGCCAGACGGTCTTCAGGGGCCTCTCCCGAAAGGACAGGGCGCCCAGAAGTCGTTCCCGAAGCTTCATAGCCGAGATATCAGGGTTTGGATCCAGGTCAAAGGGCCCTCCGAGGGGCCGGGCAGTTCGCCGGATTCATACCGGAGAGAGGGTTCCCCGCCCCACTTCCTCTTGAAACGCGCGATCCCCGCGTTGACGCCCAATCCGAGATCAATATACGCTTTCCCCTGCTCTGCCGCCACTTGAATCATCTCGCGAAAGAGCAGATCGGCGGCATGGGGGATATCGTGAATCTTGGAGCGACACCCCACGATATAGGCGAGGAATCCCTCCGCCCCGGTTTCGAGGAC
>JAJFUM010000465.1 GCA_021372415.1 Deltaproteobacteria bacterium
CATCTCCTGTCTGATGGTCTCCGCCATCCTGCTTTCGATGCCCTCCAGAAGAAGGTTGACGTGGACCATCTTCGGAAGCATCGATTGGATGCCCTGCGGGTCCACCTGAGCCCTCTTGAGATAATCCAAGGCTTCATCCGCGGAGTGGACAGGGAGGTATCGTAAACGCGGGTCTTTCACTTCCATAGGATTCAGCCGCTGGACGGGGATTTTCTGTTTTCTAAAGGACGGTATCGACCGATGGGGCCGCCGCCGGGGCCGCCGGTTGGACCGCCGCCGGCTCAGCCCCGTCCTTCTTGGGCGGTGCTATCCCGATGATCGCATCGAGCTCCGTGGCGTTCAGGACTTCCTTCTCCAGGAGCTCGGAGGCGATCCTGTGGAGGATGTCCATTCTGTCCGAAAGGATCTGTTTGGCGGTCTCGTAACTGGTCATCACGATCCTGGAGACTTCCTTGTCGATCTTCTGGGCGGTTTCCTCGCTGTAGTCCTTGTGGGTGGCGAATTCCCGCCCCAGGAAGATCTGCTCCTCCTTCTTCCCGTAGCTCAGGGGTCCCATCTCGGGGCTCATCCCCCACTCGCAGACCATCTTTCTGGCCAGGTTCGTCGCCCTTTCGATATCGTTGCCGGCGCCTGTGGTGAAATCCTTCAGGACCAGCTCTTCCGCCGCCCGGCCCCCGAGCAGGATCACGATGTTGTTCTGCAGGAACTCCTTGGGATAGGCGTGCTTTTCGTCGACCGGCAGCTGCTGCGTCACCCCGAGCGCCCTTCCCCTGGGGATAATGGTCACCTTGTGGATCGGGTCCGTGCCGGGGAGCATCCTGGCCACCAGGGCGTGGCCCGATTCGTGATAGGCGGTGTTCCGCTTTTCCTCGTCGCTGATGACCATGCTCTTGCGTTCGGTTCCCATGAGGACCTTGTCCTTGGCGTACTCGAAGTCGCTCATGCTCACCTTTTCCTTGTTGTACCTGGCGGCATAGAGCACCGATTCGTTGACAAGGTTCTCGATGTCGGCTCCCGAGAATCCCGGGGTCCCGCGGGCGATGACGGCAAAATCGACGTCCTCCGCCAGGGGGGTCTTCCGGGCGTGCACCTCCAGGATCTTTTCCCTTCCCCTGACATCGGGCAGGGGAACGACCACCTGGCGGTCGAAACGGCCCGGCCTCAGCAGGGCGGGATCGAGGACGTCCGGCCGGTTCGTCGCCGAAACGAGGATGACCCCTTCGTTCGACTCGAATCCGTCCATCTCGACCAGGAGCTGGTTGAGGGTCTGCTCCCTCTCATCGTGCCCCCCTCCAAGCCCGGCGCCGCGATGGCGACCGACGGCGTCGATCTCGTCGATGAAGATGATGCAGGGGGCATTCTTCTTTCCCTGGTTGAACAGGTCGCGGACCCTTGAAGCCCCGACACCGACAAACATCTCCACGAAGTCGGAACCGCTGATGCTCAGGAAGGGGACATCCGCCTCCCCGGCGATGGCCCTTGCCAGAAGGGTCTTTCCCGTACCGGGTTGCCCCACGAGCAGGAGGCCCTTGGGGATCCTCCCGCCAAGCCGGGTATATTTCTTCGGATCGCGCAGGAAATCGATCACTTCCTGCAGTTCCGCCTTGGCCTCTTCAACACCGGCCACATCCGTGAAGGTGACCTTTTTCGACTTGTCGGTCACCAGGCGCGCCCGGCTCTTGCCGAAGGCCATGGCCTTGCCGCCGCCGCCCTGCATCTGCCGCATGAAGAATATCCAGACGCCGATCAGGAGCAGCATGGGAAGCCAGGAAACCAGGACGGTCATGTACCAGGGGGAATCGTCCACCGGTTTGGCCGAAATCCTCACGCCCTTTTCCTTCAACAGGGTGACCACCCCGGCATCCTTGGGGGCGTAAGTCTTGAAGGCCTTTCCGTTGTTCAGTCTTCCGGAAATGTTTTCACCCTGGATGGTGACCTCCGTCACCTGGGACTTTTCCACGTAAGCCAGAAAGTCGCTGTAGATGATATCGACCTGGGCTGTTTTAGGCTGGTTGAAGAGGTGATACACCATCACGAACACGAGACTGATCACCAGCCATAGCGCTATATTCTTCTGCAGAGGATTCAATGACATCTCTCCTTTTGAGGGTAAGGATGAAAATCTGTTGCGATCCCGATAATCGGCATGATCTTAATGATGTTTATTATATTGATCGCTTAATTTCAAACCATTTCTGCTTTCAGCACCATTTTTGTTTCTTCGGTCACCCGGACCCTCTGACTGATCCTCTCGCCGGCAACCCAGACCACGGATTTGCCGTCAACCAGAAGCGGAATCCTTGGCCTGAGATCACAGGGGGTCTTGCGATCGACGAAGTAGTCCTGCATCTTCTTGTTCCCCCTCATCCCCAGGGGGTGCATCCTGTCGCCCGCCTTCAGGCTCCTCAGGCTCATGGGGAGGAAAATCCGGTCGAAGTCGATGAAGGCAACAAGGGGTTGTTTTCTCATCTCTTCCCGGCTCGGCTTGGCGACGAATTCGAAAGAAACGGTCCTGTCCAGCTCCCTGATCCACACCCGCCCCGGAACCTCCACGAGGTAGCAAAAGCCGGGCGGCGCCGCGGCGCGCCGCTGTTCCCGGCCGCGGGCGAGGCCTTCCGCGCCGACCACCCTGAGCGTGCCTTCCCGCCTCTCCACGCGGACCCCTGCGGGAAGGTCGATGGAAACCGCGCTCCGGTTCAACTCCTGGCGTGACAGGGCCAGAACGGCCTTCACATGGCGATACCCGATCCCGCCGTGTCCGGACGGCGCCGACGATTCCAGGAGGTGCTTGACGATGCGGGCCTGCAGGGCCGGATGCAGCGTCAGGAACGATTCAAGTGGGATGAGCTTCTCCTTCTCTTCCGGGGCAATGCCCCACCCCTTCAGGATCCGGTCGGCTTCGGCGCGGAT
>JAJFUM010000469.1 GCA_021372415.1 Deltaproteobacteria bacterium
CTGGAACGGGAGGAGGCCCTCCTGGCCAAGCGGGTGGCCGAACACCGGATCCGCGACTGCCACGGCGATCTCCACCTGGAGCACATCTGCGTCGAGAACGGGATCACGATCTTCGACTGCATCGAATTCAACGAACGGTTCCGCTTCGGGGACGTGGCCGCGGAGGTGGCCTTCCTGTCGATGGACCTGGACTACAACGGCTACCCGGATTGCTCGGAGGCCTTCGTGGCGGCCTACATCCGCCATTCCGGTGACCCGGATGTCGCCCGGCTGCTCAACTTCTACCGCTGCTATTACGCCTATGTCCGGGGGAAGGTCGTGGGTTTCAGGATCCAGGACCCGGCGATCGGAGAGGAGGGACGCCGGGAGGCGGCCAAAACGGCCGCCCGCTATTTCGATTGGGCCTATGCCTACGCGGCCCGGCCGGAACGGCCGACCCTGATCCTCACGGCCGGGCTCATGGGAACCGGCAAGAGCGTCCTGGCCCAGTCCCTGGCCCCGCTCATCGGCGCCAGGCTGATCCGCATGGACGTCCTCCGGAAGGAACTCCTGTCGATCGAACCCACCGAGCGCCGTCCGGAACCCTTCGGCCAGGGGATCTACTCCAACGAGTTCTCCCGGAAGACCTACGACAAGGCCCTGGAGATGGCCTCGGAAGAGCTCGCCAAGGGCCGCCCGGTGATCATCGACGGATCATACAAGAGCCGGGCCGAGCGGCTCAAGGCTGCCGCCGAGGCCCGGAGGCTCTGTGCGGACTTCTTCATCCTGGAATGCGTCTGTCCGGACCCGATCGTGAAGGAACGGCTGGACGCCAGGCAGGCCGACGGGCAGGACCCCTCCGACGGCCGGTGGGAGATCTTCCTTGCCCAGAAGGCGGATTTCGATCCCATCGGCGCGCACCCCGGGGCCTCCCACATCGTCATCGACACGTCCGTGCCCCCCGAAACCAGCCTTGCCGAGGCGCTCGGCCGGATCAGGGGCCTCCGGGAGGGACTGTAGTGTAGAGAGGGGGACTACTTGGTGGCCGTCTTGGCCTTCATCTCTTCGGCCTTCTTCTTGGCTTCCTCGTCGGCGATCAGGCGCTTCGTCTCGGCGATGTAGTAGCGGACTTTGTAATCGAGACCCACGTTCGCGTATTCCCGTGCGACCTTCTCAAAACGGCGCAGGGCGGCCTGGTACTGCTTGATGTTGAAGTAGAATTCCCCGACGTAGAACTCCTGCTCGCCCAGGAGCTTGCGGCAGTCCCGGATCGTCTTCTCGGCGAGAAAGGAGAATTTGCTATCGGGGAAACGTGCCATCAGCCTTTCAAATTCCTTGAGGGCCTTGAAGGCCTCAGCCTGGTCCCGGTCGATGGTGTCGATCTGGTTGAAGTGGCACATCCCCAGCTGATACATGGCATAGGGGAGGTTCTCGTTCGTTGGATGAAGGTTGACGAATTCGCTGTAGGCCAGCTCGGCCTCGGTGTACTCCTTGGCACTGAAATAGGCGTCGCCGATCCCCAACTCCGCCATGAGGGCGAGTTGGCTGAGGGGATACTCCTCCTTGACCCTCTGGAAGATCTCAGCGGCCCGCTTGTAACTCTTGTCCTGGTAGTATTCGACTCCCTGCTGGTAGAGGCCTTCCGGGGTCGAACGGGTCATGTCGATCTTCTTCACCCAGGGCAGGGGGATCTTGCATCCCCAGAGCATCAGGGACGCCAGGAGAACCAGCAGGAATCTTTTCGTAAACGTCTTCACCATGAGTCGTCCTGTCACAGGGCCTTCTGGATAAAGGCCTCGAGACGTTCCTTCGGCACAAGCCCGACGAGGGTGTCGAGCACCTTCCCCTCCTTGAAAAGGATCAGCGTCGGGATGCTCATCACACCGTAATCCTGGGCCGTTTTCGCGTTGTCGTCGATATTGACCTTCGCCACCTTGAGCTGATCGCGATACTGGCCGGCCAGGGCCTCCACCGTCGGACCGATCGCCTTGCAGGGACCGCACCAGGGAGCCCAGAAATCCACCAGAACCGGTTTGTTGGCCTTGAGGACCTCCGCGCCGAAATTTCCGTCACCGACGTGCACCACCGCTTCTTCTGCCATGGACGAACCTCCTTGTTTCGATAAACCGTATTGATCTATGGCACATTCCAGCAAACATTGTCAAGCGGGCCTTTTGACCGGCAGGGTTACAGTTTACCCTGTGTCGTGGGATGGATTCCGGGCGCTCATGAATCTTTTTCGACCCTGCAGCGTCTCGCTCCGCTGCACCGGCAAAACTCGCGCCTCAAGGCGCTCAAACAGTTGCCGCTGCGGCCGCTTCGCTTCGACCCCCAGGAGGCCCCGAAAAACCTTCAAATCGCGCCCTAAAAATCCATCCTCCCACCCAGGGTGAACCAGGGGTCACGACGCCCCTGAAATCCATCCCCGGACACAAAATGAGTCACTGCCTTTGACCGCCAGGGACCAAGTTTTCCCTGATCCATCCGGGCAGGAAGCCGGTCCAAACGGCCTCGACCGGGGCATCCCCTTTTGACAGCCCCGGCCGGATCTGCTATAAGTTTGACCGGTCCGGTGTCCCCAGGGACTGCACCTGGAGCCCGGGGCACCCGACCGCCTTTTTGACCTGTCAACCAGGAGAAACGTCTATGAAACCCCTGGGCATCGTCTCGGGAACCATCTTTTTGCACGGAAAGGGCTGTTTCGAAGACCTCCGGGAGGAGTGGGTGGAGACCCCCTTCGGCCGGACGCAGGTCTTCTGCTCACAGGGGATCGCCCTGATCCCCCGGCACGGGAACGACCCGGAGCGCCACATCCTCCCGCATCGGATCAACCACCCGGCGAACCTCGCGGCCCTCAAGGCACTTGGGGTCTCCGAGGTCCTCGGCGTCAACTCCACGGGCTCCCTGAAGCGGCGGCTCAAACCCGGGATGGTCGTGGTTCCGGACGACTACCTCATGCCCACGCCGGGACCCACGGTGATCGGGGAGAGGGCCGTCCACATCGTCCCGGTCCTCGACGAGGGGGTCCGGAGCCGGTGCCTGGCGGCGTCGAGGGATTGCGGCGTCAAGGCCGTGGACGGCGGGACCTACTGGCAGACCACCGGCCCCCGGCTCGAAACCCGTGCGGAGATCACCATGATGTCCCGGTTCGCCGATCTGGTGGGGATGACGATGGCCAGCGAGGCGATCTGCGCCCAGGAACTGGACCTGCCCTACGCCTCCCTCTGCTCGGTCGACAACTATGCCCACGGCCTCGTGGACAAGCCGCTCACCCAGGAGGAGATCCTCGCGCACGCCCGGCGGAACACCGAGACGATCCTCGGGATCCTGGTCCGCTACCTGGAGAGGCGATCGGAAAAAGCAGGATCCGCCTGATCGCGGCCGTCGGAAAGGCGGATTCAGAAGGCGCCGAGCTGGCAGGGTTTGACTTTGATCTTGAGCGCCTCGCAGGCTGCCGAAACCGCCATTCTGGAGATCTCCTGCTTCCCTGCGATCTCCCAGGCCGCCGTGCAGGGGAGCCTGCCTTCGGCGAGCCGGCCTCGGATCGCCGCTTCCAGTTCCTGGGGCACCCGGTCGGCCGGCCGGACCCCCTTTCCCTTCTCTCCGGAGGGATAGCCGAAGAGGCCCATCTGACAGCGGTCGATGCGGACCTCCAAGAGGTCCAGCGTCCGTCCCACCTCGGCCATCGGTACGCCCAGATCGGCGCTGATCCGTTCCGCGTCGGCGCAGCCGAGCCTTCCATCCTGAACCTTCGGCCGGACGGCGGCGGCGATCCGCTCGTCCGGGGCCTGGCCTGTCCCGTGTTTGGCCGCGTAACGGCCCCTGTCGGCATGTGTCATCGTCTCCTCCGTAAAAATCAGGACCGATGGGCTTCCCGAGCGCAAACCCCTTAAGCCGCCCGGCAAAAAGGGTTTCATGCAGCGCGATTTAAAGGTTTTTCGGGGACCCTGCCGTCGCAGCGAAGCGAGACCCTGCAGGGTCGAAAAAGATTTATGAGCGCGAATGAACACCCTTGGCAGGGTGGAGTCTCTCAGTATTTCATGTAGTGGAACGGCTCAATGGCCGAGAGGGCCTCGGCGTCGAGCGTCTGGAACCCTTTCTTTTCGAGGAGCTCCTCGGCCTTCTCAACCTGGTCCACGCTGACCACGAAGACGGCCTTCTGGTGTCCCTCAAGGACGAACCCGTAGGCGTTGTTGATGTTGATCCCCTCGGCGAAGAGCAGCTGCGTCAACCTGTCCAGACCGCCCGGCTGGTCGGGAATGAGGACGGCCAGGACCGGGCTCAGGGAGACCGTCATCCCCGTCTTCTTGAGGGCCTCCTCGGCCCGCTTGGGGTCGTCGACGATCAGGTTGATCACCCCGAAGGTGTCGGAGGTGGCGATCGTCGTCGCCCGGATGTTGATCTTCTCCTTCGCCAGGACCTTCGTCACCGCCGCAAGCCTTCCCGGCTTGTTCTCCGCAAAGATGGACAGTTGGTAGGTAATCATGCCCCCCCCTTGTTCGTCGGCCTGCCGAAGAAATCCGTCGGCAGGCGTCAAGATGCGCGGCCCGGCACTGCAAGCGGGCCTTTTCGGCACCTTAGTCCTTCCGGTTGTCAATCACCCGCTTCGCCTTCCCCTCGCTCTTGGGCAGGGAGTCCGGCTCCACCAGGTCGACCTTCGGCGAGATCAGGATGTCGCTCTTGAGCTCCTCGACGATCCTTCGCCGGAGGGTCTCGAGCTGGGAGAGGTCCCCGCCGAAATACTCCTTCCGGACCTCCACCTTGACGGTCATCTGGTCGTTGTACCCCTCCCGATCGAGGATGATCAGGAAATTGGTCCCGACGCCGGGGACCTCCATGAGCTTCTTCTCGATCTGGATCGGGAAGATGTTCACCCCCTTGAGGATCATCATGTCGTCGGTCCGCCCCTTGATCCGCTCGATCCGCCGATGGGTCCGGCCGCAGGGGCATGGCCCCGGGATGATCCGGGTGAGGTCCTTGGTCCGGTAGCGGAGGATCGGCATCCCCTCACGAAGAAGCGTGGTGGTGACCAGTTCCCCCTCCTCCCCATCGGGGAGGGGCTTGAGGGTCTCGGGATCGATGATCTCGACGATGAAGTTGTCCTCCCAGATGTGCATCCCGTTCTGCTCCGGACACTCGAAGGCCATGCCCGGGCCGTTCATCTCCGAGAGGCCGTAGGAATTGAACGCCTTGAAGCCGTAGAACGCCTCGATCTTGCGCCTCATCTTTTCCGAGTGGGGCTCGGCGCCCAAAAAGGCAAGCCGGAGCTTGGTGTCCCGCCGGGGGTCGCAGCCGGTCTCCTCGAAGACCGTCGAAAGATGCAGGGCATAGCTGGGGATGATGTGGACCGCCGTGGTCTCGAAATCCCGGATGAGCTGGATCTGGCGTTTGGAATTTCCCGCCCCTGCGGGGATCACCAGGGCTCCGATCTTCTCGGCGCCATAGTGGAAGCCCAGCCCCCCGGTGAACAGGCCGTAGGTCATCATGTTCTGGAAGACGTCGGAGCGGCGCATCCCGGTCATGTACATGGAGCGTGCCAGGAGGTCGGTCCAGGCGGCGATGTCGGAGGCCGTGTGGAAGATCACCGTGGCCCGGCCCGTCGTCCCCGAGGAGGAGTGCATCCGGACCAGCTCGTCGCGGGAGCAGGCCAGAAAACCGTAAGGCCAGAGCTCCCGGAGGTCGTCCTTGGTGGTCAGCGGGAGTTCCTGCACGTCCGCGAGGGTCCGGATCTTCTCCGTCGCGAGTTTCATCTGGCCGAAGAGCCGCCCGTAGTGCTCGGATTGCTTCGCCCGTTCCAGGGTCCGGCCGAGTCTGGCCAATTGCAGCTTTTCGAGCTCACCCCGCTCCATCGTCTCGATCTTCTGGTCCCAGTACATGCTGCGCCTCCGCTTCGTCATGGATGGGAATTTCTACAACTGCCGGGGGATTTTGGCAAGCCAAACTTTTGCTGGTGCGGTGATGCATCGGAATGGGCCCGACGGCTGCCGCAACGCCCACCCCTGCAGGGGACGCGACCTGTGGGAGGATGGCAAGGCCGGAGGAGGGAGCCGGATCAGTCCTTCGATATCTTCTCCTCCTTCTCCTCCGTCTTGTCCGTTTCCTTATCCCTCATGGCCTCTTTGCCCCGGTCGGGCACAGCAGGAGGCTCTTCTCTCATTTTGGGCTTGTCGTCCAGCAACCATCGGACCCTGTTCTGTCTCATGATCTCATGACACAGGGCATCGGCCCTCTTCGCCCGCTCGGGTTCCTTCTTTGCGTAATACCCCAGGATCTTAATCCCGATCTCCGCGAGCGCAAAGGGCTTGATGATATAGCCCTCGACCCCCAGCTCCATACAGGACCGGACATCCTCCATGCCGGACAGCTGGGTGGCCATGACAATGGCCGTCTTCCGGTCCTGGATGATCGTCCGAATCTCTTTCAGGATCTGATAACCTGTCATTTCAGGAAGATAGATATCCAGCACGATGATATCGGGATGCCATTCGTCATAGACCCGCATCGCCTCTTTTCCCGAAACGACCAGCTTCTTGTCGAAGATCTGACTGAAGAGTCCCTTGTCGTACATCGTCCGGGTGGTCAGGTCGTCCTCCACCACCAGGATTTTGATCCTGTCCATCCCATCCTTCGGTTCCAGCAGATAACTCACCTCTTCCTTGGTCAATCTGGGGGCTTCATCATTGGTCGTCATGGACTATGGTTCCTCCGTTCTCATAATCGCTTCATCGTGGCGGCGGCCGCCTTAACGCCCTGCCGCATAAGGCACAACGTTCGGGTGTTCCCAGCAGGCGCGACGGGGCATGCGGTCCGCCCGTCGCCATTCATGGATTGCCTTCGGCCTTCTCCTTGGCGGAGCCGGGATACAGTTCCTTTCTGCATTCCGGGCAGATGCTGTGGCTGAACTCCACTTCGGTATGCTCACGGACATAGACCTCCACCTGATTCCAGTAGCCCTGGTCGTCCCGGATCTTCTTACAGCAGGAGCAGATGGGCACGATGCCGCGCAGGGTTTTGATATGATCCAGGGCCTGATGCAGTTCCTCGATCTTCCCGGCCAGCATGTCCTGCATCTCGATCAGGCGCAGACCGACATTGACCCGGGCGTGGAGTTCGCCGGGGTTGTAAGGTTTCGGCAGATAGTCGTCGGCTCCGCCCTCCAATCCGGCGATGATGTCCGATTTTTCGCCTTTTGTCGTCACCATGATGACGTAGGGCGGCCGGTCGGTTTTCCGGGCGCGGATCCTGCGGCACAGATCGAGGCCATCGATCTGCGGCATCATCCAGTCGAGAATGGCCAGGCGGGGCGCATCGGGCCGTTGCATGGCCTCCCATGCCTCCGCGCCGTTCACCGTCGACACAACCTCATGGCCGCGCCTGGCCAGCAAGGTTTTCAGAAGGTTGCGCGACGTGAAGTCGTCTTCCGCGATGAGTATCCTCATGGCCGCTGCCTCCTTGTCACACCCCCGTTGCCTGGACAGGCGGTCTTCCGGACCGCTGTCCGATCCTCCCCACCCTCCCCGCTTCGGAAAGGTCGAGATTTGCCCGGTGCTACAGGCCTTTCAAGTAGCCGTCCATCGCCTCCTTCAAGCGGATGAACTGGGCCTCCAGGTCCGATTGGCGGGCCGTGGCTGATTCCAGGTTGCCGCCCTTGGCCGCCATCTCCATCTCGAAGGCCACGGCACTGAGGGCCTCGCCGCCCATGTTGGCGGACGCCCCCTTGACGGTATGGGCCTGGCGCATGGCGCTCGGGGCATCGCCTGCCTCCAGGTAGCCCCGCAGTGCCGAAATCTGTTTGGGAAGATCCTCCAGAAATCCCCCGATCAACTCGCGTGCCAGATCCTTATCGCCGCCCAGGCGGTCCATCATGGCCGGCATGTCGAACACCGCCCCCCCCGGCTTGTCCTTCCCGGTCAAAGTCTCCGGGATCACAGGGGCTGCAGGCGCACCGGACAACGGTTCCTTTCTTGCCGCGGGGTCCTTCGGCAGCCATCTGTCCAGGGCGTCGGCCAGGGCCTGGGATGAAACCGGCTTGGGAACATAGTCGTCCATCCCCGCGCTCAGGAACTTCTCCCGGTCGCCCTGCAGGGCATGGGCGGTCATGGCAATGATGGGAACACGGGGATTGAGAACCGCAGACCGGGCATCGCGGACCCGCTGCGTGGCCTCTATCCCGTCCATAACGGGCATCTGGACGTCCATCAGGACCAGATCGTAGGGAATAGTCTGCAGGGCCTTGACGGCCTCGGCGCCATTGGCCACGGCGTCCGCCCGCAGTCCCATCCTCTTGAGCATGGCGATGGCCACCTGCTGGTTGGTGATGTTGTCCTCGGCCAGGAGGATGCGGACCACGCCCCGGCGCAGTTCGCGGACCCTGTGGCGCGTGATGATCGGTTGCGACGGTCGGGCCGCGGCCCGGTCGGCCAGCGCGATGGCCAGGCAGTCAAAGAGCTCCGACTGCCGCGCCGGCTTGGTCAGGTAAGCGGAAAAACCGATCCTCTCCATCTCCCTGGCGTCACCCCGCCGCCCCAGGGATGTCATCAACACCAGCCGGGTGTTGCTCAGGGCCTTGTCGCCCTTGACGGCCCGGCCCAGGGTGGCGCCGTCCATGCCCGGCATCTGCATGTCGAGAATGGCCATCTGGAAAGGGTCGCCGGCGTCCCCGGCCCGACGGAGGGCCTGGAGCGCCGTTGGACCGTCCGCGGCCTCCTCCGAGCGGATCCCCCATGCCTGAAGCTGGCCCGAGAGCACCTGGCGGTTGGTCGCGTTGTCGTCCACCACCAGGACATGAGCCCCGCGGATGTCGGCCGGCGGTTCAAAACCGCGGTCCCGATCGGCCTGTTTGCCCAGGCGGACGGTGAACCAGTACTCCGAACCGCGCCCCTCTTCGCTGTTCACGCCGATCTGGCCGCCCATCCGCTCCACGAGTTCCTTCGAAATGGCCAGGCCAAGGCCCGTCCCGCCGTATTTGCGCGTGATCGAGGCGTCAGCCTGCGTGAACTTCTGAAACAGATGTTCCCGCTTTTCCGCCGGAATGCCGATGCCCGTATCCTTGACGGAAAAGCGGATCACCACGTCGGCATCGGTCTCCGAGACGAGGCTGGCGCGGACGGCGATCTCGCCCCTGTCGGTGAACTTCACGGCATTCCCCGCCAGATTGGTGAGCACCTGGCGCAGGCGGCCGGGGTCGCCGCGGAGACCGCTCGGCACGTCCGGCGCCGCGGCACAGATGAATTCGAGCCCCTTGTCGTGGGCGCGCAGGGCCAGCATGGCGGCAAAGTCGTCAAGGAGGGCGCGCAGGTCAAAGTCCAGCGTCTCCATCTCGAGCCTGCCCGCCTCGATCTTGGAGAAGTCCAGGATGTCGTTGATGAGGGCCAGCAGCGATTCGCCGCTGTTGCGAATGGTCTCGGCGTACCGGCGCTGCACCTCGTTCAACTCCGTATCCAGCAGAAGCCCGGTCATCCCGATCACGCCGTTCATGGGGGTTCGGATCTCGTGGCTCATGTTGGCCAGAAATTCGCTCTTGGCGGTGTTGGCCATCTCGGCCTGGACCGCCAGGTCCTTGGTCAGGGCCATGGCGGTTTCGAGCTGGCGGTTGGTTTCCAGGAGTTTCTCCTCCGCCGACCTGCGCAGCAGCACCGTTCCGATGTGTGAGGCCATGGCCTCCAGGAGTTCGACCGTTTCGATGGTGAAACATCCCTTGCGCTTGTCGTTGAGCTGGATCAATCCCACAATGCCGTTCTTGTTCCGGATCGGCACCAGGGCCACAGAGGCGTAACCCTGAAGGATGCACCGGTTGCGCGGGTGATGCCGGGGATCCTTGTCGGGCGGGGTCTCCAGAAGCGGGGCGGCGTTGTTCGTCCAGAAGCTTCCCGCCGGCGTGAAAAGCGGGTCGGTCGGGTCGGTCCTGCCGGAGAGGACCAGACCGCAGGTGCCCTCCAGAACGACGTTGCCGTTCTCGTCGCGGCATACGCCGCCGTCGACGGCCTGCTCGGCGAGCGTGTTTTCCGTCAGCAGGAAATCCTTGGGAAAGCCCTTCTGGGCCGCATAGGGGAAATCCTCACGGGATTTGAGTCGGATGCCTATGGCGTCGAAGCCGGTCCGCTCCTTCAGGACGGCGAGGGCGGCCTGAATGGAATGGTCCAGGTCTCCAGGCTCGTTGAGGATCTGCAGGACCTCCCGTCCCATCTCCCGGTACTCCTCCGCCCGCTTGCTCCTGGTGATGTCCTGGTGAGTGCCCGACATCAGCAGGGGTTTGCCTTCTTCGCTCCATGTGGAAACGGAGCCTCGGTCCAGCACCCAGACCCACCGGCCGTCCTTGTGCCTCATCCGGTATTCGCACTCGTGGTAGTCCACTTCGCCCCTGAAGTGGCGCTCCATGAACCCCTGGCTGATCTTCAGGTCGTCGGGGTGGGTGTGGTCCGTCCAGGTGCGGATCGACAGGGGGGCCAGCTCTTCCAGCGTGTAGCCGATGATCTCGGCCCAGCGTTCGTTGAGGACGACCTCCCCGGTCTGGACGCTCCATTCCCAGGTCCCCACATTGGTCCCCCGGATGATGCTGGTCAGGCGCCGGCGTTCCTCCTGCAGGGCTTTCTCCGCCTGCTTGCGCCGGGTGATGTTGATCATGACCGAGAGCAGATATTCGTGCCCCCGGCTTCTGAACAGCTCTCCCGAGAAGAGTCCGGTGAGAATCCTCCCGTCCCTGCCCCGGACCTGCAGTTCGATGACGCCGACGCGGCCCTCCGCCCGAAGCTTGTCCGCGATCTCGTCCATTTGCTCCGGCTGGGGGAAGAGACCGATCTCGGCGGCGGTCCTCCCGACGATCTCCTCCCTGGCATAGCCGAGCCCCTTGAGGAAGGCATCGTTGACATCGGAGAACCGCCGTTCGGGAAAGGTGGAGAGGGCCAACAGGGCCGGGTTGTTCCTGAAGAGCCTCTCGAAGCGCTGCTGCGCCTCCTGTTCCTCGGTCAGGTCCTTGATGATATTAAAGAGGCAATCCCGGCCGCTCCACCGACCGAGCCAGGCGTGGATTTCCACCGGAACGAGGTCGCCATTCTGGCGGACGATGGGCACGGAAGAGCTCTCGCGCTCGCCCCGGCACATGGCGGCGAAGATCTCCTGGGCCTCCTGACGCCGATCCGACGGATGCAGATCCGCGAGGTGCATCCGGACGATCCGGTCGGGGCCGTAACCGAGCTTCTGCTCGAAGGCCTTGTTGGTGAAGAGGATCTGCCCCTGGGGGGTCGCCACGACGATCATGTCTTCGATGGTCTCGAAGAAGGTGCGGAAATTGACCTCGCTCTCGCGCAGGGCGTTCTCCGCCGTCAGCCGGTCCGTGATGTCGTAGTTGATGCCGATCATCCTGAGGGGCGCGCCGTCCTCGTCCCGGATAATGAGGCCGTCGGCCTTGATATGGCGGACCGCTCCCCCGGGCCGCCGTATCCTGAATTGGGTGTCGAAGGCCTTGACGCCGTCCAGGGCCATCCGGACCTCCCCATTGGCCCGGTCGACGTCGTCGGGGTGCAGGCTTCCGATCCAGGCGTCGTAGGCGCTGGCGAAGTTTTCCCTGCGGATCCCGTAAAGCCGGAACATCCCGTCATCCCAGACCAGGACGTTCGTCCTCACCTCCCATTCCCAGACACCCACCCCGGCCGACTGGGCCGCCATGGTGAAACGCTCGTTCAGCCGGTGCAATTCCTCCGTCCGCTCGCGGACGCGGTCCTCCAGTTGAAGATTGACGGCCCGGTCGTCCATGATCTTCCGGCTCAAGGCCTCGCCCATCTGCCTGAAGTTCGCGATGAGTTGGGCCATCTCCTTGATGCGGGTCTCGGGCCAGGCGATGGACTGGCTCTGTTCGATCCGGTCGGGAAGGTCCTTGGAGATGCGGGCGAGTCCCGCCGGGGCGTTGGCCATCATCCGGCTGATCGCCGTGGTGATGGCCAGGGTGAGGATAAAGAGCAGCGCCATGACCACCATGTTCCGGATCATCGCATCGAAGATCTCCTGCTGGACGGGGGCGACGGGGTACTCCACCAGCAGCGTCCATGAAGTCCCTTCGATGGGCATCCGCATGAAATAGTAGGCGTCCCTCCAGGCATCCATGACGCTGACGTTGATCCGGCGGCCGGGCACCTTGAGGAACACCCCGGGAATCGAGGTCTCCCTCTGATTCCAGGTGACATCCGGCAGGAAGTTGAGGACCCGTTTGTCCGGATCGGTGCTGACGACGACGGCCCCCCGGCCGTCCAGGACAGTGAAATTCAACTCGCTGTGCCAGGAGATCTGGGCGAGCAGCAGGTCCAGTTGTTTCAGGTTGATGGCCCCCAGGCCGAACCCACGGAACCTTCCCTCCACGACGATCGGAGCAGCGATGGTAAAGATCGGCATGAAGACGCCGCCGCGCCCCATGAAGACATCGGACACGACGGGCCGCAGCGTCGTTCTCATCCTCTCGTAGAAGGAGCGGTCGCTGAAATTCAGTCCGATGGTCGACTCCCCCTTCTCGTTGACGGGCGGATCGAATGCGACGGTGGTCCCTGACGCATCGAGCAGGGACATGTTGTGGAAGTCCGGCGCCAACCGCTTGATGCGCTGGAGCTCCCCCTGCAGCGACGCCGACGGCCGGAGCGGCCGCTTCTCGCCGAGGCGGGCCACGGCCTTCACCAGGGCCAGATCCTGGGAGAGGAACCGCACGATGATCCGTTCGATCTCCTTGGTCTCGGTGGCCAGCGTTTTTGAGGCCGTCCCGTGCCGGGACTTGATCTCCAGGTTGTTGACCAGGAAGAGCAGGCCGATCATCGGAACCATGAGGAAGGCCGTCGTGACCTGCTGCAGGAGTATGGAGTAGGGAACCATCCGGGGGGCCGACTCGAGCCCCATCCAGCCCCGCAGGGGGACATAGGAGAGGATGATGCTGGCGATAAGGGCGTTGAAGACGCCGTTGAGGAACTGCTTCAGGAGGACGATCGAGGCGCTCTGGAGGCCCAGATGCATCACCCCGTCATAGAAGAAAAACACGAGCGGCGGGCCGATCAGGACCCAGAAGAGGGCATCGATCAGCAGGATGTTCTGTCTTCCCTGGCGGAGGGCCAGGCCGACCCATAGGGTTTCTGCGGTGAAGATGACGATCGCATAGGGATGGCCCCAGATGAAATAGGTGTAGCCGGAGGCCAGAAGGGCGTTGGCCGCCCCCCACCAGACCCCGAAGAGCCCTACGGCAACGAGGTTGAAGATGCTTCCGAAGATGATGCTGACGCTGTAATAGGCGATCGGCAGGTCGACCCAGTTGCCGGCGAAACTGAGCAGCAGAAGCACGGCGGCCACCAGGACGATCCGTCCCCAACTTCGGTCTTTGCGTGGTTCAGACATGCCTGTGTTTCCCTGACCGTCCAGTGCCCGGTCGTTCGAACGGTCCCGGGTCTTTCGCCTGTCCAGCAGGGAGGGTTCCCTCCTGGTGAACGATTGGCGGTCCCTGTGACCGGCACCTTCCAGATATTTAGCAATTTTAGGCCATGAATCGGCGAGAAAACACTATGTCGTCGCCGCCACGACGGATTCGGGAGGGAAGATGGGAACCGGGTCAGCACCATGCAGTCGGTCGTCAGCTCCCGGCCATCCCGGATGGTGCCCTGGGATCGCCGGGCCTTTCCCGGATCTTAACGATCGCATATTGACATTATTTCCCGTTTCTCTCGCCAATACAACAACTTTCTTTTCGAGATTGTTCCTTGACACGGGAGAGGGCCTTTTGTAACATGACCCCATAGAAAGGCAAGTCGCAGGCGGCTTATTTCCCTTCTATCCGTATCCGTTGATCCGTTTAAGTCCAATCGTCAACCTGAAACCGTGAATCGTCTCCGGCCCGAAAACGCCGGATCAAAAAGGACATTCCCATGCAGATGATCATTTTCACGGATCTTGATGGCAGCCTGCTCAACCATGGGGATTACGCCTTCGCCAATGCGATGCCTTCGCTCGATCGGATCAAGGCATGCGGCATCCCGCTGATCATGACGACCAGCAAGACCCGGAGGGAGGTCGAATGTCTGCAGGGGGAAATGGGGATCCGGGAACCGTTCATCGTCGAAAACGGCGGAGGGGTCGTGTTCCCCGGGGGCTATCAAAATCCGCTGCTCGTGCATTCAGAACAGCATCAGGGCGATACCGTCATCGCCATGGGAACGACCTACGAGAGGGTTCGCGATTTTATGCAACAGGTCGGAAAACGGTTTAACCTCAGGGGATTCGGCGACATGACGCCTGAAGAAGTCGCCGAACTCACGGGGCTTCCGATTGAGAGGGCGTCCAGGGCCAAGGTAAGGGAGTTCACCGAGCCTTTCCTCATGGAACGGCCCGAGGAGATCGGCCTCTTGAATGACCGGGCCCGGCAGGAGGGTCTGAAGGTAACCCGCGGCGGCCGTTTTCATCACCTGATGGGTATCGGGCAGGACAAGGGAAAGGCCGTCCGAATGGTCCGAGATCTTTTCCGGCCGGGCGCCGGGGAAACGTTGAAGGTCATCGGCCTCGGCGACAGCGAAAACGATCTGGCGATGTTCGAAGAGGTGGACATCCCCGTGCTGATCCCCCGCCCGGGGGAAGGCCATCTGGATGTCCAGTTTCCGGGATTGGTTCGTGCCGCGGAGCCGGGGGCGAAGGGATGGAATGGCGCCGTTTGGAGGCTCCTGAATGAAACCATCGGGCCGGCAAGGGAGGATTCCTGAACGAGAGGGGAATGAGATGACGAAGGTGACAAGGTTTTCCACAGCGTTGAGGCCGCATGTTACGGCGAAGATCGAACAACTTGGCTATGCGGACATTGTCATTGGGATCCCCGCCTACCACAGCGCCGGGTCCATCGTCCATGTCATCAAGACCGTCGTCCGCGGGATCGAGCGGTACTATCCCACCCTCAAAGCGGTCATCATGGTTTCCGACGGGGGATCGACCGACGATACCAGGGATTTGGCCCGCACGGTGGACCCAAAATCCTACAACATCGAACTGATCGTTACCATCTATCGGGGCATCCCCGGCAAGGGATCGGGATTACGGGCCGTTTTCGAGGTGGCCGCCTTCCTCAAGGCCAGGGCCGTGACCGTTTTCGATTCGGACCTTCTGTCGATCACCCCGGAATGGATCCAGAACTTTCTGGAACCCGTCTTCTCCGGTTACGACTATGTGGCACCTCATTACGACCGATACAAACTCGACGGAACCATCACGAACACCATAGCCTACAACCTGACGCGGGCGCTTTACGGCATGAGGGTCCGGCAACCGATCGGGGGGGACTTCGGTCTCTCCCCTCCCCTGGTCAAACACTACCTGGACCAGGATGTGTGGGCCACGGACATCGCCAAGTTTGGAATCGACATCTGGATGACCACGTCGGCCATTGTGGGAGGATTCCGGATCTGCCAGGCCAAGTTGGGCGCCAAGCTCCACGACCACAAAGACCCCTCCACCGACCTGGGGCCCATGTTTCGCCAGGTGGTCGGCACCACGTTCCTCCTGATGGACCAGTACCACGACCACTGGGCGAAGATTCGGGGATCGGCGGAGCTCCCTGCCCTGGGAGAGTTCAGCGGCTCCGAGGCGGAGGCCTTCGACATCGACCAGGCCAACCTCATCGAGTATTTCAAGGTCGGTCTGAACAATTTCCACGGCGTCTGGAAGAACATCATTGAAGGACGCGACCTGAAGATCGTCGAGGAACTCGCCCGGAGCGACAGGAATGATCAGTTCCTCATGCCGATCGACACTTGGGTCCGAATCGTCTACCGGTATGCCATCGCATTCCACCGAACGCCACGGCAACGCTTTAAAGTCCTCGACACCTTGACCCCGCTCTACTATGGGCGGGTCGGCTCGCTGGTCAACGAACTGAGGGACAAGACCCCGGAGGAAGCGGAGGAGCATTTTGAACAAAACGCCCTGGTATTCGAAACCATGAAAGACTACCTGGTCGAGCTTTGGGAAGGAAAGGAGCAATAGCCATGCCGGATTTTTGCCAGAATGGCGTCATCACGACCCTTCAGAAGTTGAGGGAAAGACCGGTCGAAGAGATCGAAAGGGAGCTCAAGGCGATCGCGCGGAAACGCAAGATGGTCCTCCTGCTTCCCGCCCTGGTGACTGAATTCGACGGCACGGCGATGCCCAGGATCATTGAGGAACTCAAAGGGGTGGATTATCTTGACCGGATCGTCCTGTCCCTGGACCGAGCCGATGAGAGGCAGTTCCGCAGGATCCGAAAGATCATGTCGGTGTTGCCGGCTGAGGTACGGGTGGTTTGGCATGATGGACCCAGGCTCCGGAAGCTCCTGAAAGAGCTGATGGCTGCGGAATTCAACCTGGAAAACGCGGGAAAGGGCCGCTCCGTCTGGATGTCTCTCGGATACATCCTTTCAGACCAGGATATCTACGCCGTCGCCCTGCACGACTGCGACATCGTCAACTACAAGCGGGAACTCGTGGCCCGCCTGATCTATCCGGTCGTCCATCCGGCGGTCAATTTCGAATTCAGCAAGGGGTACTATGCCAGGGTCACCGACAGGCTCTTCGGGCGTGTCACCCGCCTCTACTATACCCCCCTGGTCCGCACCCTTCAGAGGATCTTGGGTTACAACGCCTTTATCGAATACCTCAACAATTTCCGTTATGCCCTCTCCGGTGAATTTGCCTTTGACGCCGGCCTGGCCAGGGGCATCCGCATATCCCCCACCTGGGGACTGGAGGTCTCGCTGCTCAGCGAGGTCTACCAGAAGACCTCGGTCAACCGGATCTGCCAGGTTGAAATCATCGAGACCTACGAACACAAGCACCAGATCCTCGAGAAAAGCAAACCCACCGAAGGCCTGATCCGCATGGCGACCGAAATCGGCAAGGCCCTGTTCAGGGTCCTGAGCCAGGACGGCCTCGTGATGAGCGACGCCTTTTTCCGGACCCTGCTGACGACCTACATCCAAGAGTCCAGAACGGCCATCGAGAAGTATCACGCCCTGGCCCTGCTCAACGGCCTGATCTACGACCGGCATGAGGAGATCGAGGCGGTTGAGGCCTTTGTGAGCGCGATGAAGCTGGCCATCGATGAATTCGTCGCCGATCCCGTCGGCATTCCCATGATGGCGGCCTGGGTCCGGGTCGAAGCAGCCATCCAGGATTTCTCCGAGAGGCTCAAGGAAGCCGTGGAGGAGGACAACCGATAGCCCGGCCGAGGTCGCGACGCCCTCCCGCCTTTGGGATGGGCAGAGGTTCGGGACGGCAAGATAGGAACGCAGCCTCGCTTTCCCGGAGGCTTTCACAGTGATGAGCAGGGAATGTTCATAGATGTTTCATATTAGACGGATCTTCGACGACATCCTGCCCAGAAACCGCCGGGCCATTGAACAGATCCAGGGGATTCTGGGATCCCAGCTCAAGGGCCTGAGCCAGTCCCATATCGCCAAGATACCGGACCTTCTAAGAAATCCTTTCAAGTACGACTTCCGCTCCACTCTCTACGTCGCCGAGACCCAGGGTACCGGAAAGGTCAGGGGGTTCGCCCTCCTGTCCCACGAACCGGCGATTCACTTCTGTTATCTGGACTACCTGGCCACGGACCGGGAGACCATCGGCAGGGGTATCGGCAGCGCCCTCTACGAAAGGGTCCGTGAAGAATCGGTCCTGCTGCAGGTCGATGGGCTGTTCTTCGAGTGTCTTCCCGACGATCCGGCCCTTAGCCGGAACCCGCAGATCCTCAAACAGAACCGGGCTCGCCTGAAATTCTACGAATCCTTCGGCGCACGTCCCATCGAAGGCACGGCCTACGAAACGCCATTAAAACCCGAGGGTGACAATCCGCCGTACTTGGTCTTTGACGGCCTCGGGCGGACCGTCGTGCCCCGGAAGGCGTATCTGCGCGGGGTCGTCGAGACCATCCTCGAGAAAAAGTACCGCGGGGTGTGCAGCAAGGCGTACATCCAGATGGTCCTTGCATCCATCCGGGATGATCCCGCCCGGGTCCGGGAACCGCGTTATTTCAAAAAACAGTCGGCGGCCGTCTTCCCGGTGTCGGGATTCTTCGGCAGGATCGCCCTCGTCGTCAACGACAACCATGCCATACACCATGTCCAGGAGAGGGGATACGTGGAGGCGCCGGTTCGAATCCCTTCGATCCTGGACGCCCTTGGGCAGACCAATCTCTTCTTGAGATTCCCGGCGAAAGAATTTTCGGAAAAGCCCCTTCTGGCCGTTCACGACTCGGAATATCTCCGCTATTTCAAACGCATCTGCGAGAAGATCCCGCCGACTTCCTCCGTGTACCCTTACGTATTCCCCATCCGGAACCGGGCCCATCCCCCGCTGGAGTTGGCCGTCCGCGCCGGATACTACTGCATCGACACCTTTACGCCGCTGAGCAACAATGCCTTTATCGCCGCCAGAGAAGCGGTCAAGTGCGCCCTAACGGCCGCGGAGAAGATCATCGGCGGATTCCGTATTGCCTACGCCCTGGTTCGGCCGCCGGGGCACCATGCCGAACGGAACGTTTTCGGAGGATTTTGCTACTTCAACAATGCGGCCATTGCCGCGCATCACCTGAGCCAGTATGGTCCCGTGGCCATGCTGGATGTCGATTATCACCACGGGAACGGCCAACAGTTCATCTTCTACAGACGAAGCGACGTCCTGACGGTTTCCATCCATGGGCATCCTTCCGTGGCTTATCCCTACTTCAGCGGTTTTGCCAATGAACGGGGCGAGGGACCCGGCAATGGATTCAACGTAAACCTCCCTCTGCCCGAGAGCACGGAGGCCAGTGTCTATCTGGAAACCCTGTCCAAGGCCCTGTCCCATATCCGCCATTTTCGTCCCCGCTATCTGGTTGTCTGTCTCGGCCTGGACACGGCCAAGGGGGATCCGACCGGATCATGGGGTCTGCAGGGCAAAGATTTTGCGGAAATGGGCCGTAGCATCGGGGCGGCAGGCCTCCCGACCCTCGTGGTTCAAGAGGGCGGCTATCGAACGCGCACGATCGGAAGCAACGCCCGATGCTTCTTTGAGGGCCTCTGGAACGGCATGTTTGCCCGATGATCCGTGGCCAGCAACGCCTGTGATCCAAGGTCATGTGGAAAATGGTGGACGAAACACGACAGAGGGAATCGATGGACACCAAATTGACACTCGGCGATGTGGAATGCGTACGCCTTATCCTGAGGGGGGGAACCGTGATCGACTGGAGGCGATTGAATGTCTCCTCAATCAATGATTGTACTGAACTGCTCCGCGCCAATGAATTCGATCCGGAGGACGGGCGTGACGCCGCGCGCCTGTCTGACATCCACCGCAAAGCCGTCGATTACCTTGAACGCAACTTCGCGGTCACGTTTGCCAATGAAGTTGCCAACGCCCCAAGGACGAGTGACCTCATGCTCCTGGCTGCCGGCCGCGATCGGACGCTTCAACCTCAGGCATGCATGGTCCTGAAGCTCATGCATATCATCAATCATATCGAGGCACGAGAACTGCGCGCCAGCCTCCCCGTCTCCAATCATGACCTCTTTCAACTGGCTGAGGAGAAAGCGGCACGTGTCGTCCAGGAAATGAAGGCACGGGGATTCCCCATATTGGAATTCCTGGTCAGCCAGAAAACACGGGACTCCCTGATCACAAAATTTCTTGGGAAAAGACAGACCATCCGGGCGCATATATACGATCGGGTCCGTCTGCGCATCGTGACGGCATCCGTTAATGACATCGTTCCTGTCGTCTTGTATATGAGCAAGCATCTCTTCCCTTTCA
This sequence comes from Deltaproteobacteria bacterium, assembly GCA_021372415.1. Lineage (GTDB taxonomy): Bacteria > Desulfobacterota > Syntrophia > Syntrophales > UBA5619 > JAKAFS01. The sequence continues at coordinate 19,753 of JAJFUM010000469.1, forward strand.
ATTACACGGTGCCGGGTGAAAGCCACAACTCGATCTTCGACTTTTCGGCCTTTAGCAAACTTCACCCACGCATCAAAGAGATGGTGCCTGATTTCCAGATCGACCTGAAATTCGAGAATGAGATGCGTCCGCCGGCAAACGAGAATACCCCGGATGTCTATCGAACGATCAACTTCGTCGTGGATCTGCCCGTCCGGCTCGACAAGCACCCCCTACGGTCCCTCGACCCATCGGCCTTTCCAGCCATCGTTCATGTCTCCACCGAGTTCCAGATCGTGGACCGGGTTTCTCATGCCAGAAACGAGTGCGGTGAAGCGAGCCATGCGAGGTACGAGGCCCGCCGCCTGGCGAAGGTCCGGGAACGCCTTCTCCATGGGAGGATGAAGTGGCGTGGCACAGACAGCACGTGATGCACGGCGCCTTGCGCTTTATTGAAGAAAGGGAGGTTTCTATATGCCAGTCATAACCATTCGCGGCCAATATGGCAGCGGGTCAAACGAGATCGCGGAACGGATCGCCCAGAAAATGAATATCGATTACGTGGACCGGGAGATCATCGCCGGAGTCGCTCAACGGCTGCATCAGCCGGACGCGAGCATCGCGGAAAAGGAGATGCCGCCCGGCACTTTCCTGGGGCGTATCGCAGAATCCATGGCCCGGACGGCTTGCCTGGGAGACGGTATCTTTGCAGGGATATACTCGCCCCTCTGCGACATCCCGCTGAATGACACGCACTATCTGTCCGGCCTAGAATATGTGATTAAGGAACTCGCCAAGAGTCAGTCGATCGTCATTCGGGGACGGGGCAGTCAATTTATCTTGAAAGATTTTCCCGGAGTCTTTCATGTGTTGATCGTAGCGCCCATGGAGGAGCGATTGAAGCGCGTGATGGAAACGCATAAGATCAATGAAGAGGATGCCCGCAACCAGATCGTTCGCTTTGACGAAGGCAGCGGTGAGTTTGTCAAGAGATACTTCCGGGCGAACATTGCCGACCCCATTCACTATGACTTGGTCATCAATACCCACCATCTCAGCGTTGAAGATGCAGCTTCCCTTATCGTGGATGCTGTCCGTCTGGCCGCGCAACGACAGGGAAAGAAGTGACGACAGGTGGAAACGAGCGGCCAGGATGAGGCTCACCGGCGCCGGAAAGCGGGCTTTTCAGGGCAAAGTGGCCCCGTTGACGCAACCGGGAACAGATGGGGCTTCCGGTCATTCTCCAGACCGGAGATGAACCTTGGAACGACGGATCCGCACGCTGAGGGAAAATCGATGGTCGGACTGGGGAGCAAGACGTCGGGCACACCTTTGCCGATCGTGATGCCGGCCCGGGCTTCCAGGGAGAATGGCATGACAATGGATCAGCGCCTATCCCTTAAAAGGGTTGATTTGACGAAAAGAGTCAGGGTATATAAAAACCCCTTTGACAAAGACACCCGTTCGTCGAGTTGCACGGTTATCCGTCGGCCGGATTCGAGAGGCTCGCATGGGTCATCACGAGATATTCAAGAGACATGAATCTATTTAAACATGGACTCTCCGCTGCCGCTGGCGCGGTGTCAGAGGGAAAGGGCAGCCCCTCAGGTCGACTGAGGCTCGTTGCGTTGTCGATTCTGGTGATTTCCCTGTCGCTGCTCCTGAGCCTTCTTCTGACCCATCAAAACCGTTTCAACGTCCCCCTGTACCAGCCGGGCGATATCGCCCGCGCCGACATCATCATCCCGATGGATGCCCTGATCGAGGATGAACCCGCCACGGAGGCCCGCCGGGCGGAGGCAAGGGTCAAGGCCCTGCCCGTTTATCGGTACAACCCCTCCTTGCAGGAAGACCAGGCACGCAGGCTGAAAACGGCTTTTGCCAAATCCAGGGCCCTCTTGGGGATGGACGCAACAGGCAAAGGGACATCCAGGGGGACCCGCAACCCCTCGTTCAAAACCTTGCCGGTCTCCGTGAAGGCAGAGCTTCGCTCGACCATGAAGGATCTGGGCGTAAAACCGCCCGTAGACGATCTGCTCGTTTTTCTGCTGAAGGGTGAATATTCGCCGGATCTGGAGAATTCGGTCATTCTGCTCCTGAAGGATCTCTTTCAGACCGCCCTCATTGCGGATGACCTTTCCCCGGCCAGGGGAAAGGAGCACATTCACAGGATGAACCTTGCCGCGGGAAAGACCGAAGATGTTCCCGCCGGCCTTCTCGAACCCCCCGTACAGATCCTCAACAAGCTGGACGGGCAGATCCGACGCGACAATCGTTTCTCTGCAGCCAGTCGTCCATATGTCCATCGGCTCCTCGAGGCCCTGATCGTCCCCAACGCGACTTTCGACGAGGCTTTGACGAAGGCAAGGCAGGAGGAGGATGTCAAGAATATCGACCACGTGCTTCGAAAGCTGAAAAAAGGGAAGGTGGTTCTGCGGCAGGGCGATGAGGTCGGGAAGGATCACTTGGCACAGATTGAAGCCATCCGCAAATTGGTGCCGCCCCGCTCCTCATGGTCGCAGACCATCGGCATGGCGGCCTTGATCGCCGCCCTGTCGATGATCCTGATCCTTTTCATCCGATTCCTGCCCGTGAACCAATGGAGTCACGCCAAACTCGCGGTTTTCCTGATCCTGACCCTGGCCTTGAACCTCCTGCTCCTGAAGGCATCATGGTTCGTCTGCGAATCGGTCAGCCAGGGGCTTTCAGACTCGCCATTCAACGACAAGGCATATTTCTTTTATCTCTTGCCTTTTGCCTGCGGGTCCATGCTGGTCACGCTTCTGGCGGGCGAACGGTGTGCCCAGATCTTCTCCCTTTTCTTTTGCATCCTGGCAGGCCAGTCCATCGGAACAGACGGTCACGGCTATCTGTACATCCTGATGGCCAATCTGGTGGGCATCCTCTTCATCCGCAAGACCACGCAGCGGATTGGGATGATTGCGGCGGGATTCAAAGTCGGCCTGTCTGCGACCGTCTTGTTCCTCATCCTGAAGGTGATTGAACAGGCGCCGCTGGATTGGACGAGCGGAAGCTTCGGAGCATGTCTGGCCTTCCTTTCGGGGCCCGTCAACGCCATTTTCCTGGTCTTTACGCTTCCCCTGTGTGAGCGCCTCTTCATGGTCACCACGGAGATTCGGCTTTCCGAACTCGGCAATCTGAATCTTCCACTCATCAGGGATCTCATCCTGAAGGCGCCGGGAACCTACAATCACAGCATGGCCGTGGGAACCCTCTGTGAGGGGGCCGCCAAGGCCATCGGTCTGAATCCCCTCTTCCTGAGAATCGCCAGCCTGTATCACGATATCGGAAAGACGGTCCAACCGGAATATTTCGCGGAGAATCAGCAGGCCGACAATCCCCATGAACGGATCAGCCCCGTGCAGAGCGCTCAAATCCTGGAAGACCACATCACCCACGGGGTCTCCCTCGCGCGGACGGCGAAGCTCCCCTCCTCCATCGCCGAGTTGATCCCCCAGCATCATGGCACCAAGCTGATGCGGTTCTTCTACGAGAAGGCCTTGAGGGAGACGACAGAATCAGAAAAGGAGGTGCAGGAAGCGCCGTTCCGCTATTTCGGACCCAAACCCCAGACGAAGGCGGCTGCCATTCTCATGTTGGCCGACGGGATCGAGGCCGCCGCACGGACGCTCAACGATCACTCCCAGGAGAAACTCCTCAACCTGATCCGAAGGATCATCACAGATACGATGGAAGACGGGCAGTTTTCGGAATGCGACCTCACACTGTCGGACATCGACCGTATCGCCTATAGCTTCCTGGAAACCCTTTCCAGTTACTATCATGGACGCATCGTCTACCCCGGGTTCGACTTCAACCAGCCCCTTCACGCCGACGCCGAAAAGCCCCCTGCCTGACCTCACGCCAGGGCCTCCGCCGAGGCCTGAGGATCGAGACGACCACCCTCCCGTTGCCCTGTCTCCACCCCTTCGAAGGCCACCGATCCAGACGTGGGGGATAGGACCGGCCAGTCCCGGGCAAACAGGGCCGTCAGCGCTCGAAGAAGAAGGTGTAGTCCCGGTAGCACTGCCCATCGGTGTGCATCATGCACCGGGTGACCTTGGGCTGCACGTCGTAGCGGATCCCCAGGGCGTCGAACCAGGCCTCAACGCGATCCATGATGCCGCACTCGTACTGATCGATCATCCCCAGCATCTTGATCCCCTCGTAGGCAAAGCACCGCTGCCAGGTGCCGCGGATATGGTTCGTCCCCTTGGATTCGAAGGCGTACGCCATGAAGTCGCCGGTTAGGCTGGCCATAACGAGCCTGAAGAAGTCCCAGAACTGACCGAACGTCTCGATGGCACCCACCCCGGCAGCCTTCTTCATCCTCTTGATTTCCACCGCGGCCATGGCCCTGACGGCCGCCCGGTTGATCCGGTTGGTCTTCTCGATGCCGCACTCCTGCAGGCAGTGGGCGAACCACATGGCGTCGTGCGTCATCCAGCACTTGATGAGCAGTTCCTTCAGGTCCTTGGGCGCCAACTGTTTTGGTTCCATCGTTCACTCCCTGCCCGGTCTCACCCCTTAACGGGGTTCCCCGGCCGACGCCCCCAATCCCGGAGGCCGGTCCGCCTAGAAGAGATGGACAGACATGGGGGCAAGATAACCGATGAGGCTGAAGGCCAGGCCAACGACGCCGAGCCCGCCCGCCAGCCAGGTGAGCGCCGCCACCCCCGTGATGATCTCGGCGGAGGCCAGGACAATCGCGATCTGGAGGGCCGCCGAGGCCAGTTCGTAGTGGTGATAGGCCGCCATCGCATGGACCCGTTTGGCTTCGGCGGCTTTTGCCCGGGTCGCAAGCTCCTTTCGCCCCTCCTGGGTCTCTGGCTCCGAGTCGTAACGTGCGGCCGCCCTCTTCCAGAGGTCGATCTGTTCCCGGAGGAGTGCCTTTTTCGCCGGAACCGTCGTCTGTTCGAGTTCCGCCTCGGCAGCCTCGGCAGCGGTCCTGACGGTCGTCATCCGGATCGTTTTCGCCTGGAAGAAGGACCAGAGGTTCGACGCCTCGATGTTGTAACTCAGGGCCGAGGTCTGGGCGCTCTTCCCCAGCGTTTCGCTGAAGGCCAAAATCAATGCGAGAACCGAGATGAGCAGGGCAACTTTCTTGTTGGAAGGATCGAGGTGGCTGTGACCGGACATGAGGGATCTCCTGGGGGGAAAAATGGGCTCGCCCAAGGGCGCGATGGAGTATAGGCCCGCTTCCCCCACCGAGTCAAGGGCTTTGCCAGCGGCAGGGACTCATCTCGCGCCCCGAATCCATCCCCGGACACCGGGCCAACGGGCTCACTCCACTTCAGCCTTGGCAACGGATCTATAAAAAGGTTGCCAAAGGGACACCCGTCGGGGTATGAAAAGTACCTGGCCCCCGTAAGGCGGGACACGGCCGGGACCTGTCCCGCAGGGGGACCCAAAGGGATCGTGCGGCGATCTGGCTGCAGCCTTCTCCGGCGGGGAGAGGAAAGTGGGCCAGGGCCGCCATGAGGGACCCTTGCCGACGGGTTTTGCAGGGAGACGAGCCATGACCGGCGTCATCCTCTCGGGGGGACGGAACAGGCGGATGGGGGAAAACAAGGCCTTTCTGCAGGTGGACGGCGAGAGGCTGATTGACCGGACTGTCCGCGTCTTCCGGGAGATCTTCGGCGAGGTGATCATCGTCACCACAGCCCCCCTCGACTACCTCGACCAAGCGGCCACGGTCGTGACCGACATCTTCCCCGGCAAGAGGGCCCTCGGCGGGATCTACACCGGCCTTTTCTACGCCTCCTCCGAGAGGGCCTTCGTGGTCGCCTGCGATATGCCCTACCTGAACCCCGCCTTCATCCGTTACCTGGTGCAACAGGCGGACGGATACGACATCGTCGTCCCTGAGGTCCCCGAAGGCTTCCAGCCCCTCCACGCTGTCTACGCCCGCCGGTGCCTCCCCGTAATCCGGGGACTCCTGGAGAGGAACCGCCTGAAAATCATCGGTTTCTATCCGGGCCACCGGATCCTGAAGATCCAGCCAGCCGAATTCGGCCCCTTCGACCCCGATGGGCGGATGTTCCTGAACGTCAACACCCCGGCCGATCTCACCAGCCTCAATCTTCGCCTGGAGTCCTGAAGGCGCTGCCGTCTCGATGGCGCCGAGGCCACCAAAACGATTAGACAATTGTCGCCGAATGTGGTAAGGGGGCAGACAAAAAAAGGGGGAACGCTCATGGAAGGCGGTAAAACGTTCAATCGCTGGCTCGTCGTCGTGGGCGCGCTGCTGATCCAGGTCAGCCTGGGCGCCATCTACATCTACAGTGTCTTCAAACCCGGCCTCAAGGCCCGCTTTCCCGACTGGAGCAACACGGATTTGGCCCTGCCGTCCATGCTGGTCCTGCTCTTCTTCGGCCTGGCGACCATCTTCGCCGGTCGGGTTCAGGACCGGATCGGGCCGCGCTACGTGGCCATGGCAGGGGCGGTTATGCTGGGCCTCGGCCTCCTGATCGCATCGAGAGCAGGGAGCCTGCTCACCTTCACGCTGGGCTTCGGCGTCATCGGCGGCCTGGGGATCGGCACCGCCTATGTCTGCCCCATCGCCACCTGCGTCAAATGGTTTCCCGACAAGAGGGGCCTTATCTCGGGGCTGGCCGTGGCGGGGTTTGGCGGCGGCGGCCTGGTCTTCGCCCCCGTGGCCAAGGCCCTGATCCTCTCCGTCGGCGTCATGAACACCTTCCTCTACCTTGGGACGATCTTCTTCATTGTTGTCATGGTCGGAGCGATGTTCATGGTCACCCCTCCGACCGGTTACTGCCCGCCGGGCTGGACGCCCCCTGCGGCCGCCAGCGGCACGGGATGTTCCCTCGGTGCCGACTACACCTGGCAGGAGATGGTCCGGACCTCCCGGTTCTGGCTCCTGTGGCTTGCCTATTTCGCCGGCTGCTCGGCAGGGTTCCTCATCATCATGAACACGGTCAACATCTGGCAGTCCTTCTCGATCCTGGCCCTGGTGCCCCAGTTTCCCACAATCCCCAAGGATGCCTACCTGGACATCCTGACGAAGGGGACCACGGCGGTCATGGCGATCTCGGTCATGAACGCCCTGGGCAGGATCCTCTGGGGAAAGATCTCGGACAGCATCGGCCGGAAGAACACCCTCTACATCATGTTCCTCTACAGCGGGGCCGTGATGCTTGCCCTCAACTGGCTTACCTCTTTCCCCCTGTTTCTGATCGGGGTCATGTCGGTGGGATTCTGCTTTGGCGGCTTTCTGGGCGTCTTCCCGGCCGTGACGGCGGACTACTTCGGAACGAGGAACATGGGGGTCAACTACGGCTGCATGTTCATGGCCTACGGGACGGCGGGCCTCTTCGGCCCCTGGATCGCCCCGAAGCTGATGGAGGTCGTCAAGGAGGTCCCCTTTGAAAGCGTCACGGCGGGCGTCGTGGCGGTCAAGACCTACGCGGCCGGGAATTACATCGCCTCCTTCGTGATTGCCGGGGTGATGTGTCTGGTCTCGATCCTCCTGATCCGGATCGTCCCGGCGGCGGTCAGGAAGGGGTAGGCACGTCGCTCCCTCATCCTTTCCCAGGCACGAACCAAGGGGCCCCGTTCGGGGCCCCTTTTCTGTTCGCCACTTGAAATCGGCTGGGTCCCTTATGAAAAAGCCATAGGCCTTGCAAGAATGCCCGGCTGCGAGGTCCCTAACATCCCGGGTCTAAAGGCGTCTGGCTGGATCGTTGAACGGAGAAGGATAAGGGAAAGCAAGCAGAGGGAGGTTTTTCAACGGCCCGTTCAGAGCTTCTTGAGGCGACCCTCCAGAACCCGCCGCGAGATCCCCAGGTAGGCTGCCGTTCGGGTCCGGTTTTCCCCGTGCTTGGCCAGGGCCTTGGCGACGATCCGCCGGTTCAGTCCCTCGAGATCGAGCCCGTTCTCGGGAAGCTCGAATGCCCCTTCCGCCGAAAGGACACCGGCCCCTGAGACCACCCCGCCGGGATCGGCCCCTTCCCGGGCGAAGGAAAGCGCCTCCGCGTCCACGGGCGCCCAGGAGTGCATCAGGACGAGCCGCTCGATCGCGTTTTTAAGCTGGCGGACGTTCCCCGGCCAGGGCAGCGAGGCGAGCAACCGCTCCGCATCGGGCGTGAACCCGCCGAACCGCTGGCCCCGGCGCCGCGAGGCCCGCTCGGCGAAACGGAGGGCCAGGGGGAGGATGTCCTCGGGCCTCTCGCGCAAAGGCGGGATCCGGATCCGCCCCATGTTGATCCGGTAGTAGAGATCGAGACGGAAGCGCTTGGCCTTCACCTCCCGCTCCAGTTCCTTGTTGGTCGCCGAGACGATCCGGATGTCCACGGGGATCTCCTTGATCCCCCCCAGGCGGTAGAGCCGTTTCTCCTCCAGGACGCGGAGCAGTTTGTCTTGGAACCCCTGGGGCATCTCGACGATCTCGTCCAGGATGAGCGTCCCGCCGGAGGCCGCCTCGATCTTCCCCATCTGCCCGCGTGCGGTGGCCCCCGTGTAGGCCCCCGGCTCGTGGCCGAAGAGCTCCCCCTCGAAGAGCTCCTGGCTGACGGCCCCACAGTTGATGGCCACGAAGGGCAGGAGCGCGCTGCCGGCCCCCGAGAAATGAATGTATCGGGCGATCAGTTCCTTGCCCGTTCCGCTTTCTCCCTCGATCAGGACGGGGATCTGACGGTCCGTGCTGTACCGTTCGGCCTGGTTCACGATCCGATGCATCGCCTCGGAATAGACGCCCAGGCCGTCCAGGCCGATCTCTTCCAGATAGGCGGTCCGGAGCTTCTCCGCCTCGCCACGGACCGCCTGGGTCTCGAGGCTGACCCGCTCCTGGAATTGCTGCTTGAGCTCCCGGTAGTTCTCGCGCAGGGAAATGTAGGCCTCTGATCGTTCGATCACGATGGCCAGTTCCCGAACGTCGATCGGCTTGGGGAGATAATCGAAGGCCCCGAACTTGAGGGCCTTGACGGCACTCTCCGTGTCGCCGTGACCGGTCACGACGATGACGTCCACGGGAGACTTCTCGATGACTTTGATCCGCCTGAGGAGTTCCAGGCCGTCGATCTCGGGCATGCGGATGTCGGTGATCACCAGGTGGAAGGGCTGGGAGTGGAACTCCCGGAGCCCTTCCATGCCGTCGGCGGCAGGGACAACGGTGTGCCCCAATTTCTGCAGGAACTGCGAGAGGCTGCGGCGGACGTCCGCCTCGTCGTCGATCAGAAGGATGTTCAAGTTTCCTCCCCGGCGGCAGGGACATGGATTACGAAGGTGGCGCCTCCGTTCCCGTTATTGGCCGCATCGATGCGTCCCCCGAGATTCCGGACGATGGACTGGCTGATGCTCAACCCCAGCCCGGTCCCCTGCCCCACCTCCTTGGTGGTGAAGAAGGGGTCAAAGATCCTCTCAAGAAGCGGCTCGGCGATGCCTGGACCGTTGTCGCTCACCTCGATGAAGACCGTCCCGTCCCGGCTTCCCGTCCGGATCCTCAGGATCTTCCGGGGGCGGGCGCATTCGTCCAGGGCCTGCCGGGCGTTGACGATCAGGTTCATGACGACCTGTTCCAGTTCGTTGAGGATCGCCCGGATCGGCGGCAGTTCCGGGTCCAGGTCCTTTTCCAGCCGGATCCCGTGGGCCTCGATCTGCCGGCCGATCATCGTCAGGACGTTTTCGACCGCCACATTGACGTGAACGGACTCATCGGCCCGGCCGCGCTCCCCCCGGGCGAAATTCCGGACGGTCTGGATGACCTTATCCATCCGGACCACCTGTCGGGAGATCATTTCCAGATCCTCGAAGAGTTCTTCCTGATCGAGCAACCAACCCTCGCTGCGGCCGAACAGCAAGCCGTCGGTGACGACGCGGATCGTGTTCAGGGGTTGGTTGAGTTCATGGGCAATTCCGGCGGCCATGCTGCCCAGGACCGCCAGTCGGTCGTCGTGGTGGACCTTCACCTGCGGGCCATCGTCTTCGGTGGACCGGGATTGCAGGACTGCCAAGCTTCCGAGGTCTTTCAGGGTCAGATGGACTGCGGGAAATCCTGCTGCAAACAGGATCCGTTGGGCGTCTCCCAGGAAGAGGCGGCCGGCACCGACCGGCCCTCCGCCAAGCTCAAAACCGACGCGCATCAGGTCCCCCTGCAGGAGCGCCTCCAGGTGAAGCAGGAAGGGCTCTCGGTATGCAGGGGCGATCCACTGTAGAAAGGGCTCCAGCCGCCCCTCTGCGCCATCGAAACCGGCGATCTCCTGAAAACGGGGATTGCAGGCCAGGATCTCGTCTCGGTTCAGAATGGCGATCCCCAAACAGGCCAGATCGACCGCCTGGTTGCGGGATGACGCTTCATGGGACGGATTGCGGTTGCTCATCGACACCCTACACTCCCCGGCACGCGGGGAAACAGACATATCACATCCTGTCCGGCCAAATCAAGCTGGATGGTGTTTTGCCTCTGAGCATCAATATTCCCTTGACAACATCTGCGGAAAGCCATATCATGATCTTACATTGTGGCATTTAAATCTTACATAGTGAGATTAAATGGGCTCAACGAAAACGGTCAATACGATCCTCCTTGGCGCCAAGATCCTGCAGGTCGTCGCCGGCGGGGTTTCCCGCCTGGAAGATGTCTACCAGCAGGTTGGCCTCAGCAAAAGCACGGCGCACCGTATTTTGAAGAGCCTCGCCCAGACCGGCTTCTCCTATCGGGACCCCATCACCCGCACTTACCATATCGGACCCCTGTTTCTGCAATTGTCGGTAAATCCCCTTGTCCTCCATCGTCTGTTGATTGTCTGCGCGGCAGACGAACTGCGCCACCTGCAGGAAACAAGCCGTGAAACGTCCCTTCTCCTCATCCCCCTCGGCGACCAGCGGCTGGTCCTCAAAGAGTGTCCCAGCAGCGAGGGGATCTCCCTGTCCCACGGCGAGGGGTCCACGACGCACATTGCAGTGGGATCGGCCGGGCGCGTGCTTCTCTCCCAATACGACGACCAGACCCTGCAGCAGTTTTTTACCGTCCTGGATATGCCCCCGATCGCTCCGAAGTTCATGAGTGACCCGGATCTGCGCATGAAGGAAATCAACACCATCCGGCGTCGGGGATATGCGCTCACCACCGGCGAGAGGTTCCCCGACTCCGCAGGAATTTCGGTCCCTGTCAAGGGGTACGTCTGCCCGGTAGCGCTTTGCGTTTTCGGTCCTAAATTTCGTTACAACCCCCTTGATACCATGAATGACATCCAGGCATCCGCTGAGCGCATCTCGGCAAAACTCAGGTCCGTGATCACGGAAACCAGCCTCATATCGGATATGAAAACCATGAGAAGAGAAAATTGAAAATTCGCCGTCCGAAGTGACGAAAACGGTTCAGGACACTTTTATAGGACACCATCCGGCACATGCAGTCTGAAATGCGGCGACTTTCCGGTCGTCGGCAAGGAGGGAAAGAGATGGCACTATTCAGATTTCTGGGGAAAATATTTGAGGGGTTCATGGTGGCCATTATCGTCTTCCAGGCCATCCTGTTGGTCATCGGCGTTGTCTTCAGATATTTGCTGAATGCTCCCATCACCTGGGCGGACGAGATCGTTCGATATTCCCTGATCTGGACGACCTTTGCCGGGGCGGCCCTTGCAACAAAGGACAACAAACATATCCTCGTCGATGTCATTGACCTCATGCTGCCGGAGTGGGCGAAAAGAATCACCAATTGGGTGGCCGATGCCGTGGTCATCGGATTCATGGTCTTTCTCATCTTTTACGGGATAAAAATGACCGACTATGAACGGGGCATGTTCGGTGAAACATTGAGTTGGTTCAGTTACGCCTACGTGTACGTATCCATCCCCATCGGTGCGGCTCTGACCATCTTTTTTACGGTCTCGAAATACATTGCAAACCCTGCCACCAGAATCCCTCATCAGGCGGGTGGAAGTGACGCAACGGCATCTTGATCGGCAGACCGAATGGGGCTTCTCGTATGCGGTTGAAAAAGCTGTCTTACGTTAAGGACCGCATAAAGGACGTCTCAAAATCCTGCGCGTCTTTATGCCTGATGAATGTATTCCATGACAAGGAGGATAGCCTTTGATTACAGCCGTCGTCATCATCTTGTTGCTGGTGTTCATTGCCCTGAAAATCCCCATCGCCGTCTCCATGGGCCTGACCACCATCGTTTACTTCCTGACGCTCGGTATCCCGCTGGATACGATCATCCAAAAGGCCTTCGGTGGGGTCAACAGCTTTGAAATGACCGCAATTCCCCTGTTCATGCTGGCGGGGGAATTGATGAACAACGGGGGCATCAGCAACCGGCTGATCGGCTTTGCAAAGGCTTTTCTCGGACATATCCGCGGCGGGATGGGATTGGCCACCGTACTGGCCTGCATGATCTTCGGGGGGGCAAGCGGCTCGACCCTGGCTGAGATCGCCGCGATCGGCCCCATCACGATCCCGGCCATGGTCAAGCAGGGCTATAAGCGGAATTTCGCTGCGGCGATCGTGGGGGTCAGCTCGGAGTTGGGACCGATCATCCCGCCGAGCATCGTGATGGTCATCACCGCCTCCCTCGCCCAGATCTCAATCGGGAAGATGCTGCTGTCCGGTTTCGCCCCCGGCGTCCTGATCGGCCTCGGCCTGATGATCGTCGTTTACACCATATCGTCGATATACGGTTATCCAAAGGATAAACAGGCGAAACTGAGCTGGAAGGTCAGATTGACCGAAACGAAAAACGGCATCTGGGCATTGCTGATGCCCGTGGTCCTGATCGGGGGAATGGTTTCGGGGATCTTCACACCGACCGAAGCGGCGGCCGTCGCGGTCCTGTACGGCCTGGTGGTCGGCCTGTTCATTTACAAGGAGTTGAAGGTCAAGGATCTGTACAGCATCTGCTACAGGACCCTGGTGTCCTCAGCCGGGATCCTCTTTGTCGTGGCCATGGCGAATCTTTACGGCTACATGCTGACCCGCCAGAGGATCGGCAACTTTGTCGCCGATCTCCTGATGGGCTTCGCCCACTCGCCCTATCAGGTCTTCGCCATGCTGATCATCGCCCTGATCCCGCTGGGCATGCTGCTCTCCAGCACACCGGTCATCATGCTGGTGGTCCCCGTCCTGGTACCCCTTTCGAAACAGCTGGGCGTAGACCCCATCTATTTCTTTTCCATCGTGACCATGGCGAGTCTGATTGGAACGCTCACCCCGCCGGTGGCCATCTCGCTCTACCTGACCAGTCAGATCGCCGAGACAAAACCGGAGCAGACTTTCTGGGCCATGATCCCCCTGATAGCGGTGATCTATGCAGCGATCATCCTGTGCGTCATATTCCCAGGACTGACGACCTGGATTCCCAATATAGCCTACAAATAAGATAAGGTTGGAGGAACACAAAATGGAACAGATGAAACCCAGAGAAAGAGTGCTGACGGCCCTGAAGAGGGGCCAGGCGGACAGGGTCCCTTGGGTGGAGAACTACATTCACCCCAGTCTCGTGAGCAAGATCATGGGAAGGGAAATTGTCCCCATCCCGGGAGCCCGTTTCATGCCGGTGATCCATGAGAAGCTCTGTATCGACAACATCACCTATGATTTCAGGCCGCCGATCTATGCCCAGGTCGAAAAGCGGGGTGACCTGGAAATGATCAAGGAGCCTTGGTTGAAGGGCTGGGAGGACCTCGACAAGATCAAGAAATGGCTCCCCGACCCCGAGTCCGACGCCTTCTATGCCAACGCCAAGGAATACCTGAAGCTCAAGGGGGATTACGCGGCACTCGCGAGCCTTCGCCTCGGGATCAGCAACGTTTACAACAGCATGGGATACGAGAATTTCGTCTTCGCCCTGGCGGACGAGCCGGAGTTCGTGGAAGCGGCGTTCGATGTGTTCGGGGAATGGTGCTCGAAGGTCATCGAACGGGTCAACAACATGAACTTCGATTTCTGTTGGCTCTCCGAGGACATTGCATTCCAGGACGGTCCGATGGTGACCCCCGCTCAATACGAAAAGCATATCCTTCCGCACGCCAAGAAGGTGGCAGAGAAGATCGCCCTGCCCAAGGTTTACCACTCCGACGGCGACTACCTGCCCGTCATGGACTATATCCTCCAGCTGAAGCCGGCGGCCATCGCCAACCTCGAGCCCCCCGTGATGGACATCTTCAAGCTCAAAGAGACGTACGGGGACAGGGTGTGCCTCCTGGGCAACATCGATTTACACCACACCTTGACGCGCGGGACCACGGAAGAAACCATCGCTGAGGTGAAGGAAAAACTGGAGCGGGTGGGCAAGGGCGGCGGGTACATCATCGCCAGCTCCAACGGCCTGGTCGCTTACTGCAAGCCGGAAAACGTCCTGGCCATGAACGAAACAATCCTCAAATACGGATGGTACAAATAAAAGGGGATTGCCGCTTGACCTTCCATCCCTCAGAGCAGGGACGGTCGTCCGAAGGCTCAATCGGTAACATAACAACTTCTTTTGAAAGGGGAGAACAAATGAGAATGCATTCTTCACTGAGGTTTCTCGTAGCCTTGATGCTGGTATTGGCCGGCACCGGTTATTTCACCCATGGCGCCTTCGCTGCCGCCGCGGAGGGCAAGCAGATCACCCTGCAGCTGGGCCACAACTCCCATGCGGAATCTTTCACCGGAAAGGCGCTGACCAACTGGGCCAAGAAGCTCTCCGACCAAACCGGAGGGAAACTCAAGGTCGATATTTTTCCACAGAACCAGTTGGGCTCCAACAAGGAACTCTCGGAACAGACGTCCCTGGGATCTCTGGATCTCAACGTCCAGGGCATGAACGCCCTGGTGGATTACAAGGTTGAGCAGGGCTACCTGACCAAGGTGCCGTTCCTGTTCAGGAGCACGGAACATGCCTACAAGTGGTGGACCAGCCCTGAAGGTATGGCGATCGTCAAGAAGGCCGAATCCCAAAACGTCAAGATCCTGGGGATCGGGCTCAATCGAATGCCGCGTCAGTTCGCGTCCAAAGCCAAAGCGATCAAAAGCCCGGAAGATATCAAGAACCTGAAGGTGCGGGCAGGCGACACGGCGACCAATTCCGCCCTGAAGATCCTCGAAGCCGTACCGACCAACGTCGCCCTGAACGAAATGTACACGGCCATCAGCCAAGGGGTGGTCGATGTGGTGGAACTGCCCCTCGACTACATCTTTGACTATTCCATGTTCGAAGTGACCAAGTATCTGACCCTGTCCAACCACAGTTTCGACGTGCAGTGGGTCGTGATCAATGCCAAGAAGTTCGAGTCTCTCCCCGCCAGTTACCAGAAGCTCCTGGTCAGCTCCATGCCCGACCTGGCCAAGGACAACAATACCCGGGAAGAGGCCAATTTCAACGATACCCTGAAGAAGCTCAAGGACAAGGGGATGACCATCATCAACACCGAACGCTCCCAGTGGGAGGCCATTGTCCCCAAAGTCGTTCCCACCCTTGAAAAGACGTGGCCTTCTACCAAGGGCTACTACGAAAAAATCATGAAGATGAAATAACCCGAGGAGTCTGAACATGTCCACCCTGGAACGAATCAAAGACAGTGTCATCGGCGGAAGCGCAAAAAAGGTTAAAGAATATACGGATGTTGCCATTTCCGAAGGCTTGGATCCTTCAACCATCCTCAACGACGGATTGATCGCGGGCATGAACTTCATCGGTGCCCGCTTCAAAAAGAATGAGGTCTATGTCCCGGAAGTGCTCATGGCCGCACGTGCCATGCACACAGGCCTTTCCATCATCAAACCCCTGATCGTCAAAGCGGGGGTCAAGGAAAAGGGTTCTGTCGCCATCGGTACGGTCAAGGGCGATATGCATGATATCGGGAAGAATCTGGTCATCATGATGCTGGAGGGAGCCGGCTACAAAGTGATCGATCTGGGCGTGGATGTCCCGACGGAGAAATTCATCCAGGTCGTCGAGGAACATAAGCCCGATGTGGTCGGGGTATCGGCGCTGCTGACGACCACCATGACTCAGATGCAGGACACCGTTGAAAAGTTGCATGCTCACAACGGCAAAACCAAAGTGATCGTGGGTGGGGCTCCGGTGAGTGAGAAATTTGCCCGGGAGATTGGCGCGAACGGCTATGCCGCCGATGCGGCCAGTGCCGTTGACACGGTGGCTGGATTAACGGCCTCATGAGCCTCATTGGCAGACCATGAATAAGAACGGAGAGCTCCAGAGCCCTCCATGCGGCGCCCCTGGATGACAAAATCCAGGGGCGCCGTCTTTTCTTGCACGCGATGGACCCCAACCGTTCGGGCCGTTATCTGGCGCCGATGCCACAGCCTCATCTGTCTGCTGATGGAGAGCAATAAAGGGTGGACGGATGATAACCCCAAAAAGATGTCATCAAACCTTTGACAGGAAGCCCCTGCCTATGGTTAATGTTGGTCCTTGACTGCAGGAACAGGCTGCGCGCCTGACCTTGGGGAAAGGACATTTGAGATCGATGAAGACGCATCAGGTGATTTTTCAGCCCTCCGGCAGGCGGGGAAAGGTCCCGGAGGGTACAACCGTTCTGGAGGCCTCGCGTCTGCTTGGCGTGGGGATCGAATCCGTCTGTGGCGGAAAGAAATCCTGCGGAAAGTGCCTCATCCGCGTCGAGACGGGGACCTTCGAGCGCCACGGCATCGCCTCGGGTCCCGACCACCTCTCCCCCTTGACGGAAGAAGAGGCGAGGTTCACCGGGGAAAGAGAACGGGCGGAAGGTTACCGTCTGGCCTGCGCGGCCGTCATCCTCGGCGACCTGGTCATCTTTGTTCCGGAAAAGAGCCGGACCGGCACCCAGATCGTCCGGAAGGAGGCGGCCAAGAAGGCCATCTCCCTGAACCCTGCCGTCCGCCTCTTCCCGGTAACCCCCGCTCCCCCCACGCTGGATCGCCCGCTGGGAGACTACGAACGCTTGGCCGCGGCCCTTGGGGAACGGTTCGGCCTTCAGCGCCCCGAGATCGACCGTTCCGCCTTGATCGGCCTCTCCGGTGCCCTCCGCGAAGGCAAGGGGACCGTCACCGCGGCGGTTTGGATGGAACGAGAGATCCTGGCCATCTTTCCGGGAGAGGTGGAAGAGACCTATGGGCTCGCGGTCGACATAGGCTCGACCACCGTGGCCGGATACCTGTGCAGCCTGAAGACCGGAAGGCTCGTGGCCACCCAATCGCTCATGAACCCCCAGGTCGCCTATGGCGACGACGTGATCGCGCGGATCACCTATGTGATGGACCACCCCGACGGCATGGAAAAGATGCGGGGGGCCATCATCGAATGCCTGAACGAGCTCATCCGAAACGTCACTGCGGACGCCGGCCTTTCCCCGATGGACATCCTCGAAATCACGGTCGTTGGAAACACGGCCATGCATCACTTCTTTCTCGGCATCGACCCCCGTTCGCTCGGGGTCGCCCCCTTCGCTCCGGTCATCCACCGCAGCCTTGACGTCAAGGCGCGGGATCTGGGCCTTGCGGCCCACCCCGCGGCCAACGTCCACATCCTGCCGATCGAAGCGGGCTTTGTCGGGGCTGACAACGTCGGCGTCCTGATTGCGGAGGAACCCTACCGCCGGGACGAGACGGTCCTCATCATCGACGTGGGGACCAACGGGGAGATGATCCTGGGCAACCGGGAGAAACTCCTCTGCGCCTCCTGCGCCACCGGCCCGGCCCTGGAGGGGGCGCACATCCGCTTCGGCATGCGGGCGGCTCCCGGGGCCATCGAAAGGATCCGAATCGATCCGGAAACGCGGGAGGTCTCCTTCAAGGTCATCGGCGAGGAGCGTTGGCATCCCGAGTCCAGACTCGCCAGTGCCCGGGGGATCTGCGGCTCGGGAATCATCGACGCCGTGGCGGAACTCTACAGGGCAGGCATCCTTGATGAAAGCGGCCGCTTCCGTTCCGATCTCGCGACGCCGCGGCTCCGTTCGACCGACAGGAAAGCGGAGTTCGTCATTGCATGGCCGGATGAAACCACCCTGTCTGAGGCGATCACGATCACCCAGCAGGACGTCCGGAACGTTCAGTTGGCCAAGGGCGCCCTTTACGCCGGTGCGAAACTGCTGATGAAAAAAATGGGGATCGAAACCATCGAGAGAGTGACCCTCGCGGGAGCCTTCGGGAGTTACATCGACAAGGGGTCGGCGATGCTCCTGGGAATGTTTCCAGACTGCGATCCCGACCGGATCTCTTCGGTGGGCAATGCCGCCGGTGACGGGGCAAGGATCGCCCTGCTCGACCGTGACAAGCGTCAAGAGGCCGAGCAGATGGCCCGGCGGGTCGAATACCTCGAACTGACCCTGTCCGAGGACTTCCAGGAGGAGTTCATGGCGGCCATGTTCATCCCCCACATGGAGGATGCCTTCCCCCACCTCCAGATTCCGGAAGGGAAGACCGAGACGAACGGAGAAAACGGGGAAGATGCCGGCGGGTCGTTCCGGTCCCACCGGCATTCTTCCTGTCCTTCCTGACCATCCTCGTTTTCAGGCCGTTAGACAGACGGGCCGAAGCCTCCCCGCTGGCGAGGCTTCGGCCCGCAATTTCCCGACAGTGGGCACTGGTCAGTATTTGCAGTTGTCCTGGAAGGTCTCCCACATCGCGATGAAGTTCTCCACGGGCACGTCGTCCTGGACGTTGTGGACGGTGGAGAAGACGAACCCGCCGCCCGGGGCGAAGGTGTCGATGAGCCGCTTGGTCTCGTCCCGGACCTGCTGGGGCGTGCCGTTGGGCAGGGTCGCCTGGGTGTTGATCCCGCCGCCCCAGAAGACGATGTCCTTGCCGAACTCTTTCTTGAGCCGCTCGGGTTCCATGTTCGTCGCCGTGATCTGGACGGGGTTGAGGATGTCGTAGCCCGCATCGATGATGTCCGGCAAGATGTCGTAGACCGACCCGCAGGTATGGAGCATGATCTTGACGTCCTGCTTGGATTTGATGTGGGCGTTGAGCTTCTTGTGGCAGGGCATCATCATCTCCCGGATCAGCTTCGGAGAGACGAAGGTGCCGCGCTGGGTGCCGAAATCGTCGGGCTCGGCTGTGGTGTCGACCAGGCCGCCATAGACCTCGAAGATGTTGTCGTAGTACTCCATCTTCTTCTCAAGCAGCTTTTCCATGAAGGGGATGCACCGCTCCGGTTCGGCCAAGAGCATGGCCAGCCAGTTCTCGAACCCCCAGACGAGGGGGCCGGTCTGCAGGAAACCGTTACCGAAGACCTCGGTGATCATGGTGGCATAACCGGCCTTGCGGTAGTCCTCGAGCTCCTTGCGGTCCTCCTTGGCAAACTTCTCCGGCACGGGCCAAACGAACTGCTGGTCCTCTTCGGCGCTCTCCGAGTTCTTAAGGACCGTGTCGTAGAGATCGAAGTAAAGGGCCTTCTTTTTGGGCATCCGGTAGAGGGTGCCCCATTCGTTCCGCGCGTAGTAGCTCTCGTCGTCTTCCCATTTCTTGGAATAGGGGTTCGGGGGCTTGATGGGTTTGAGCCTGGGGTTGCGCACGTCACACTTCAGCAGATCCAACACCCGGTCCGAGGCATAGACGACCTGGTAGGGCAGGCTGCAGATTTCCAGCTTGTCCTCCTTGATGCCGAAGTAATCCAGCAGTTTCACGTAGAAATACTTGGTGAACTTGCAGCAGTGTCCGGACCCGAGGTCCAGGGGGATGCGGTCGGGTTCCCTGTGGTTCAGGGTGCACAACACTCTTTCACGTGAATTCATGAACGGTCCTCCTAATTGAGACGTTTATTCAGTTCTTTGGCCTTGCTCGCGGCCGTGGCCGCATCCGCCGCAAATCCATCGGCGCCGATGGAATCGACAAAGCCCTGGGTGACGGGGGCCCCGCCCACCATGACCTTCACCTGGTTCCTCACCCCTGCGGCCACGAAGGCATTGAGCGTCTCCTTCACGGCCGGCATGGTCGTGGTCAGGAGCGCCGAAATTCCCAAGACCTTGCAATCGGGATTGGCCTTGATCGCCTCGATGAACTTTTCGGCCTTCACGTCGACGCCCAGGTCGATCACCTCGAACCCCTGGCTCTCGACCATCATGGCCACGAGATTCTTGCCGATGTCATGCAGGTCGCCCGCCACGGTTCCAATGATGAATTTGCCGATCGTGGCACCGGTTTCGCCAACCAGATGCGGCTTCAATGTCTCCAGGCCCTTCTTCATGGCCCGGGCTGCGATGAGCATTTCCGGCACATAAATCTGACCGTCCTTGAATTTTTCGCCGACGGCCCCCATGGTGTCGATCATCCCCTGCAAAACCTCCATGGGCTTCAAGCCGCCGCCGATGGCCGCCCCAATAAGGTCCTGAACATTCTTCCCCTTGCCAGATTCAATGGCTGCACCAATCTCCTGAATTTTAGACATCTGTCTCTTCTCCCTTTCTCCGTTGAGTGGTTATGGGTGGCTATCATCGAGATCCCCCGGCCCTGGCATGAACGGGCAACATCCCGAGGATGCCGCACATCTTTAGAAAAACATTTCCTGTTTGAAGGCCTCGCCCGACTTGAGGCAGATGAATTTATCCTCCTCATAGGGTCCCCGCACAATCTCGCGGAAGTATTCGAGGCTGCCCTGGATTTCTTCGTACTGCTTCTTCAGGACCTCGGCGTTCTGAATCGCCCGCGCCCTCAGCGGCGCCATATTTTCCACTCCCGTATCGATCAGAGCGATATGGGTGTAATGTTTGAGCTCCTCCTCCATCACCCACTCCGCCGTCTCACGATCGAACTTGGCGGTATTCTCTTCGAGAATGCCCAGAGGATCCTTCTTCTCCGCGATCCAGCCGGGAGTCAGGTAATAGGTCCCCGGCTTCTGACGGAATACTTCCTGGTAGCGGGAGGGCGACCCCAGAAACAGGGCGATGCAGTCGTGGCAGCGGGGGATGATGAGCCCCTGCTGACGCGCCGTGACGCCGACCACCCCGTTGGAACACAAGCCATACCCCAGGATGATCCGGGAAGCCCTCTGCGCCGCCTGGTCGATCTTCTCCTGAAGCTGTCCCAGGAGCCGCGTCGGCGTCCGGTGGAGGGCCTGGTCGAGATAAACGATTTCCACCTCTTCCTCAGTCTCCGCCCGAACCCGCTCCAGCTCCGGTTCCATGACTCGGCATGCGATGACGACCCGTCTGCCGATATTCACATCCTTCATTGCCCTTCTCCCTATCCAGACTCCCAGGCCTTTCCATCCCCCGGGTCATGAACGCCAGGGGATGGAATCCCCGGGCATCAGAACACATGATTCGGTATCCACAGAACAATATCGGGGAAGAGACACATGAGGACCACCCCGATGATCTGCATCACCATGAAGGGGATGGTGGCCCAATAAAGATCGCTGATGGGGATCGGGATCTTCTGCTGCGATGCCACCCCCTTCACGTAGAAGGCCGCATAGGCGAAGGGCGGCGACAGGTAGGAGATCTGGATCATCACGGCGAACATGACCCCGAACCAGAGGGGATC